>DASWOQ010000044.1:0-30239 GCA_036398675.1 Rhodanobacter sp. | reverse complement strand
AGAAACCGCTCGCGACGCGTCGGTTTCTTCTTCGACTCGAAACTCAGTGAGGCGAACGAACGCTGTTTCATCGGGGATGCGCTTCCGGAGGGGCGGCTCACTATGATGCCGAAGACGGAGAATAAATCAGAGCATCCCTAGACGGACGACAGCGCGATGGCGATATTCGCAGTCATCATGATGACCACCTTGATCGGACTGTGTCTTTTCGCGGCATGGCGCACACCCCGTCGTCGTGCGCCATGCCCATCGTGTGGCCAGGCTTCACTCCGTTGCGTTCAACGGATGTTGATGACCGTGATGGTTGATGGCCGGCGTGCACCGGACAACTGCAGCTATTTTGCCTGTGACTCGTGCGGCGGAAAGTTCAAGCAACGTTTCCGTGCAGCTCTCACTGTTGCGACGGATGCGGAATGGACGTCTCATTGTTCAGGTCGAGCATAGGGAATCCGCTCGACCTGCGTGGATTCGCACCACTATTCACAACCCCTTCGCCGCCTGCGCCACCGCGCGGAACAACGCACGTCCCTTGTTCATCGTCTCTTCCCACTCGGCGGCGGGGTCGGAGTCGTAGACGATGCCTGCGCCGGCCTGCACGTGCAGGCGGCCGTTCTGGATGACGGCGGTGCGGATGGCGATGGCGGTGTCGGCATCGCCCCACCAGCCGATCCAGCCGATGGCGCCGGCGTAGATGTTGCGCTTGTACGGCTCCAGCTCCTGGATGATTTCCAGCGCGCGGATCTTCGGTGCGCCGCTGAGCGTGCCGGCGGGGAACGTAGCCTTGAGCACGTCCATGTAACTGAGGTTGGGTTTGGCGATGCCTTGCACCTGCGACACGATGTGCATGACGTGCGAGTAGCGCTCGACCGCGAACGATTCGCTGACTTCGACGCTGCCGGTTTCGCTGATGCGGCCGATGTCGTTGCGGCCGAGATCAATCAACATGACGTGCTCGGCGCGCTCCTTCGGATCGGCCAGAAGTTCGGCTTCCAGAACCTGGTCTTCCTCTTCCGTGGCGCCGCGCTTGCGCGTGCCGGCGAGCGGGCGCACGACGACCTTGCCGTCTTTCAGGCGCGCGAGGATTTCCGGCGAAGAGCCGACGATCTGCGTATCGCCAAGGTCGAAGAAGTACATGTATGGCGACGGATTCAGCGCGCGCAGTGCGCGATACACGTCCACCGGCCGCGCATTGAAACCGACGCTCAGGCGCTGCGACGGCACCACCTGGAAGATGTCGCCGGCGCGGATGTATTCCTTGGCGCGCTCGACCATCGCCTCGAACTCGTCGCGGGTGAACGAGGATTTGAAATCGCCCTCGTCCAGCACGGTCGACTGCGTGAGCTGCGGATACGACGCGCCGCCCTGGCGCAACCGGTAGACCAGCGCATCGAGCCGCCGCTCCGCCGCGGCATAGGCCTGCGGCTGCAAAGGATCGGCGTGCACGATCAGGTACAGCCGGCCCTTGAGGTTGTCGAATACCGCAACTTCTTCGGCCAGCATCAGCAGCACATCGGGCGTGCCGAGTTCGTCCGCGCGATCCCATTGCGCCAGGCGCGGCTCGATGTAGCCGATCGTCTCGAAACCGAAATAGCCGACCAGCCCGCCACTGAAGGCCGGCAGGCCCGGCAGGTGCGGCACATCGTATTGCTGGCGCAGCTTCTCGATCTCGCCGAGCGGATCGTCGAGATGGCGGCGCTCGACGATCTCGCCCGAATCCTCTACTTCCAGCTCATGGCCGCGCAGGCGATACACGCGCTTCGCGGGCAAGCCGATGAACGAGTGGCGTCCCCAGGTGGCGCCGCCTTCAACCGATTCGAGCAGGAAGGTGTACGGGCCATCGGCCAGCTTCAGGTACACCGACAACGGCGTGTCGAGGTCGGAGAACACCTCGCGCACCAACGGTATGCGCGTATGCCCTTTGGCTACCAGCTCGTCGAATTCGTCTCGGGAGATCACGTTGCAGATCCACAGTAGGAGACCGGTGAAGATAGCAGTCCATCGGCCGTCGATCACGCATCTTGCGCTGTCCTTGCCGTGCCAGGGACGCAGGTTTAATCTCGCATTCGGGGAAAACAGGGACTGCCGGCATGAAACACTCCCGTGTCATCGCCACGGCCGCAAAACTGGGGGCGTGACGGCGCCAGCGCTTGGTCCATCGCACAAACCTGCATCGATGATTCCGGATACGCGGAGAAAGCGATCTTGCCTGCCACTCGGGCTCGGCATTCCGACGACCCGCGACATGCTTCATCACAACGAAAGAGGACTTCATCGTGAGCGCTGACGACAGGATATGGATTGGCCGGGACGGGCAGAGATACGGTCCCTACAGCGAGGACGATGTCCGCCAGTGGATGCGGGAAGGCCGGTTGGCGGCCGACGCGCTGGCGTGGCGCGAGGGCATGAACAACTGGATGCCGCTGGCCAGCCTGTTTGTGACGACCGCAAGTGCATCGCTCCCGCCGCCGCCCATGGGCATGCCGCCGTTGGCGAGCGGCACGCCACGGACGAACGGCGGCGCAAGCCCGGGTCCCTTCGAACCATACGACGACACCACGCGCGCCGTACTGCCGGCGCCGCCATCGCTGCACTGGGGATTGGTGCTGCTGTTCTCGATACTCACGCTGGGAATATTCGGCCTGATCTGGCCTTTCACCCAGGCCAACTGGGTGCGCAAGATCGATCGCAAAAGCAATGCCGTGCTGCTGCTTGGATTGAGCTTGGCGTGTTTCCTCATCGGCGAACCGGTTTACTTCATCGGCATCTTTTCCGGGATACGCCTGGGGCAACCAGATACGGAACTGGTTTCGCTCGGCGGCATGCTGCTGCTTGGCCGCTGGATCCTCAGCCTAGTCGCGTATTTTTCGATGACAGGTTCGGTGAAGCGCTGCATGGCAGATCACGGGACGAAACTGGAAGTCGGCGGCGTCACGCTGTTCTTCTTCACCCTGTTCTACCTGCAGGCCAATCTCAGCTGGGTGGCGCGCTGGAAGAACACCGGGCAAACATCGCCGAAGCCGTCGAAGGCCGTGTTCTGGGTGATCTTCTTCCTGCTTCCGTTCGTGCTCGCCATCCTGGCGGCGATTGCCATTCCCGCGTACCAGAGCTATCTCGTTCGCATGCAGGTAGCCTAGGGCATGGCGATGGCCGAAGGCGCGAAGACTGCGATGGCCGACTACTACGACGCTCATCACGTGTTTCCGCCCAACAACCTTTCCGCGGGCTGGCCGATGCCGTGTCCATTTCAGGCGGATACGTTTCCAGTGTGGACGTCGATGGAGGCGTCGTGACGGTGCTGTTCGACACACCCGAGGCAAACCGCGAGATTCGCTACCGGAAAGTGGTGTTTCTGCCGGTTGTGGCAAACAACACCAAGATCAGCTGGAACAGCAGCACGCACACCACGCTGCCCAATCGGGATTTGCCGGTTTCCTGTCGAAAATAGTTGAGCGGGCACGCAACACCCGATTCTTGGGATTGGTCGAGAGAGCCATACCGAAGCTTGCAGCATAGGCGCTCAATGCAAGGCGGGTTCGAATCCCTCTCGCCCCGCCACATTCGCCATCGATTACACGATATTCTGCGAGATAGCTACGCGAACGCCGCCGATCACCGCACGCTAGGCAAGGCGACATTGAGAATCAGCTTCCAACTTCATTCGTCAACCGGACCACGACTTTACCGAACGGTCCGCGTTCGAGATGATCGAAGGCGGCACGCACATCCTCAAAGGCGTAGACCTTGTCGATCACCGGCTTGATGCCGTGCTCGTCAATGGCGCGGTTCATGTCCTCGAACGCTCGTCTATGCCCGACCGAGATGCCCTGGATGATCGCTCTTTTGAGCATCATGGGAACCGCGGACAACACGATCTCCGATCCCTTAAGGAAGCCTATCTGGGCGATGCGCCCGCCGCTCGCCAGTGAGGCTGCCGACTGGCTGAGATTGTCGCCACCGATGATTTCAAGCACATGATCGACGCCGCGCCCGTCGGTCAAGTCCAGCGCCGCAACAGACCAGTCAGGAGTTGAACTGGTATCGATCACGGCCGATGCGCCGAGCGCCTTCGCGCGTTGAAGCTTTTCGGCGCTGCGCGAGGTGATGATCGTGCGGGCT
Source organism: Rhodanobacter sp. (assembly GCA_036398675.1). Classification (GTDB taxonomy): domain Bacteria; phylum Pseudomonadota; class Gammaproteobacteria; order Xanthomonadales; family Rhodanobacteraceae; genus Rhodanobacter. The sequence goes on along the minus strand of DASWOQ010000044.1, from coordinate 26,123 downwards.
CCGAAGGCCTGGGCGAACTGAAGGCCGAACAAGGCGACGCCGCCGGTGCCCTGCACCAAAACGGTTTCACCCGCCTTGACGTGACCTGTCTCTACAAGAGCGAACCATGCCGTCAGCGCCGCAACCGGCAACGTCGAGGCTTCCTCGTCGGTCAGCGATGCGGGCGCCCTGACGGCGATGTCTTCATACAGCGTCACATATTCTGCCAGCGCTCCGGGATGCGGTCCGCCCAGCGACAGGCCGTGCCGGATCATCTCCTGCGGCGGCTCGCCGTCGATCCATTGCGTCCAGAAGTTTCCGAGCACCCGGTCGCCGACCTTGAAGCGCGACACATCCGTGCCGATCGCCACGACCTCGCCCACCATGTCGGAAACCGGAACGAACGGCATGGTCGGCTTGTCGGGAAGCAACCCGCCTTCCACCACCAGCTTGTCGCGATAATTGAGGGAGGCCGCCGCAACCCGGATCAGGAGTTCGTTCCTGTCCGGGATAGGCACCGGTACTTGAGCCAGTCCCAGGCTTTTCAATCCGAATGACGGCAACTGCCACCGTCTCATTGTCTCGCTCATGGTCGATCCTTCTCTCGCTGAGAGCGAATCTTATTGACAACCACATGGATGGTGTTGCGATGTATTTTGCGAACACTTCCTCCATATGATCGTCAATCTGATGAGCATGAATCTCCATTCTCACCTTCAAGGCATTTCCGCCTTCGTCCATGCAGTGGAAGCGGGCAGCTTCACGGCGGCAGCGGCGCGTATGGGTGTGTCGAAATCCGCGACCGGCAAGAGCGTGGCGCGTCTGGAAGAGCGCCTCGGCATCCGGCTGCTGGACCGCACGACGCGCAGCCTGAACCTGACGGCCGAAGGTCAAGCCTATTACCAGAGCTGCCTCAAGGTTCTGGAAGAACTAAACGCAGCGGAGACGCTGCTGGCCTCACGGAGGCGCGCAGTATCAGGAACCTTGCGGATCAACCTGCCGATATCGTTCGGTCGGCTGTGCGTCATGCCCGTGCTCAAGGAAGTCGCGAACGGAAATCCCGATCTCAATCTCGATATTTCCTTTGCGGACCGTCAGGTTGATCTCGTCGAGGAAGGCATGGACCTTGTGGTCCGCTTGGGCGATCCGGGAAATCATGCAAGTCTGATCGGGCGGCGCATCGGCACGCAACGCTCGATCATCTGCGCCGCGCCGAGCTATCTCGACGGCCGGGGACGTCCCACCTCCGTCGAGGAACTCGGTAATCACGACTGCCTTGCCTTCGCCAAGGATGGCCGCCCGCTGCCATGGACGGTTTCCGGCCCGGACGGACTGGTCAGGTCGTTCGTTATCCGGCCGCGCCATACGATAAGTCATGGCGAGGCTTTGCGGGATGCGACCGTGAACGGGCTCGGCTTAGCCTATCTCTCGACCTGGCTTGCCGGCGAAGACCTCCGCAGCGGACGGCTTGAGGTGGTCCCGATCTCCACGCCGGCTGAAGATGTTCCCATATCTGCCCTCTGGCCGCGCTCGCGCAACCTGGCTCCCAAGGTAAGGGTGGTGGTGGATGCCCTCGTCGAAGCGTTCGGGCCAACCCACCTGACCGGCTCGTAAAAAATGCGGTGTCAGAGGGCTATAGCGTAGAAGTAGTTCTCATCAGGTTCCCGCACGACCCGAAGATGCTCGCTATGGCGCGACATTCTGCAAGAATATGCCGCGATCCACGGACTCCACACCCTCTTGCAGGGCGAGAGGGGCGCCAGCATCAAAGAGCCGCTGATCGAAATGCGCGGCGTCGCCGACAAGGGCGGTACTGGCCTGATGTAGCCAACTCATGTCCGCTGGCCCGAGCATGATCAAGCGGAGTAGCCGTGCCGGAGAGCACGGGCTTCGAGTTTCTAGGCGCTGCTGGTGGTGATCTCGATCGGAAAGTCGGGCTGACCGATCGCTTTTACGGTCGCAGTCTCAAGCGCTGCCGGTCACGCTTGAATCGTCCGAAATACATCACAGCATCCAGCGGCCATCATGGCAGGTGGGTGGTGGGGCTGACGAATGTCATGAGGCCGTCGCCGTCGCTGGCGAAGCGGAGACGCCAACCGTCAAGATGTGCGCGCAGGTGACGGTGCTTCACGAGGTAGGCGAACGCGACGATCGCCGCCGTGAATCCAGAGGCGGCGCCGACGCCCAACGCCCAGCGCGGACCGAAGACATCGGCGACCCAACCGACGATCGGCGCCCCGATCGGCGTCGCTCCCACGCCAATGGCCAGACGCAGCGCCATGACGCGCCCTCGCATCACAGGCTCGGTGGATAGCTGCATCAGGCTGCTCGTCGAATTGGAGAAAGTCAGCGCCGACACGCCGATGACGACGAGTGCGGCGCCGAACAGCCAGGCATTGGGGGTAATTGTGGCGAATGCAAAGCCGATCCCGAAGATTGCGGCGCCGACGAGCAGAAGTCCGAACCGGGGTCTTTCCCGTCCGGCAGCGAGCAGCGCACCGGTGAGTGTTCCCACCGCCATGACTGATGTCAGGAACCCATACTGGCTTGCGCCGCCGTGGAAAACCTTGACCGACATGGTCGAGATGAATATTGGAAAATTGAGCCCGAACGTGCCGATCAGGAAGAGCATCCACAGGATGGCCTTCAGGTCGGGGCGCGATCGCACATAGCGGAATCCTTCCACCAGATTGCCGCGGGCGCGGGCGGCGCGGGCAGTGGAATGAAGCTCCTTCACGCGCAGAAGCCCAAGCGACGCGAGCACGGCACAGAAGGAGACTGCGTTGATCAGGAATGCCCCACCGGAACCGACGAGTGCGATCACGATACCGGCGACGGCAGGACCGACCATCCGGCCGAGGTTGATGATTGAGGAATTCAGCGCCACTGCGTTTGAAAGGTCATCGTCTCCGACGAGATCGGAGGCGAAGGTCTGGCGCGCCGGCATGTCGATCGCGTTGACGCAGCCGGAGAGAAACGCGAGCACGTAGACATGCCACAGCCGGACAAGCCCGGTGATGGCGAGCACGCCGAGGACAAGGGCGAGCAAACCCAAAGCCGCCTGGGTGCAGATCAAGAGCTTGCGTCGATCGAAACGATCGGCGGCATAACCCGTCCAAGGCAGCAGGAGTAGTTGCGGCCCCGACTGCAAGCCCATGACGATGCCAACGGCGGTTGCGCTGTGATGGGTGAGTTCGGTCAGTACCAACCAGTCCTGGGCAGTGCGTTGCATCCATGTTCCAACATTGGAAACCAGCGAGCCGATGGTCCAGACGCGATAGTTGAAGACCTTCAGCGAGCGGAACGTGCCCTTGGCCATCCCGTCACGAGCCTGTGGGCGAATTGCCGCCATGAAACCGTCCGAACGAGCGCGCGGCCATCACACCGAGAAGCAGAACACCCACACCGAAAGCGATGACATGATCCGCGGCATGGATATCGAAGTTCCCCACGCGCGCGATGAGCAGGTAAGCGAGAACGAAGTTCGCAAATCCCCACAGCACGTTGACGGTCGAAGATGAAAGACCTTCGCCTGGCGGCTTGGCGAATGGGCTCTGAAAGGGCCGACCCATCATGCCGCTGACAAAATGCGGAATGGCGTTTGCGAGAAAAGCGCCGCCGAACAGGTAGGCTGCGTCGTGAAGCCAATTCATGCTCAGGCACTCCTTTCCAGAAGATTGATGATTTCCCGGGTCATGCCGGTCTCCCCGATCCTCGGAAAAATTCGCGTGATGCTGTAGTCATGAGCGTCGGCGTGCAGGTCGGTCATGGCGTCGGTCGCGAGCGTGACGTTGAAGCCGAGCTCGTAGGCCTGGCGCGCAGTGACTTCGACACCGTTGCTGGTGGCGACGCCGACGATCACGACCTGGGTGACGTCCAACGACCTCAGGTGGACTTCAAGATCCGTGTTCGTGAAGGCGCCCGGCGTGTGCTTTGTCACGACATGGTCTTGCGGTTGCCGGTTCAGCTCGGGGATGAGATCGGTCCAGCCGGCCGGCAATTCTCGCCGGATTCGCGGCTGCTCTGTCCGGCCCGGCGCACCACCGGCGACGTTGACGAGCACGACCGGCAAGCCATGCCTACGGAAGGTTTCTGCCAGCGTCCCGACGTACCTCACCACGCCGTCTATAGGTTGCACGGTCGGTAGCGAAACGATGCCTTTCTGAAGATCGACGACAATGAGTGCGGACTTCGGGTCGAGGATGGTCACGGTCACAGCGTTTTCCTTCTGATGATCTGGATGACGGCGAAGCCGCGCGTTGCATCTCGTGCATGAGCGGCCTCAAGTCCTCGGGCGGCCTACGATTCGGCTTCGCCTAGACGCTTGATCAAGGCGACCGCGGACATGAGCATCTGTTGTTCGCCAGGATCGAGCTTGGCCATGGCGGCCAGCAGCCATTTCTGCTTCGCGGCGCTACGCTTTCGCCGAGCCTCGACGCCTTCTGCCGTCAGTGCGAACAGGACCTGCCGGCCGTCCGTCGGATGAGGGTGACGCTCGACCAGGCCTTCCCGCTCCAACTCAGCAAGCGTGGCACCCATCGATTGCGGCTTCACCGATTCTGCGCGCGCGAGGTCCGCTGTCGTCATCGGCCCCGCCTTCTCCAGTCGCGACAGCGCCACGGTCTGGGACCAGGTCAGTTCGTCCGGGTTTGATTCCGCGCGCAATCGCCGCAAGAGCTGCCCGATCGCCAGCGAAAGCTCGGCGACGGCCGTTTCAAGGGATATGGAGGTGCTAGAAGGAGCGCTCATGCGCGGAATATAGATATAGACAGGATAACTTGCAAGTTGTCCTGTCTATATCTGGGCTCGCCTTCCGCCATGACGGTTCGGATCGCCATGGCACTTATATGCCTCGCATTGAGAACGTTGATTGCGCCGCCATGCGCCGAAGCCGCATGCCGACGAAGCGGAAGCAGCACTTCATGATGCGGCGCAGTCGCGGGGTCGGGTCAGCGTAGGGCCTTCGACGCAAGCCTCAGCCGCTCAACCGCTGCCGAGGCATGCCGCGCAGCCGCAGCGAGAACACCACGCCGCTGCCGTCGTCGAGATTGCGCGCCGATGCCACGCCGCCGTGGCGTTCGGCCACCAGCCGTACCACGTACAGGCCCAGCCCCAGATGCGGCGCATCACCGGGGGTGGACTTGTCGCGCAGGCTGACCAGCGAATCGAACAGGCGGCCCTGCATCGCCTCGGGCAGCAGCGGGCCCTGGTTGGCCAATTCGATTTCGGCACCGTCGTCGGTGGCCCGCAGGCTCAGACGCAGCCAGCCATGTTCGGGCGTGAACGAGAGTGCGTTGTCGAGCAGCTTGTCCAGCGCCTGTGCGATCAGTTCGGGCGCGCAGTGCATGCTCAACGGCGCATCCGGCAGCGCACATTCGAGCCGGCGCGTGCCGATCAGCGGGTGATAGGCATCGGCGCAGCCGCGCACCACGTCGCGCAGGTCGATGTCCTCGGGTTCGGCGGCGGTGATCGAGCGCTCCATGCGACTGGATTCGCTCATCGCGCGCACCAGCGTGCCAAGCCGCGCCACGCCATCGCGCGCGCGTTCGAGATACGGCTGCGCCTCGGCCGGCAGGTCGGCGTGCTCGAGGTTGTCCAGCGACGACTTGACGATCGCCAGCGGCGTGTTGAGTTCGTGCGACAGTTTCGACGCGAGGGTACGCAGGTAATCGGTGTAGCCGCCGACGACTTCGAACAGCCGCTCGAAGCTGCGCGCGAGATCGCCGATCTCGTCGGGCGCATCGGTCATCGGGAAGCGACCCTGCTCGAAGACACCGTCCAGACGTCCATCGTTGAGTTGCGCACGTTCGGCCGCGTTGCGCAGGCGACCCAGACGCAGGCTGAGGCGGGTGGCGAAGGCAAGCAGGATGCCGCCGGCCACCAGCAGCACGCCGAAGCTGGTCAGCAGCAGGCCGAGCAGCGCCTGGTTGGCCAGCAGGGGCACGCTGCGGCTGGCCTGTTCCAGCAGCAGCACGCCATCGATTTTTCCGGTGGAACCGATCGGCACCGCCGCCGACAGCACCACGCTGCCGCGCTCCTCGCCGCTGCGCCACACGCTGACCGGCGTGCCGGCGCGGGCGCGCGCGACCTCGGAGGTGTCCAGCCTTGGCACATCCTGCGACCACAGGTTGGCGTCCTCGAGCCGCGTCGCCAGCAGCGAGCGATAGATGATGGAAGCGAACCAGCCCGGCTGCCCGTCGGCACCGGGCACGGTATTCAGATGACCGCTGCGCGCGAGCAGCCAGCCTTGTGGACTCAGGACGCGTGCCTGCACCCGGTCGGGCGCAAGCTGCGCCAGTTCACCCGATAGCGTGGTGGAAAACGCCAGCAAGGGACGGACGTCGGCGGCTTTCGGATCACCGCCTGCCGCCGCGTCGTACACACCGACGCCAAGCGCACGCAACGGCATGCTGCGCGGCAATTGCAACTCCACCCGATAGCCGCTGCCATCCTCCTGCCATTGCGCGGCGATCTGTTCGGGCAGGCCGTCGACGGCCGGATCGATCGGACGCGCCATCAGCGAACCGGGCGCGGCGCTGGCCAGCAGGTAACGCCGCTGGCCAGCAGCATTGCCCAAGCTGAGGATCACATGATCGGCCGCCAGCGCGTTGGCGTCGTCGACATCGGCGCGCGTGCGTCGCGTGTCGGCGACGTCGACATACAGGTAGAGCGCATCGGCATCCTCGGCCAGCAGCAGTTTTCCGCGCGACCGCGATGCCTGCCCTGCGATCGGCACGGCTCCAAGCGGCTGGGCCCACGGCGTCAGCGGCGCCCAGTCGTCGCCATAGCCATCGACCGTGATCGGACCCGGCGTCTGCTGCACATACCAGCCGCCGCCCTCCTGCGGGCGCACTGCGCCGATCACCACCAGACTGCGCGCCACCGCACGCGCCGACGCCAGCAAGGCCTGCGCCTGGCCATCGCGCAACAGGGTTTCCATCTGCCGCACATACAGCCACCCCGCGACCGGCAGGGCGAGCGTGCACAGGGCGACCAGCAGGAGTTTTCGACGCAGCGTCATGAACGGCCCATTCCGAAGAACGGCTTTCCGAAGAACATCCTCCGCAGCTTAGTGCAGGGCCGCACGGCTCGCCGGTTCAGGCGTCTGCCGGTACGGCTTGTAGACCGATTTCCCGACCACATCGCGAAACATCGCCATGACCTGCTCGCGCTGCCTGTCTTCGGCAGCCACGGTCATCGACCAGCTCAGGCGCACGCCGGCGGCCTTGCCCGGATCGCAGAACACCACGACGTCATCGATGTGGTCGGTGCCCCGGTAGAGCAGGCCATGGCAGGGCATCGACGGATGTTTCAACGCAAACGCGGCGACTTTGGCCAGCGGATCGCGCTTCAGGTAATGCGCCTGGTCGGCCTTCCATTCGGCGGCGAGCGTCGGCAGTTTGGACGGCCATACATTGAGCACCATCACGCGGTCGGGGTCGCCGCTCCAGTCGCCCTTGTAGAGCACCAGGTTCACTCCGATCGCCCTTGCATACTGGCAGCAGTCGGCGGTCCATCCGGCGGGCGGCACGCTGACGATGCTCCAGCCGGGCACGGCGCCATCGGGCTTGCCATAGGCCATCACGGTCTTGCCGTCGGGTAATGCGGATGCCGGTTCGGTGGCCTGCGTCGACATGGCTGCCAGCAACAGCAGCAACAGCGTGGCGACTCGACGGATCACGGTTTCCACCGATAGCCGACGCCATGCACGGTTTCGATCGCATCGAACTCCGGCGCCACCGCGATGAACTTCTTGCGGATGCGTTTGATGTGCGACGTGATGGTGGCGTCGTCGACCACCAGCTCCGCCTCGCGCATCAGCTGATCGCGATTCTTCACGTGGCCGGGGAAGCGGATCAGCGTATGCACCATCCAGAATTCGGTGACCGTGAGCGGCACCTCGTCACCGTTCCAGGTGATGCGCATGCGCTCGGATTCCATCTTCAGCGAACCGTGCTCGATCACCGTCTCGCTGGACGCGGGCGCCTTCAGCGACTCGATTCGCCGGAACAGCGCGGCGATGCGCGCAGCCAGCTGGTGCAGGCTGGTGTCCTTGCTGAGGTAGTCGTCGGCACCCAGGCGCAGGCCGGAGATCACGTCGAAATCCGAATCGCGCGCGGTGAGGAAGATCAACGGCAGCGTCGACGACTTCGCACGCAACTCGCGGCACAGGTCGAAGCCGCCTTCGGGTTCGTCGCCGAGACCGATGTCGATGATTACCAGCTCCGGCAGCCGCATCGCGAACGCGCTCGATGCCTCCTGCCGCGAACCGTAACCGCGCGCGTCGTAACCGAAGCGGTTCAACGCCTCGACGTAATTGGCGCGGATCAACGGCTCGTCTTCAACGATGGCAATGCTGCGGCCCATGGCACGCTCCTGTGAGATGCGCGCAGCGTGCTATGCGCGCCGCTGTGGCGCAAGGCGTATGGCACGCGTGCCCGCGTTTTGCCAGAACCCAGCGGCAAGCCGGCCCGATTGCGTCCGCGCCGCGGCCTTCGAACGCGATGTCATGTGTTCCACGCATCACGCGGAGCCGATCATGCCGACCAACAAACCCACCGAAACCGATCCGAACAGCGAACTGCGCAGTTTCGAGCCGTTGCGGGTGACGCTGGCGCTGGGCGCGCTGCTGCTGGGCCTGATCCTGGGTATTCATTGAGATGAACGCCGCGCACATCATCCATTGCGACACCATTGCCGATTCATTTGCCGTGGAAGAGATGGCGCCCGGTGCGAAGGGAATCGCGCCGGACGCGGGGCCCGACGAGCCCGATCCCGACTGGCAACCCGTGTAAATCCGCTCATTCCGTCCGACATGGTGGCTTTGATCCCTTCCGCGCGAAGGGATCTTTTTGTCTGCGCCTTGCCGTACAAGGGTTTCGGCGGATTCACGAACGCCGGGGAACCAAACGGCCGGAACCAGAGTCTGAGTTGGTGACTGGCAAGTGCTTCCATTGCCGTGGAACGTGTCGATGCGGTCGCCGACCCTCCCTTGAAGCGGTCGCATCGGTACAGCCAGTCATGGTGTTTCCTCTCACGTCCGATGACGTTTTATCCCGGCGCAGCAGTTGTGGCGCCGGGATCTTTATATGCAGGCCGCACGTTCCGCCGCTGGCTCAGCCTATCGCCTGGCGCATGGCCGCGATCTCGGCGCGGTAATCCTTCGCGTGGAAGATCGCCGAACCGGCGACAAAGGTATCGGCACCGGCAGCGGCAATCGCGCCGATGTTGTCCGCAGTGACGCCGCCATCGACTTCCAGCCGGATCGCCCGGCCGCTCTGCTCGATCCGCTGGCGCGCCTGGCGAAGTTTCTCCAGCGTGCCGGGGATGAATTTCTGTCCGCCGAAACCGGGGTTCACCGACATGATCAGGACCAGGTCGAGCTTGTCCATCACGTAGTCGAGATAATCCAGCGGCGTGGCCGGATTGAAGACCAGACCCGCCTGGCAGCCGGATTCCTTGATCAGCCCGATCGTGCGATCGACGTGCTCGCTGGCTTCCGGATGGAAGCTGATCAGCGTGGCGCCGGCCTTGGCGAAATCCGGCACGATGCGATCGACCGGCTTGACCATCAGGTGCACGTCGATCGGCGCGGTGATGCCGTAGCCGCGCAGCGACTGCAGCACCATCGGACCGATCGTGAGATTCGGTACGTAATGGTTGTCCATCACGTCGAAATGCACCCAGTCCGCGCCGGCGGCGAGTGCCGCGGCGGTGTCCTCACCCAGCCGTGCGAAATCGGCAGCGAGAATGGAGGGGGCGATGATGGCGGGTTGCTTGGGCATGGGAAAACCTGGATGAGATGCGGCATCGGCGCGAAACGGATTTCAAGTCTGCCACGATGAAACACCCGGCGCCGGCTTTGCTCCTCCCCCTGCCTGCAGGGGGAGGCTGGGAGGGGGTGCTTTTTGACGTTGGAGCCAAGAGCAACCCCTCCCCGACCCTCCCCTGCTTCGCAGGGGAGGGAGAACTTCTTGCCTCACTTGAAGCCGCGCTGTTCCTTGATCCGGTCGTAGGCGGCGTTGATCTCGCTGGCGCGCGATTCGGCGCGCTTGCGCATGTCTTCGGGCAGGTCGCCGAGCCGGTCGGGGTGATGTTCGGAAATCAGTTTACGGTAGGCGCGCTTCACTGCGCGCTCGTCGGCGCTGCGGTCGATGCCGAGCACGGCATACGGATCGGGGCCCTGCTGCGTGCGCTGCGGCGGTACGTAACCGCCGCCGGACGAACCACGGCCCTGGCCTGGGTTGTAGCCGCGCTGGCCACCGGCATTCCATGCGTAGCCCTTCATCGCCATCATCGCCATCAACTCCATCTCGCTGATGCGCAGCGCGAACGCGAGCTGGCGCAGGATGGCCATTTTCTCCGGTGGCGGATTGCCTTCGGCCAATACGGTTTCGATCACCACGTCGAGTACCGGAAACGCATGGTCGCGGCGCATGCCGACCCAGCTGCGCAGGGCGTTGATGGTCTGGGTGACGTCGAATTCCGGCTGCTTGCCGACGTTGAAGCTCGCCGCGGCCTGCTTGCGCTGTTCGGCATCCAGGCCGATGCGCGTCATCAGGCGCTCGGCCACCGCGATCTCCGCCTCGGACACACGGCCGTCGGATTTCGCCACCGCGCCCAGCAAGGTGAATAACGGCCCGACATAGCCACCGGCTTCCGGCGTGGCGTTCTTGCGCTGGCTGTGGCGCAGGTTGTCGAAGATGAAACCGACGATCGCGCCGGTGAGGGCACCGGGCGCACGGCCGATCAGAAAACCGAAGAAGGCGAACCACAGCGTATAGGTGAAACTCATGGAATGGCCTTGGGCGATTGCGCGCTGTACCACTGCGCCAGCGCATCGAGTTCCGCGTCGCTGACCGGCCCGATCGCCGCACGCATCACCGGCGCATCCCGATGGCCGTCGCGATACTGCTTCAGCGCGCTGCGCAGGTAGTCCAGCGGCTGGCCTGCAAGGTTCGGCGCACCGGGCACGTTCGCATGGCCGGTTTCACCGTGGCATGCGGCGCACAGACCGAGCCGGCTGGGTTGCTGCAAAGGCGCGGCCTGACTCCATGCACGGGCTGGAACGACGGCGGCGAGGCACAGGACGGCGGTGGAAAGAAGGCGCATCGGCAACAGATGGGGCTAAAGGTCGCCAATTCTAGCAGCCGGTCCGGAATCGCCTGTTCCACTGGAATAGGCCCGGTAGACTGGGCCCGCTAGAATAGGCAGCCTCGCCCAACGGAATCCCTCGTCGTGCCCACCACCCTGTCGCAATCGAACCTGCCCGGCCTGGAACTGATTCACCGCGGCAAGGTGCGCGATGTCTATGCGCTGTCCGACGACCGCCTGCTGATGGTCGCGACCGACCGGCTTTCCGCGTTCGACGTGGTGCTGCCCAACCCGATCCCGGGCAAGGGCGAGATGCTGACGCAGATCTCCAATTTCTGGTTCGCCAAGACCGCGCACCTGATTCCCAACCACCTGCTCGACGTGCCGCTGGCCGACGTGCTTCCGCCCGGCATCGACTTGGCGCTGTACGAGAAGCGCGCGGTGGTGACGCGGCGGCTGAAGCCGGTGCCAGTGGAGGCGATCGCACGCGGCTACCTGATCGGCTCGGGCTGGAAGGATTACAAGGCCACCGGCGCGCTGTGCGGCATCGCACTGCCTGCCGGCCTGCAGCAGGCGCAGCAGTTGCCCGCGCCGATCTTCACCCCGTCGACCAAGGCCGCCGTGGGCGACCACGACGAGAACGTCAGCTACGACACGGTGGTCGCCGCCGTCGGCGCCGAGCTCGCCGGCAAGGTGCGCGATGCGACGCTGGCCATCTACCAGTGGGCGGCAGCCTATGCGGCCGAACGCGGCATCATCATCGCCGACACCAAGTTCGAGTTCGGCACCGATGCAAGCAGTACGCTTTACGTGATGGACGAGATGCTGACGCCGGATTCCTCGCGCTTCTGGCCGGCCGACGAATACCGCGTCGGCATCAGCCCGCCCAGCTACGACAAGCAGTTCGTGCGCGACTATCTGGAAACGCTGGACTGGAACAAGACCGCACCCGGCCCGTCGATTCCGGACGAGGTCATCGCCCGTACCGCCGCCAAATATGCCGAAGCGCTGCAGCGGGTGGCCGGCATCCGTCTCGACTGACCTGAAAGGAGCAATGCCATGCGCAGCATGCAGGACTGGCTCGACAGCTACAGCGGCGATCATCGCAACCCGACCAACCAGGTATTCCACTGGCTGTGCGTGCCGCCGATCGTGTGGTCGGTGATCGCCCTGCTGTGGACGCTCCCGGTACCGGCAAGTTTCCTGCGTCCCGGCGCATGGGCGGTGCTGGTGATGGTGCTTGCGTTTTATTGGTACTGGAAACATTCGCACCGGCTCGCCGTTGCGCTGCTGATCGCCTTCGCCGTGCTCGGCGCGATCACCAACCTGCTGTTTTTCGCGCTGGGCCCGGCCAATCTGCGCTGGCTGGCGTTGGGCGTGTTCGTGGTGGCATGGATCGGCCAGTTCATCGGGCACAAGTTCGAGGGCCGCAAGCCGAGCTTCCTCACCGACCTCGCCTACCTGCTGATCGGCCCGGCGTGGCTGATGGCCAAGCTGCTGCGCAAGATGGGATTCAAGCACGCCACATGACGACCCTGCTCACGCTCATCAGCAGCCTGCTCTGGTGGGTGCTCTACAGCAGCATCGGCGCGCTGTTCTTCGCGCTCATCGGCTGGTCCGTGTTGCGCTGGACCGAACGCTGCGCGGTGGTGTTCAACCGCCTGTACCTCGCGTGCCTGCTGTGGAATCTCGTCGGCGTGCTGCTGGTGGTGCTGGTGGCCGCGTACGAAGGCCGGCTGCACCCCCCGTATGCGGCCCTGATGAGCTCGGGCCTGCTGCGCTGCGCGCTGGTGCTCGACATGCTGATCGGCACCGCGCTGGTGTGGCGCCTCACGCCGCGCGCCGATGCGCATCGCATCCGCCCCGGCAGCGCCTGCATGGCGGTGGCCGCGATCATGGCGATCGGCTTCGGCATCGCCACCAGTCTGGCCGCCTGATCCGGCCCTCGCGACAACCGAGACGCCATATCGCGCCGCACCGACGACCGGATCGGCCTATTTTTCGACGGCGACAAACACGGCGATGCGCTTCCCGTCGCGACGTTGCAACGCACCAGTCACCATGTGCTCGGCCGGCAAGCATCGCTTCCGATACGGCCGGCATGGCCCGCCGTTGCGTGGATTCGACGCCGGAGCGGCGGATTCGAAGGAATTGGTGCAGGCGCTCTTGCAGCTTTCTTCCCCCTGTGGCAACCGACCGTTTCAATTAGATTTACTCATCGTTCGATGCCAAATCGTCCGTGTGCAACGCACGGGGCTTTATCTAAGTTTCACCACCACGAACGAAGCGCCGTCGCGAACTGATCATCGACGACAAACGCGACACACGCATTCCCCGGCCCACGTTTCATCAGGAAGGTCTGAACTTGCTTTTACTCGAACACGACGCGAAAGAACTCGCCCACGACCGGGGCATCCCGGTTCCCGCGGGGATCTTCGTGGATGCGCAGTCCGTCGATACCCTGCACCTCGATGGTGCCGGTCCGTGGGTGGTGAAGGCGCAGGTGCGCGCTGGCGGCCGCGGCAAGGCCGGCGGCGTGAGCTTCGCCGCGACACCGCAAGAGGTGGCGGACTTCGTCCGCACCCACGCCGGCTCGGCCATCAAGGGCCAGCCGATCGCCGGCTTCCGCGTCGAGCAGAAAGTCGATTTCATCCACGAGGTGTACCTCAGCTTCATGGTCGATGCGGCGCAGCGCGGTATCCGCGTGCTGCTGTCGGCGCACGGCGGCATGGATGTCGAGGAGCATGCGCACCAGGCCGATGCGATGCTGACGACAGTCGCCGCACCGGATGAGGCATCGCTGGTCGCCGCCGCGTCGGGGCTGCTGCACAAACTTCCCCACACGCTCCAGCAACCGGTGGCCTCGGCAGTGGCCGCACTTGCCGCCGCGTTCATCGCCTTCGATGCGACCCTGCTCGAGGTCAATCCGCTGTTCGTGCTTGCGGACGGCACCTGGATCGCCGGCGACATGAAACTCGCGCTGGACGAAAACGCGCTGCCGCGCCAGCACGAACTGGAACGGGCGGTGCGCTCTCGTCCGCAGGTTTATCGCGAAGCGAACTTCAAGCTCGAACACGACTTCGACTATGTCGAGATCGACAGCCACGGCCAGGTCGGCCTGCTCACCACCGGCGCCGGCCTGAGCATGATGCTCATCGACGAGATGCTGCAGGCGGGCCGCCGCCCATTCAATTTCTGCGACGTGCGCACCGGCCTGCTGCGCGGCAGCCCGACGCGGCTGATCGAAGTGCTGCGCCAGTTCACCCAAGGGCCGGAGATCTCGGTAGTGCTGGTCAACATCTTCGCCGGCATCACCGACCTGGGCGAGTTCGCGCAGTTGCTGCTGCAGGCGCTCGATGCCGTGCCGGAAATCACCGTGCCGATCGTCGCCCGCCTCATCGGCAACAACTTCGAGGCGGCGAAAACATTGATCGCTCAGAGCGGCCGGCCGATCACGGTGGAGATGGACTTGGACAAGGCACTGAAGCTGGCGATCGACCAAGCGGGAGTCGTCGCATGAACCACTTCCATCTCGACCCGCAGTCGAAAGTGATCGTGCAGGGCGCCACCGGCCGGATGGGTCGCCGCCACGCCGAGCTGATGAAACAGTACGGCACCAACATCGTCGGCGGCATCGCCGGCGCCAGCGCGCGCCGCGACGATCCAGGCATGGCGCTGTTCGACCATTGCAACGATGCCGTGGCCGCCACGGGCGCCGAGGCGTCGATCACGCTGGTGCCGCCGCTGGACGTCCTCGGCGCCGTCACCGAGGCGCTGGAAGCCGGCATCAAGCTGATCGTATCGCCTTCCGAAGGCATGCCGGTTCGCGATGCGATCGTCGCCTGCGGCCGGGTCCGCGAACATGGCGCCATCTGGATCGGCCCGTCCACGCCGGGGCTCGCGATTCCGAACCGCATGAAGCTCGGTTTCATACCCGACGTCTCGCTGTCACCGGGCCCGCTGGGCGTGATGTCGAAGAGCGGCACGCTCTCCTACGAAGTCTGCTTCCGGCTGACCTCGCGCGGCATCGGACAGTCGGCGTGGATCGGTGTCGGTGGCGATCCGGTGAAGGGCGTGCGCTTCGCCGAGCTCCTGCCGTATTTCCAGCAGGACGCAGCCACCCGTGCCGTGCTTGTGCTTGGCGAAATCGGCGGCAGCGAGGAAGAAGAACTCGCGGCGGAAATGATCCGGCTGTCGTTCTCCAAACCGGTGTTCGTGCTGCTCGCCGGCGCATCGGCACCGGAGGGCGTGACCATGGGACACGCCGGTGCACTGGTACAGGCCGGCCGCGGAACCATTGCATCGAAGACCTCGGCGCTGCGCAGCGCGGGCGCCTCGGTCTATACCAGCATCGAAAACCTCGTGGATGGAGTGTTGCGCAGCCATGTCTAACATCACGGTCAAGCGCCAGACGGCATCGCCGCACGGCATCGCGCTCAGCAAGGAGCAGCGCGACCGCATCGGGCTCGTGCGCGAACTCGTGCAGGGCGAATTCAAGGGCCGCGGCAAGGAATTCCTCGACGGCTCCTTTCCGTGGGAGAACATGCGCAAGCTGGCCGATATCGGCGTGCTCGGCATGGCCGTAGCCAAGCAGTACGGCGGCTCCGAGCTCGGCGTGTTCGACACTGCGCTGGTGCTGGAGGAAATCGCCAAGGGTTGCTACATCACCGCGATGGCGGTGCTCGGCGAAGTCGGCACGCAGACGCGGGTGATCTCGGCCTTCGCGCCGGAGCACATCAAGCGCAAGGTGTTGCCGGAGGTGTGCAGCTGCGACTGCGTGCTGTCCATCTGCCTGACCGAACCGCACGCCGGCACCGACATGGCGAGCTACACGACCAATGCGGAGATCCGCGGCGACAAGGTCGTGCTCAACGGCACCAAGTCGCTGATCAGCCGCGCCGAAGAAGCCGGTTTGTTCGTGGTGTTCACCCGCATCGACGGGCAGGCCGGCCTCGACGGCATCGGCTGCGCGCTGGTGGAGAAGGACACGCCGGGACTCGCCATCACTTCCAAGGTCCACACGCTGGGTGGCGAGAATTTGCACGAGGTGACATTCACCGATTGCGTCATTCCGCTCGATCAGCTGGTGGTGCGCCAGTCCGGCCTGAAGTCGCTGCTGTCCGCGTTCAATACCCAGCGCTGCCTCAACCCCAGCATCTCGCTGGGCCTGGCCGAAGGCGCGTTCGACGAAGCGGTGTCGTATGCCGGCAAGCGCCAGGCATTCGGCCGGTTCATCGGCGACTTCCAGGGCATGCGCTGGAAGCTGGCCGACATGTATATCGCCATCGAGGCGGCGCGCGGGCTGCTCTATCGCGCCTGCCTTTCGGGCAATCCGTTTCCCGACCCGCTGCTGGCGGCGACGGCGAAGATCCGCTGCAACGAGATGTCGCTGGAAGTCACCAGCGAAGCGCTGCAGATCCACGGTGGCTACGGCTTCACCGACGACAGCGTGGTGTCGCGGCTGTATCGCGGCGCGCGTTACGGCACGCTGGGCGGCGGCACGTCCGAAACTCTGCGCGACCTGATCGGCAAGCGCGTGACAAGCAACTTCGACGAGAAGTCCGGCATCTCCGGCCTGTCCTTTTCGTGAGGCACGACAACCATGACCAACCGGGAGCGGCAGACGTGAGCAAGACCATCAAAATCATCGCGAGTGACGGCCATGCGTTGTCCGCGTACGTGGCAGAACCCGAAGGCAGTGCGATCGGCGCGCTGGTGATGCTGCAGGAGTTCTTCGGCGTGAACGCGCACATCCGCGCGATGGCCGACCAGTACGCGAAGGACGGTTTCCACACCATCGCACCGGCGATCTTCGACCGCGTGGAGCGCGGCGTGGAACTCGACTACGATCCGGCCGGCGTGCAGAAAGGCCGCGAGCTGCGCGCTCGCCTCAACCTCGACGAAACCATGCTGGACGTGCAGGCGGCGATCGACACGGTCGCACCGTTCGGTGCCGTCGCCACGCTCGGCTATTGCTGGGGTGGCTCGCTCGCGTATCTGGCGGCCGCGCGGCTGAAGAACGTAGTGTGCGCGGTCGGCTACTACGGCGCGCAGATCGCCGGCCATGCCGATGAGACATTGCACGCCCCGGTACTGCTGCATTTCGCCGAGCACGACGAATACATCCCGCTGTCGGATGTCGAGGTGATCCGGCGCGCGCAGCCGCAGATCGAGATCTACATGTACCCCGGCACCGAGCACGGCTTCAGCTGCAACGACCGGAAGTTCTACGAACCGAAGGCCGCCGCACTGGCCAGGGAACGGTCGCTGGCATACCTGACCCAGCATGCACGACGCTGATCATTTTCCCTGCTGCACAAGGCCATAGACATGCGTGTCGACTTTCATACCCACATCATGCCGCCGCCGTCGCGGATTCCCGACTGGGCGGCTGCGTTCGGCCCCAACCGCTGGCCACGACTGGTTCCTCTGGACGCCAACTCGGCCACGCTGATGATGGGCGAAGCGTCGCTCATGAAACTCGACGACCGCTTCTGGTCGCCGGAGCGGCGGCTGGTCGACATGGATCGCCTCGGTGTGGACATGCAGGTGCTCTCGCCGATTCCACTGCTGAGCTGCTACTGGGCGCCACCTGAAGGTGGCCAGGCGGTCGCGCGGCATCTCAACGAATACATCGCCGAAGTGGTTGCGGGCCACCCCGCGCGCTTCACCGGCATGGGCACGGTGCCGCTGCAGGATGCGGACCTGGCCATCGCCGAACTGCGTTTCCTCAAGGACACGCTGAAGATCCACGCGGTGCAGATCGGCACTTGTCCGGCGAATCGCGATCTCGACGATCCGTTCCTGTTTCCGTTCTTCGAAGCATGCCGCGACCTGGGCATGGCGGTGTTCGTGCATCCGATGCAGCCGCTGATCGGCGGCGATCGCCTCAATTCTTACTACCTGCCGAACATCGTGGGCAATCCGCTGGAGACGGCGCTGGCGATGACCCGCTTCATCGTCGGCGGCGTGATGGACCGCCTGCCCGACCTGCGCATCTGCTTCGCGCACGGTGGCGGTGCGTTCTCGCATGTGCTCGGGCGCGTCGACAAGGGCTTCGCGGTGCGCAGCGAGATGCGCGAGAAGATCGATCGGCCACCCAGCGACTACGCCCGCATGATCTACGTCGATGCAATGACGTTCGATCCCTCGAGCCTGCGCCTTGTGGTCGAGAAGCACGGCGCCGACCGCGTGCTGATGGGCAGCGACTATCCGTTCCTGCTCGGCGACACCGATCCCGTCGCCGGTGTCGAGGCCGCAGGTTTTCCCGCAGACGTGACGCGCGCCATCGTCGAAGAGAACGTCTGGAAATTCATGAGCGACGGGAGGTAGCCCGCGATGAATGCTCCGATGCGCAGCATCGATCGATCCGGCGAATTCGGCCCCACCGCGACGCCGCTGGAATCGATCGAGCTCGACCGGCTCGTCGACGGCCAGACCATCGGCCGCCTGGTGATCCGCGTGGTCATCCTTTCCCTGCTGGTGCAGTGCGCGGACGGTTTCGACCTCGCTGCGATGTCGTACGCGGCGCCGGAACTGATCCGCTCCTGGCACTTTCCGCCTGCCGCACTGGGGCCGGTGTTCAGCGCCGGCATCGTCGGCATGGCGCTGGGCGGCCCGCTGCTCGGCTATGTCGGTGACCGCTTCGGCCGGCGCATCGCGATTCTCCTGTCCACGATCGTCTATGGCCTGTTCAGCCTGATGATCGTGGCCTCGCACGATCTGCACACGATGCTGATCCTGCGTTTCATCTCCGGGGTGGGGTTGGGCGGACTGTTGCCGAATACCGTTGCGCTGAATGCGGAATTCGCGCCCAAGCGGTTGCGCGCCACACTGATCATCGCGATGTTCATGGGCCTCGCGGTCGGCGGCATTCTTCCATCGGTGGTGGCGACCACGTTGCAGGCACGCTTCGGCTGGCACGCATTTTTCGTGGTCGGCGGCATCGCACCGCTGCTGCTTTCCGTGTTGCTCTTCGCGATGCTGCCCGAGTCGATCAAGTTCCTGGTCAACCGCAACCGGAACGACGACAACGTCCGCGCCACGCAACTGGCGGCGAAGCTGCGCCCCGATCTGCGGATCACCGAGCACACGCGCCTGCTGCTCAGCACCGCCCGCACGGGTACCGACAGCTTTTCGCCAGCGCTGCTGTTTTCCAACGGGCTGGCGTGGATCACGTTGCTGGTGTGGCTGCTGTTTTCCGCCGCGCTGGTGGTCAACTTTTTCGTCAACAGCTGGATGCCGACGCTGTTCCGCGCCAGCGGGTTGTCCAGCGACCAGACCGCCATCACGCAAGCGTGCTACTACGTCGGCGGCATCGTCGGCGGCCTGATCATCAGCCGGCTGATCGACCGCTGGGGCATCGTCGCAATCGCCGCGTTCTTCGTCATCGGCTGTCCGGTGGTCGCATCGATCGGCACGCCGGGCCTGTCGCACCTTGCGCTGATGGGCGTGGTCTTCCTCACCGGCGCCTGCGTGCTCGGCAGCCAGCTGGGCATGAACGCCGTGACCGGCATGATCTATCCCACCAGCATCCGCTCCAAGGGCGCGGGCTGGGCCAGCGCCGTCGGCCGCGCAGTGTCCACCGCCGGTCCGGTCGCCGGCGGCTGGCTGATCGCGCAACACACGCCGCTGCCGCGCCTGTTCATGGTGCCGCTGGTGCCGCTGGTGGCCGGATCGATCGGCGCCTTCGTGCTGCTGTATCTGTGCTTCCGCCGGTTCCGTGGTTTCCGCCTGAGCGAGACGGCCGCATCGGCCGGCGATCCGGTCGCCGCGCATCGCATCACATCCATCACCCCGAGGAACTGATCCATGCAAGAAGTGAACGCCGACGCCGATCACGTCGAGACCGAAAGCGACCTGCGCAAAAAGGTTGCGGTGATGTGCATGATGCTGAACCTGCAGGGCTCGATCGGCATGTTCGGCCACGTCTCGATCCGCGTACCCGGCACCGAGCGGATTCTGCTGAGCCCGGGCGCGGGATCGGAGAAAGGCGCGGTCAAGCCCGAGGACGTGTTCGTGTTCCATCTCAACGGCGAGATCCTCGAGCATCCTGGCGGCGAGATTCCGCTGGAGTGGCGCATCCACACGCAGATCCACCGCGATCGTCCCGAGATCATGAGCGTCACCCACCTGCATGCGCAGCACTCGACGCTGCTGGGCATTGCCGGCCGCGAGCTCGTGCCGGTGTTCCTGCACGGCGCCTTCCTGCACACCGGCGTACCGACCTGGGACGATCCGCGGCTGGTCGTCAACGACACACAGGCGGCATCGTTGTCGGCCGCGCTAGGCAATCACGTCGCCGTGCAGCAGCGCGGACACGGCAGCGTGGTGGTGGGCGAGACGGCAGAGATCGCCTTCTTCCGCAGCACCTTCCTGGAGGAGAACGCGCGCAAGCAGGTGGAGGCCGAAATCCTCGGTGGCGCGTTGCCGCTGCACCCCGAAGAAGCCGCGGACTGTGCACGCGGCACCTTCAATCCGCGACTGCTGGGACTTCTGTGGAACTACTACCAGCGCAAGGCCGAGCAGGAGCTCGCCGATCACGCGCCACGGACGACCTGCTAGACCGCGACAACGCTTCCGCAACTGCCGGCCGGAACCCGGCAACAAAGCTTCGATAGCGACGGCCAGACGAGCCGTCGGGGAACGTGCGTGCAAAAAAAGGCGATGGGCTATCTCCCGCTGGAGTGACATGGAGTCGTGGATTTCGACATCGGGACATGGGGTGAAGCCAGCGACGCCGAAATCAAATCACGGGAGAGAAACCAATGCGCAAGAACAACGATCCACCTGTCCGCCACACCTCGCTGAAGCTCGGGTTGAGCGCATGCATGATGATGGCCTCGATCATGCACACTGCCGCCAGCCATGCCGCCGATGCGCCATCGCCCATCGACAACACCCAGGGGCCACTGGCCAATCCGACCAAGGACTGGCTGCACCAGCCGGGCAGGATCGGCGATCCGGGCATGACCGGCGACTGGGGCGGCGAACGCACCAAGCTGTCGAACGAAGGCATCGACATCTTCTCCAACTACCAGGTGCAGACGGCCGACATCGTCAACGGCGGCGTGAAGCGTGGCACCTCGACGAACAACCAGGTCATCCTCGGCGCCAATTTCAACCTGAGCAAGCTGATGGGCGTGCCCGGCGGAGTATTCACGTTCGCGGTATCGGACCGCTACGGTTCCAATGCCTCCACGCTCGCCGGCGTGCGCGTCACCATCAACAGCAACTACGGCGAAGGCGAAAACTTCCGGCTCGCCAACATGAGCTTCAAGCAGAACCTGCTGAATGGCCGGATGAGCTATCAGCTCGGCTACTTTCCCGCGGCCGCGGAGTTCGATTACAACCCGCTCCTGTGCAGCTTTCTGAACCAGGGTTTCTGCGGCCATCCCAATTCGCTGGCGGCAGATTCCAGCGGTTTCCAGAACCCGCCCGGTGCGCAGTTGGGCGCGCGCGTCACGGGTTTCGTCTTGCCGGACGTGTATATCAAGGTCGGGGTGTTCGACGTCAATCCCACCCGCTTCACCGACCCCAATCAGGGCTTTCGCCTGGACACGCATGGCTCGACCGGCACGATCTACCTGACCGAACTGGGCTGGAACGCCAGTCTCGGTGCGAACCACCTGCCCGGCCATTACAAGATCGGCGGTTACTACGACACCAGCAAGGCACCCGACGTCGTCAATCCGAAACTCATGCACCAGGGGCGCTCCAGCGGCTGGCTGTCGATCGACCAGATGCTCTTCAATGTCGGTGCGGATTCGAGTCGCGGGCTGGTGCTGTTCGGCAACCTTACGCAGAGCAATCGCGACACTTCGCAGATCCAGAGCTACGATTCGGCCGGCTTCGTCTTTCTCGGCCCGCTGGCCAGCCGGCCGGACGACGTGCTGAGCCTGGGCTGGGCCAAATCCAACTTGAACCATCGCAAGCTGGCGTCCGAAATCCAGAAGCGTCCGACGTTCGGCTACATCGGCGCCGAGCGCTACATCGATCTGTCGTACAAGATTCAGCTCACGCCGTGGCTGTTCCTGACACCGGACTTCCAGTACCTGATCCACCCCGGCGTTTTCACCGCGGCACGCTACCCCAACGCCACGGTCATCGGCGGCGAGCTGGCGTTCAAGTTCTAGCCGGCGACGGCCACCGCTTTTCCCGCGCCGGAAGCTCCGGCGTTTTCAAGAACACGTTCAGATGAAGGAGGTTTCCATGGCTCACTGGATCACCATCAAGGCCGCAGACGGCCACGAATTCGACGCCTATCGCGACGGCCCCGACGACGCGGAGCATTGCTTGGTCGTGGCGCAGGAGGTGTTCGGCGTCAACAGCCATATGCGCTATGCATGCGCGCAGCTCGCAGCCGCGGGCTTCGCGGTGATCGCACCGGCGCTGCTTGACCGCGCCGAACGCAAGGTCGAACTCGGCTACAGCGCCGAGGATCTGCAGCACGGCGTCGCCTTGCGCGCACGCGTGCCGGAATCGGCCACGGTGGCCGACATCGAAGCGACGAAAGCGGTATTCGGCGAGCGCAAGGTCGGCATCATCGGCTACTGCTGGGGCGGCCGCGTGGCATGGTGGGGCGCCACGCGCAGCGACCAGTTCGCCGCCTCGGTGGCATGGTACGGCGGCGGCATCGCCGCGGACCGCAACGAAACGCCGCGCTGTCCGGTGCAGATGCACTTCGGCGAGATCGACCATTCCATTTCGCTCGACGACGTCGAGGCAATCCGTGCGGCGCAACCTGGCGTGGAGATCTTCGTCTACAAGGGTGCCGCGCACGGTTTCGGCTGCGAGGAACGGCCCACCTTCGACCCGGCATCGTACGAACTGGCGCAATCGCGCACCGTGGACTTCTTCCGCCACCATCTCGTTTAGCGGGAAGCTCGGCGGAGTTCAGGCGCCGCCGAGTATCCAGTCGCAGAATTCCCTGATCTTCGGCTCCTTGCCGTTGCTCACGGGATTCACCAGGTAATAGCCCAGGTCACGGCGCAACACCGGCTGGCACGGAATGACCAGGCGGCCTTCGCGGATGTCGTCATCCAGGTAGGCCTTCTGCAGGATGGCGACGCCGCTGCCCTCGATCGCGAAGCGGTGCACCAGGCCAAGGTCCTCGAACGACATGACCTGCTTCAGCGCCGACGCGTCGGTGACGCCCGCGCTGTCGAACCAGTCCGGCCAGTCGTCGGCGCGCGCGTGCGTCTGCAACAGCGTCTTGCCGACCAGATCCTGCGGCTTGCGCAGATGGAACTGCCGGGCGAACGCCTTGGTGCACACCGGCACGAGTTCGTCCCTGAAAAGCAGGTGGCTCGTCAGTCCGCGCCAGTGACCGCGGCCGTAGCGGATGCCGATGTCGATATCCTGGTTTTCGAAGTCGACCAGGCTCGCGCCGGAAACCGACACCAGCCGCACGTCGATGTCAGGAAATTTCCGGCTGAACGCGGGCAGCCGCGGCGTCAGCCATCGGCTCAACAGCAACGGATAGCCCTTGATGGTGAGCGTCGTGCGCGGCGCGGCCGACGCGGAAAAACTGGTGGTGGCGCGACGCATGTCCTCGAAGGCCGCATGCAGCGCCTCGGCATAGGCCGCGGCGTTCGGCGTCAGCGTCAACTGATTGCTCTTGCGCTCGAACAACCGCGCGCTGAAATACTCCTCCAGCACCGCGATCTGATGGCTGACGGCGCCCTGCGTCACGTTCAGTTCGCGCGCGGCCTTGGTGAAGTTCAGATGGCGCGACGCCGCCTCGAAGGCCAGCAGCGGATTGAGCGGAGGAAGTGAACGCATGGATTGCACCGGCAGCGGATGACCAGACAACCAGAATATAGGCAATGCCCCGCACACTGGCGAGCCATGCGCCCTGCATCGGCCTGGCTCATCCGTCCTTCACCGAAGCGCCGGCACTGTCTCCTTCCGCGAGACCGGGGCAAGCTACAACACCCGCTCGTTTGCGAGACATCGGATGAGCCTGCGCAGCCTTTTCGTCGACTTCAACAGTTACTTCGCCTCGGTCGAGCAACACGAGGACGCGACGCTGCGCGGACGCCCGGTCGGCGTGGCGCCGGTGGCCGCCGAAACCACCAGCCTGATCGCCGCCAGCTACGAGGCGAAGGCGTTCGGCGTCGGCACCGGCACGCTGGTGCGCGAAGCGCGGCGGCTGTGCCCCGGCATCCAGATCCGGCTGGCACGACCGGAGCGCTATGTGTACTGGCATCACCGACTGATCGAGGCGATCGACCACGCAATTCCGATCGCCCGCGTCGGCTCGATCGACGAGGTCGCCTGCGAACTCGTCGGCCGCCAGCGCCAACGCGACGTGGCCGAGGAGATCGCCGCGCAGGTGAAGCACGAAGTGATGCTGGCCGCACCCGGCGGCGCGATCCGCTGCTCGATCGGCATCGCGCCGAACGACTTCCTGGCCAAGACCGCATCGGACATGCGCAAGCCCGACGGACTCACCGTACTTGAACAGGCCGATCTTCCTCATGCGCTACACGGTCTCGAACTACGCGACCTGTGCGGTATCGGCCATTCGATGGAAGCGCGACTGCACGAGGCCGGCATCACCACCGTGGCGCAGCTCACCGCCGCCGACAAGCACCGGCTGCGGCACGTCTGGGGCGGCATCGAAGGCGAGCGCATGTGGGGCCTGCTGCGCGGCGCCTGGCTGCCGAACGCGCCGACCGAGCGCGGATCGATCGGCCACTCGCATGTGCTCGGTCCGGAACTGCGCACCGCCGTCGGCGCACGCGCGGTGCTGAAGAAACTGCTGGTGAAAGCGGCCATGCGCATGCGCCGCGAGGAAATGCTCGGCGGCGCGCTGGCCGTGCGCATCCGTTTCATCGGCCACGACCAGCGCTGGGAGCGCGATCTCGCCTTCGACCCCACCGACGACAGCCGCGAACTTCTGCGTCTGCTGAGCGCCATGCTCGACAGCCGCCAGCATCAGCGCGCCTTGCCCGGCCCGGTCGGCGCCATACCGCTGTCAGTCAGCGTCACGCTGATGCGGCTGGTGCCGCGCGTGCAAAGCAGCGGCTCGCTGTTCGCGCCGACGCAGGACACGCGCCGCGTCGATGCCCTGGTCGATCGCATCAACAGCAAGTTCGGCTACAACAAAGTCTACTTCGGCAGCATGCAGCTCGCGCTGGAACACGACGCCGCGCCCATGCGCATCCCCTTCAACCGCGTGCCCGACACCGACAGCGAGAACGAAGCTGCGCATGAAAGCGATGCCAGCCACGATGCGCTGTGGCTGCAATCGTTGAACCGGGCGAAGGTGATCGCCGAAGGCCAGCATCGGCGGCGGGATGGGAAGGATCGGAAGAGGTGAATTGAGCGTGGGGCGGCATGGCGCGGCCCTACTCGCGATAACCATCTACTCTCCCGGCACCCATCGACCGAACTTCCATACGGTTTATTTCTGCGTTTCCGGGGCGATAAGACTTATCGCCTCATTCCGCGAGATATACAAAACTGGCACTGACCGTTTTCATCGCAGAGTCCAGCCGCTAAATCCTTGTCTGCTCACAAAATTTGCTCGCTTGACGGCAGGCAGTTGAAAGCTGAACATCCGTTGCATATGCCCCGATATGGGGTCTAATAAGCGTTAGGCTTCAAGACCTTTTCCGGGTCGGTGGCAAGTCAACGCCAGCGTGTCGGCCGCGCTTCGTATCACCTTGGTTTCTTCGTTTGGCATCTGGCTGGCCTGCGTATGTTGTGTGCGGGCGCTGGGGCAGTTCTTCGCAACTTGCGCGCGTGTTCGTTCGCGCATCCATTGCGTCTGTCGCGCGCGCGATGTGTCGCAACGTCACCACTTCGCAAGCGGTTCGTCTGTCGTGCGCAGGCCCTCACCACCTCGCGTTCTTGTAGTGCGTTTGGTGTGGCGCTATCGTCCATCAAAGGTCGGGCCTCGGTGCCGCCTAACATTTCGTTCAAGGCGGACGGCTTCGCCGCCGCTTAACTCCAGCGTTAGGCCTCAAATGAACAAAGACTCGGCAGGTTGGCTCGCACTTCGAATCATTGGTCTGCTCGCGCTCGGGCGCGTCTTCTTGTCC
>DASWOQ010000043.1:0-25646 GCA_036398675.1 Rhodanobacter sp. | reverse complement strand
GCATCGGCCAGCTTGTTGAACGCGCCCCAGCTGGTGTGATCGGAGGGAATCGGATTGGCGGCCACCCACTTGGCGTTGACGAAGCCGTTGAAGTCCTGGCAGGCCTGGATATTCGGATCGAGCTCGCTGATGTCGAAGATGCTCTGACTGTGAAGAGGCGCTTCCTTGATGGCGTCCGACACCGCATGAGCCGATGACGTTGGCGCACTGGCTTCACTGCTGCTTGCCACCACGTTGGGAGAGTCATCTTGTTTGCTGCTGCAGCCAGCCAATGCCAAGGCGAGGCTCGCCGCTAATGCCAGCGGCTTCAGATACTGTTTGCTCATGGATGTCCCTGGGCCGATTCGGCTAGCGGAGAGGTTGTAATAGGTTAAGTACCCCCGGCAAAGCCGGGGGCTTTAGTAAGGCAATCAGAAATCTTTTTGCAGGCTCAGGTACAGGCCACGGCGCGGGCCGAACTGTGGCGCGCCGACACCGATGCCGCTGCCGTCGCGCAACTGGTAGGTGCGATCCAGCGCATTGATCACCGCCAGTTGCGTATGCAGCTTGCCGGTGCTGGCGAAGTTGAAGTCGTGCGACACGTTGAGGTTCAACTGGAAGTACGCCGGCATCGACGCGCCGTTCGGTACCACGCCGTCCTTGCGCAGGCCGCTGCCATAGAGATAGTCGGCACCGATCTTGGTGTCGTCATCCAGCGCATAGGTGACGCCGCCGGACGAGGTCACCGCCTGGTCGTGATCGAGGAAAATGAAGTTGTCGTAGACGTACGCCAGGTCCTCCGCCGCGAAGTTGTACTGGCTGGTGACGATGCGCTTGCCCATCGCGCGGCTGAAGGCCACGTTGGCATAGGCCGACCAGGGTCCCTGCTCGTAGTTGGCGGTAAGTTCCAGCCCCTTCACACGGCCGAACTCGTAGTTGAAGGTGGAATACACCAGCGCCGAGCCGAACTGGCCTTCGTCCTGCAGGCGCTGCACCTTGCGGTAGTAGGCGTCGATGCCGAGGGTGAGCGCCGAACCCACGTTCTGCGAGATGCCGGCATCGAAGTAGTCCGAGCGCTCGGCCAGCGGCGTGTTGTTGCCGTTGTCCGGAATCGCGTTGGTGGTGCCGTCGAACTTGGCGATATTGGAGCTGGCGATCATCTCGGTCGCCGGCGGCGTGAAGTAGCGCGAGTAGCCGCCGTGCAAGGTGGTGCTGTCGGTCGCCTGCCAGACCAGACCGACGCGCGGACTCAACTGGCTTTCGGTGCGCGCCAGCTGGTACTGGTCGCCGCGCAGGCCGTAGTTCACCGTCCACTTGTCGCCGATGCTCCATTCGTCCTGCACGTAGGCCGACCAGGTGCGCGCGATGAGCCGGCTGTTGTCGAGGATGTTGATCGGCGTGGTGCTGGTCTGGTTGCCATCGGCATCGGCCGGGAACACCCAGGCATTGTTGCCGCTGAACGCGTGCTCGAAGCTGCCGTAGATGCCGTAGCGCAAGGTATGGCTTTCACCCAGCGGTGTGGCGAAATCCGCCTGCAGCGTGCTGGCGCGATTGGTGCGGCTGATGGCCGAGGCGACACCGTTGAACATCAGTTCGCCGATCTCGTCCGGCGAGTAGTCGAGGCTGCTGTAACGCTGGCCGACGGATACCTGATAGTCGGTGCTGCCCAGCTTGCCCTGCAAGGCCAGCACGCCGAAGCGGGTGTTTTCGCGCTGCTGCTCGTTGAGGTCGGCGGAGCTGAAATCGACCGTGTCCAGATAGCCGAACTGCGGTGTCTGGCCAGGGTTGTTCGGGATCTGGAAGCGGTTGTTGGACACCCCGAACAGGAAGCTCAGGCGCGTGTCGTCGTTGATCAGGTAGGAGATGTCGCCGAAGCCCTTCACCTGGTTCGTGTGGTCATGGATCGGCTTGCGGCTGGCGGTGGGGTTCTCGATGCCGACATCGCTTTCCATGTAGTTGCCGGTGAGGAAGTAGCTCCAGCGATCGGCGCTGCCCCAGATCGACGCGTTCGGATTCAGCGTGCCGAACGACCCGCCGGTGATGCCGACGCTGCCGCCGTTGCCGAGGTCGTGGCCGCTTTTGGTGGTGATGTCGACCACTGCCGCTGTGCGCAGGCCGTACTGGGCCGGCAGCGCGCCATCGAGCAGCTTCACGTCCTGGATCGTGCGTGCATCGAGCGTCTGGCCGAAACCGGAAATCGACTCGGGGATGATCACGCCGTTGATGCGGTATTGCAGGTTCGCGTGATCGCCGCGCACGTGCAGACCACCGTAGGAATCCTGCACCACGCCGGGTGCCTGCAGAACCACCTGGTTCAGGGGCGTGGAGGCGCCCAGCGGCAACTGGGCGATTGCTTTCTGATCGATGATGTACTGGCTGCTGCCGGTGTCCGGCGACAGCGCGTTGCGCGCCTGGTCGAGCTTGGCCGACACATCGACCGCGCCCAGCTCCTGCACCTTCTTCGGCGGCTTGTTGCGGCTGCCGTGGTCGACGGCATCATCGCCGTTCGTGTCCGTCGCAGCATTCGAGGTGTTGCCCGGCGGCGGCACGTCGGTGGCGTGCACGGCAGCGGTACCAAGGGCGAGAGCAAGACTCAGGGCAAGCAGGGAAGGTTTCATCGATGGTTCCGAAGGGCAGGATGGGAAGTGCTTGTTCGTAATGTTATAACATTACCGACTTGATGTCGCCGCCGCCTGCCCCAGAAGTCATGCACAGAGAACCCCGCCTTGGCGGCGCATCTTCGTGAGGGCATGCGCGAGTCCGGCCATTGAGTTGAACTTCACGCGGCCGCTTTAGACTGGTCCGCATGTCCTCGCCGAGGACGGCTGCTTTCGAGGATGGAATCCCATGAGCAAGAACACCTCCCAGGTTCCCGCAGTCATCGTGCCGGCCGAACACAACCGGGTGACCCAGGCGATTCTGGATTTCGTCAGCCAGGTGCCGGACAGCAAAGTCGGCAACAGCAAGGATCCCGGCACCGAAGCGCGCCGCCTGGGCAGTCGCGCGGCCCAGCGGGCGGCATTGACCGCCGGTTCGCTGGCGCTGCCACCCGGCCCGCTGGGCTGGCTGACGCTGCTGCCGGAACTGGTCGCGATCTGGAAGATCCAGGGCCAGATGGTCAGCGATATCGCCGCCGCCTACGGCCGGCATGCCACGCTGGGCCGCGAGCAGATGCTCTGGTGCCTGTTCCGCCACACCGCCGCGCAGGCGTTCCGGGACCTGGTCGTGCGCATGGGTGACCGGCTGGTGTTCCGGCGCATGTCGCATGGCATCGCCCAGCGCGTGGCCAGGCAGGTCGGCGTGAAACTGACCCAGCGCACCGTCAGCGAAGGCATCTCGCGCTGGCTGCCGGTGGTCGGTGCGCTCGGCGTCGGCGCCTATGCGTATTACGACACCGGGCAAGTCGCCAGCACCGCGATCGCCCTGTTCAGTGGCGAGATGGATGTCGAAGGCGAGACGGACGAAACCGATGCGGAACCGGCAAAACCCGCGCCGCGCAAGAAGGCCTCGGCGGCCCGCCGCGCGGTCGACAAGCTGGTGGACAAGGCGGTGGCCGGTGCCGCGCGCAAGGTCGCCAGCAAAGCGAGCAAGATTGCCGCGAAAAAGGCCGCGAACCCAAAACCGAAGAAATGAATCCTCACGATGCGCGTGACGCATCGCAGCCGTTGGGGCAAGCTGTGCGCTGAATCGCCGCCGGAGCCAGCGCATGACGCCACAGCATGATCGACCCGTCGCGTTGATCACCGGCGCCGCGCAACGGGTGGGCTCGGTGATCGCACGCACCCTGCATGCCGCAGGCTACGACGTCGCGTTGCACTACCGGCGCTCCGAAGATGCCGCGCGCGAACTGGTCTTCGATCTCGAACGGCAGCGTCCCGACAGCACCTTGCTGCTGCAGGCCGAGCTGGCGGATCTTGACGCGTTGCCAGACCTGATCGAGCAGCTGCTGGCGCAATTCGGCCGGCTGGATGCGCTGGTCAACAGCGCCTCCGCGTTCTACCCCACGCCGATCGGCGAGGCGACCGGCGCGCAGTGGAACGAGCTGTTCGCGTCCAACGCGCAGGCACCATTCTTCCTCAGCCAGACGGCGACCCCCGCATTGCGCAAGGCACGCGGCTGCATCGTCAACCTGCTGGACATCTACGCAGAACGTCCGCTCGCACAGCACGCGCTGTACTGCATGGCCAAGGCTGCCCTGGCGGCGATGACGCGCTCGCTGGCGCTCGATCTCGGTCCGGGGATTCGTGTCAACGGCGTGGCGCCGGGCGCGGTGATGTGGCCGAGCGACGGCAAGAGCTACGACGATCGACAGGCTATGCTGGCGCGCACGCCATTGCAGCGCGCCGGCAGTCCCGAGGATGTGGCCGGCGCGGTGCTGTGGCTGATACGCGACGCGCCGTTCGTGACCGGCCAGATCATCCGCGTGGATGGTGGGCGCACGCTTTCGGTGTGATGCAGAGTCTTCCCCGCTCATGCGGGGAAGACTGCATTCCAGCTATTTCTTTATTTCTTCTGCTTGCTGCGAAACGCCTGTTCCAGCATCGCCTGGTCGAAGCCGGCGCTGGCCTCACCTGATTCCGCGAAGCGGTAGAGCGCCGCCGCATAGATGCCCTGCAGCGACGACTGGATCAGCCCGAGCAGCACAAATCCGGTCAGCGCCAGGGTCACCGCGATCACCACCGCGACGATCGAATGCAGCGCGAACGCCCCGCCGATCAGCAACGCCGCCACCAGCATCGCCAGCAGCATCACCAGCGTGAACACTACGCCGATGCCGCCGTTGCCGATCAGGTTTTCGCCCCAGCTGCGCTTGAGCAGCTCGACGCTGCGCCTGACCGCGTCGACCGGGCCGACATCCTCGCTGGCGATCAGCGGTACCACCAGGAACGTCGCGACCGTCCAGGCCAGGCCGAGAAAACCCACCACCAGCCTGCCGATCAGGCCCAGCCGTTCCTGCACCATGCGCAGCACCAGGCCGACGGTGGCGGCGATCAGGGCATAGCCCAGGATATTGCCCAGCCGCGAACAGGCCAGTGCAAATCCGGTCGAGACGCTGGCAGGTTCGCCGCGAAGATGCATCAGCGCCACGCCGGTCAGCGCGGTCTGGAAGAAGATGATCACCGAGTACTGCACCAGATAGAACGCGAACATCAGCAGATACGAGCCAATCGACATCCGTTGATGCATGTCCTGCCCGGCGTGTTCGTCCCCCATCGCCATCAGCACCACCGGCAGCAGGAAACTCGCCGCCACCACCAGCGTGCACAGTCCCGACAGCAATGGAAACACCAGCAACGACTTGTCCGAACGCAAGACGGTCGCGCTGGCTTTCATCAACGCCCAGCTGCGTGCAAATTTTCCTGCCATGCCCAGTTCTCCCCGGTTGGTGGAAAGGTTTTTAGCACCGATTCCGCGGTCGTGACAGTGATCCCGATTGCCGCTGGTCCGATCCGGACACGGCCTCTACAATGACGGGGTACCTTCAGCGGAATGTCCCCATGACTTATTGCGTCGGAATCCTGGTCGACGACGGCCTGGTTTTCGCAGCCGACACGCGTACCAGTGCCTCCTTCGATGACGTTCGCGTGCACACCAAGATGCACGTGTTCGATTTCCCGGGCGAGCGCAGCTTCATGCTGATGTCGGCGGGCAATCTGGGAACCACGCAGGCGATGGTGTCGCGGCTGCAGCGCGATCTGAATGAGAACGCCGGCACGTCGCTGCGCACGCCGCGCTACATGTTCGAGGTCGCCGAGTACATCGGCCAGGCGCTGGTGGCGGCACAGGCGCAGATTTCGTCGGCGGCGATGCAGAGTGGCGTGAGCGTGGAGTCCACGCTGATCTTCGGCGGCCAGATCGGCGACGAACCGCCGGCGCTGTTCCTGATCTATCCGCTGGGCAACTGCATTTCCACGTCGCCGGAAACGCCGTACCTGCAGATCGGCGAGTCGAAGTACGGCAAGCCGATCCTCGATCGCATCATCCGCGCCGACACCAGCCTGGAAGACGCGGCGCGCTGCGCGCTGGTGTCGCTCGATTCCACCATCCGTTCGAACGTGTCGGTGGGCCTGCCGATCGACCTGGCGCTGATGCGCACTGGCGAGCTGCGGATCGGCGAACGCATCCGACTGGATTCCGACACGCCGCTGTACATCGACATCCGCGACAACTGGTCGCTCAAGCTCGAAGCCGCGGTTCGCAGCCTGCCGCGCTTCCCGTGGGAGCACGGCGAACGGTTGCCTTCGACGCCGCCTTCGCAGGCGCAGCGCCCGGTGGCTCCCCAGGATTCCACCATCGCCAGCCAGGCGGCGCAGCAACAGCAATGAACGTTTCCCGGGCGCCTGCTCAGCCCGTGAAATAGGATTGACGCAAGGCACCATCCAGCGCGTCGAGCTCCACCTGCAGCCGGTCCATGAACGCGCCCGGCCCGGTCTTGAGGACGCGCGCGGGATCCGCGTCGAACACCGACCCCAGCACGCGATTGAGCGCAAGCTGCACCGGGCGCCGTGCCGGCATCAGCGGCAGGATGCCCTGGATGCGCGTGAGGCAGAACAGCACGCTGCGGGGGAACTGGCGGTCCTTCAGCAGGAACTGCAGCGCCAGTTCGGCACTGACGCGCTGGCGCAGATGCCGGCGATACATCTGGTAGGCCGCCAGGCATTGCAGCACGCTCATCCACTGCATTTCGCGGAACGCTTCCGCATCGTCCTCGATGCGCGGCTGGATCAGCCCTGCCGCCGCGGTGTCGATGATGCGCGAGGTCATGTCCGCCTGTTCGATGGCCGTGCCCAGCCGCAGGAACTGGAAACCGATGTCGCGGCTGACATTCGCGGTGAGCAATGCGGAAACGCGCAGGCAGCTGTCGATCACGCGATCGAGGAATTCCTGGCGATAGCGCCGGCTACCCGCGCGGTCGGTGCTGGCTTCGATGTAGAGATACAGATCGTTGATGGCCACCCAGCAGTCCTGCGGCAGCGTCTCGCGCACGCTGCGCTGGAGTTCGCGCGCCTGGCGCACCACCTCGTGCAGCGACTGCGGATTTTCTGGATCGACCAGCAGGAAACGGATCACCCCCGCCTCGTCCGGCTGCTTGCCACCGGCGGGATGTTGCCGGTCGAATTCGTCCGCGGCGCCGAGCGTCTCGATCAGCGGACGCCACGCGAAGCGCGCGCTGCGCGGCAGGTCGAGCTGCAACTGGCTGCCGACGTTGACCAGGCGGGCAAGGTTCTCGGCACGCCGCAGGTAACGGCTGAACCAGTAGAGATTGGCGGCGACGCGCGACAGCATCAGCTCGCCTCCTCGGTATCGACCACCCAGGTGTCCTTCGCGCCACCACCCTGCGACGAGTTCACCACCAGCGAGTCCTTCTTCATCGCCACGCGCGTCAGCCCGCCGGTGGTGACGTAGATGTCCTTGCGCGACAGCACGAACGGGCGCAGGTCCAGGTGGCGCGGCTCGGGGCCGTGGTCGCCCAGGATCGGCGCGGTGGACAGCGACAGCGTCGGCTGCGCCACGTAGTTGCGCGGATTCGCCTTGATCAGTTCGCGGAACTGCGCGTGCTCCGTCTTGCTCGCGCGCGGACCGATCAGCATGCCGTAACCGCCCGATTCATTCGCCGGCTTCACCACCAGCTCTTCGATGTGATCGAGCACGTAGGCGCGCTCCTTGTCGTCGTGGCACAGGTAGCTGGGCACGTTCGGCAGGATCGCCTCCTCGCCGAGGTAGTACTTGATCATCTTCGGCACATAGGCGAACACGACCTTGTCGTCCGCCACACCGGCACCGGGCGCGTTCGCCAGCGCGACGTTGCCGGCACGCCAGCTGCGGATGAGGCCCGGCACGCCAAGCAGCGATTCGGGACGGAACACTTCCGGATCGATGAACATGTCGTCCACGCGCCGGTAGATCACATCGATCCGGCGCGGACCGTAGACCGTGCGCATGTAGCAGACATCGTCGTCGCCGACGAACAGGTCGCCGCCCTCGACCAGTTCGACGCCCATGCTCTGCGCGAGATAGCAGTGCTCGAAATACGCGCTGTTGTAGATGCCCGGCGTGAGCAGCGCGATCACCGGCGTATCGCCCGGCCGCGGCGACAACGCGGCGAGCGTGTCGTAAAGCTGCGCGGGGTAGTCGTCCACCGGCAAGATCGCACTGGTCTCGAACAGTTCCGGGAACACCCGCTTGGATACCATGCGGTTCTCGATCATGTACGACACGCCGCTGGGAATGCGCAGGTTGTCCTCCAGCGCGTAGAGCGTGCCGTCGCCATCGCGCACCAGGTCGGAGCCGCAGATGTGCGCCCAGATGTCCAAGGGTGGCCGGATGCCCACGCACTGCGGCCGGAAGTTGACCGAATCCTTCAGCAGGAATTCGGGAAACACCTTGTCCTTGACGATTTTCTGCGCACCGTAGATGTCGCCGATGAACAGGTTCAGCGCCTGGATGCGCTGGCGCAGGCCGGCGGCGGTGCGATCCCATTCGGCACGCGCGATCACGCGGGGAATCAGGTCGAACGGCAGCGTGCGATCGACGTTGCGGCCTTCGGTATAGACCGTGAAGGTCACGCCCATCACGCGTGCGGTGACGTCGGCGGCCAGTTGCCGCTCGGCCAGCTCGCCGCGGCTCAGGCTGGCGAGGTAATCGACCAGCGGCCGCGCCGCCGTGTGCGGCTGGCCGTCATGGCCTATCAGCTCATCCCAGGTCGGCGAACGGTAACCTGTCCAGTCCATGCTGCCTCCGCGCGAGCGGGTCCGGACAATCTGCACGGACCATCACCTTGCACTGCAACATGCCCGGATTGCCGCGAAGCGTCAAGAACGGTCTGAACCCGTTCGATTACGACGACAGGTCCAGTGCCACCACGCTCAGCGGCTCGCGTTCCGCCGGAAAGGCCCGCCACAGGTCGGCCATGCGCGCGCCGCTGACCGGGTGCCGAAGATCCGGCGCGATGTCGGCCATGGGGCGCAGCACGAAGGCGTGCCGGATTTCCCCGCGCGGAATCTGCAGATGGCCAGGCCCCTGGATGACCAGGTCGTCGTAGAACACGATATCCAGATCGAGCGTGCGATCGTGGAACCGCGGCACGTCGCGCCGGCGCCCCTGGCGATCCTCCAGCGCATGCAGCCAATCATTGAGGTCGGTCGGCGACAGCCCGGTATCCAGCCCGACCGCGAGATTGACGAAATCGGCGCCGTCGAATCCCACCGCCTTGCTGCGATAGGCCGGCGACACCGCGATGTCGCCGAAACGCCCGCGCAATTCGGCGAGTGCCGCAGGCAGGTAACGCTGCGGTTCGAGGTTGGA
This sequence comes from Rhodanobacter sp., assembly GCA_036398675.1. GTDB lineage: Bacteria > Pseudomonadota > Gammaproteobacteria > Xanthomonadales > Rhodanobacteraceae > Rhodanobacter. The sequence goes on along the minus strand of DASWOQ010000043.1, from coordinate 16,361 downwards.
GCCCAGGCTCAGATAGACGCGCGCCATCAGCCGGGCCGCGTCCCGCGTTCGATCTGCACGCCGACCGCTTTCGCGCCGCGCACGGCGCCGGGCTTGGAAAGTTTCAGGCGCACCCAGGCCACGCCGAATTCCTCGCGGACGATCGCGACGCAGCGTTCGGCCAGCGTCTCGACCAGGCCGAAACTCGACGCGCTCACGTAATCCACCAACCGCCGGGACACCTCCTTGTAATTCAGCGTATCGGCAATGTCGTCGCTGGCGGCCGGCTTCGTGTTGTCGAACGCCATCTCGATATCGAACGACAGCGTCTGCCGCACGCGCCGCTCCCAGTCGTAGATGCCGATGACGGTGTCGATGCGCAGGTCTTCGATGAAAACAATATCCATGGGTCGGCCAATGATTTGCAGGCGCACAGGGTCGGCGAGCCGGCGGCCGTATGCAAGTCGCTGGCGGCTTCCGTCCATCGGCGCTGTTGACAGGACACACTTCATGGATATATTTAACTAATACTCTAAATATTTAATTATTTATGGCTACCGACCGTATCTTTGAAGCCCTTGCATCCCGTCCACGACGGGAAATCCTCGCCTACCTGTCCGCGCAGGAACTGACGGCCGGCGACATCGCCCGGCGTTTCGCCATGAGTGCGCCGGCCATTTCGCGGCATCTTTCGGTACTTGAAGCTGCCGGCCTAGTCAACAGCGATCGCCGCGGCCAGTTCATTTTCTACCAGCTCAACAAGGACAGCTTGGTCAACACGTTGACTGGCTTTGCCTTCGAGATCTGCCCGACGGCCGGACCGCTCAAGCGCGAATCCCGCAAGCTTTCCACCAAAAAGAAACCTGCCTGAGGCCGATGCCAAGGCAATTCGTCAAAGTCGGTCGGAGAAATATCCATGGCGACGCAGACACGAAAAATAAGGACTTTCCCCTCGGCCTGCGTGCCTTCGGCATCGGGCGGCCTGCCGGTGGAGGTGTCATTGATCGCGCAACTCGGCCACGGCGCCGGCGATCGCCTGTTTGCCGAATCGCTGCGTCGACAGCGCGACCATGCAGCATTCGTCGACGAACTGGACGAGCCATCCGCAAGGCTCGGCGGGGCGGACTTCGCCCGCGGCGATGCCAGCTCGCTGTATTCGTTCGCGGTGGGAGCGAAGGGACATCCGTTCCATCGGCATGCAGGGCACCGCGTGTTCACTGCCGTATCGGGCAGCACCGGCGCTCAGTTGCGATTCTCCAGCGCGACGCAGGAGCAGATCGACGCGGATCCGCAGAACTTCCTCCGCGCACTCCACCACATCAACATCCCGGCGGACTGCCTGTTCACCGTGCGCTTCGGCGGCGACACGTGGCATCAGTTCGCGCCTCTGTCGAAAAGCGCCCTGCATCCGGCGTTCTTCGCGCTGTCGTGCCACACCAACGAACTCGGCGGCGACATGCCCGAAGCGTTGCGCAAGAAGATACTGGCGAACGAAGCCAGCATTCCCGCGCTCACGGTGCTGCTGCCACCCGGCGTCGAAGCATGGCTGCGCGATGCGCCGATCGATCACCTGTACGTGCCGACCATCGACCTGTCGCTCGATGCGCCGCCCGGCACATGGCACGCGAGTCTTTGCCAGATCGTGCGTCGCACGGCCGGCCTGCTCCGCGGTGCGTGGTCGGCATGGCAGCGGCCGAAAGGCTTTCAAACCGGGAATTCCGTGCGCCATGCAGTTACCGAACTCGACAGCGTCCCTGCGGACTCGTTGCTCACTCAACAACTGACCGATGCCCCGCACGATCATGAAGACATGTTTCGGTTGACTCTCGCCGGCCGGAACATCGGCGACGGCAATGCTGCGAGCCTGCTCAGCGGCCTGCTGGATGGTTTCCTTGAAAATCCGCCCCCGAGCGTGTCGCGCATGATGAGGTTCCGCAACCTGATGGTGCGACCGCTCGGCTTGCGCACGTCGCCGCTCGGCTGTCCGGTCTCGTCGCTGCTTTCGAGCGGCGGAGGTCGCCTTTTCGACCAGCGCCATCCCGTGCTCGATCAGGCGATCGATGCCGATGGCAACCGGGCCCAGGTGATCCTCGGCGCGGACGACAAGCATCTGGTCTTCCGCTCCTGCGTGAGCGTGCAAGTGCTGGATCGGCAGCGCGTGGAAATCACGCTTGGAACGCGGGTCCGTTACAGGAATCTGTTTGGCCGGCTGTACATGGCGATGATCGATCGTACCCATCGATCGCATGTCGCGCCGAGCATGTTGCGCATGGCCACAGAACATGCATTTCTGCAAGGCGCCACGAGCCATGGCGCGCGGGCATCGCATCCGGTGTTTTCCGTGCCCATCGTGCATTGATGCGATCATGTGCGAATGACTTCCTTCGACACACTCCCGCTCAAGCCCGCCCTGCTCGCCAGTGTCGGAACACTGGGCTATTCGACCATGACGCCGGTGCAGGCGCAGAGCCTGCCGCCGATGCTGGCTGGGCGCGACGTGATCGCGCAGGCGCGGACCGGCAGCGGCAAGACCGCGGCGTTCGGGTTGAGCCTGCTGCAGTCGATCGACGTGGACACGATCCGGCTGCAGGCGCTAGTGCTGTGCCCGACGCGCGAGCTGGCCGACCAGGTGAGCAAGGCGATCCGCAAGCTCGCCGCAAACATCCCCAACGTGAAACTGCTGACACTGTGCGGTGGCATGCCGCTGGGGCCGCAACTGGCGTCGCTCACGCACGATCCGCACATCGTGGTCGGCACGCCCGGCCGCGTGCAGGAACATCTCAAGCGCGAGAGCCTGCACGGCGGCGGCATCAAGGTGCTGGTGCTGGACGAGGCGGACCGCATGCTGGACATGGGTTTCACCGAGGCGATCGACGACATCATCGGACGCATCGCGAAGCATCATCAGACGCTGCTGTTCTCGGCGACGTATCCGGACGAGATCCGCGCGGTGAGCAAGCGCGTGCAGCGCGATCCGGTCGAGGTGACGGTGGACGCACCGATCGACGAGAAGCCGGCGATCGAGCAGCGCTTCCATGAAGTGGAACCCGCACAGAAGCCCGATGCGCTCGCGCAGTTGCTCGGCGGCGTGCATGCCGAGCAGGCACTGGTGTTCTGCAACATGCGCCGCGAAGTGGACGCAGTGGCGCAGGAACTCGACCGCCGCGGCTTCTCCGCGCTGGCGCTGCATGGCGACATGGAGCAGCGCGATCGCGACGAGGTGCTGGTGCGCTTCGCCAACCACAGTTGCGCGGTGCTGGTCGCCACCGATGTCGCCGCACGCGGACTGGATATCGCCGCGCTGCCGCTGGTGGTGAGCTACGACATCGCGCACGATCCCGAAACGCATACGCATCGCATCGGCCGCACCGGCCGTGCCGGGCAGTCGGGTCTGGCGATCACCCTGTGCACGCCGCGCGAACGGCCCAAGGCGGCCAACATCGAAGAATTGAACGGCGTGCCGCTGCGCTGGCTTCCGCTGAAAATTGCACCGGCACGCGGCAAGACCCTGCATCTGGCGCCGATGAAAACGCTGGTGATCGACGCCGGTCGGCAGGACAAGCTGCGCCCCGGCGATATTCTCGGCGCGCTGACCGGCGATGCCGGACTTGCGGCGAAGGACATCGGCAAGATCGACGTGTTCGCCACCCGCGCCTATGTGGCGATCGGCCGCGCGCTGGCGAACAAGGCGCTGGAACGGTTGCGCGCCGGCAAGATCAAGGGCCGGAATTTCCGCGTGCGCCCATTGGGCTAATCTTCGCCCTCCCCGACGACCCGATACGGAACGACCCCGATGAACCGATGGCTTGCCAGCATTCCACTCTTCGCCGCGCTGATCGTTGCCGCGCCGGCATGGGCGGCGATTCCCGTCTACGGCTTCAAGGTCGTGCACACGTATCCGCACGACACCTCGGCGTACACCGAAGGCCTGTTCTACAAGGACGGTTTTCTCTACGAGAGCACCGGCGAAGCCGGCGAATCAACCGTGCGCAAGGTCGACCTGAAAAGCGGCGAAACCGTGCAGCGCTACAACGTGCCGTCGCAGTATTTCGGCGAAGGCATCATCGACTGGAAAGACCGCCTGGTGCAGCTTACCTGGCAGACGCAGGTCGGCTTCGTCTACGACCTCGCCACGTTCAAGCTGCGGCACACCTTCAGCTATCCGGGCGAAGGCTGGGCACTGACGCGCGATGCCACACACCTGTATATGAGCGACGGTACGCCGACGCTGCGCATTCTCGACCCGGAAACACTGACGGCCACCGGCAGCATCCTAGTCACCGCCGACGGCGAGCCGGTATCCAATCTCAACGAGCTCGAATGGATGAAAGGCGAGCTCTACGCGAACGTGTGGCTGACCAACCGGATCGCGCGCATCGACCCGGCCAGCGGCCATGTGGTCGGCTGGATCGACCTCACCGGCTTGCTGGACATCAACCAGCTGCCCGATCCCGGCAACGACGTGTTGAACGGCATTGCCTACGACGCGAAGCACGATCGCCTGTTCGTTACCGGCAAGCGCTGGCCGAAGCTGTTCGAGATCAAGCTGGTGAAGAAACCCTGAGGCGATGCTATAGGGCGTCGAGGTACACCGATACCACCTGCACGTCGTCGTCACTGAGTGTCTGCGCCACGCCGAGCATCACCTGCGTATTGCTGCTGCCAGCACGCGCACCGCTCTTGTAGTCGCCAAGTTGCTTGGTGACGTACAGCGCCGATTGCCCGCGCAGACGCGGAAACGTGACCCATGGCGGCTGCGGCGCACCGCTACGATACGGCTGCGGGCCGAGCGCGGTGGAACCGTGGCAACCCTGGCACGGCGGAATGCCCTGCGCCGGATCGCCCGCCAGATACAACTGCGCACCACGCGAATTCGCATCGGCGTGCCCCGAGGGTTTCAGCGGCAGCGAGGCGTAGTAACTGGCGAGATCGCGCATGTCGTCGTCGCTCAGCGGTGCGGCCTGCCCGGTCATCACCGGGTCGCTACGCTCGCCTTGCTTGAACTCCTTCAGCTGCACGTAGAGATACGTAGCCGACTGGCCAGCAAGATTCGGGAAGTTCGGCGCGATCGCCACACCTTTCGCGCCATGGCAGGCCGCGCACACCGCAGCCTTGCCGGCACCGGCCTGCGCGTTGCCGGCAACGACCGGCTGCTCGCGCAGATCGACGAAAGTCGCGGGTGCTGCGCCGGCGGCCGGGGCATCGGCCTTCTGTGCACGCGCCGGCGCCGCAACCGCCCATGCCAGGATCATGGCGACAGGCAGCAGGAAGAGTGAGCGAAGCATCATGGCATGTGTCCTCACAGCTTCAGCGTCAGCATCGCGCCGATCAGGCTGGCGCGGTAATGCATCTGCGGACCTTCATCGGTATAGATTCGATGGTCGTAGCTGAGCGTGTCGTCGAATCCGAGGTAGTGCCAATCGAGGAAGCTGCCGCTCTGGTAGCGCCCGAACAATCGCACACCGACGTTCTGCGCGACGGGAAAACTGAGCCCAACATCGAACGTGCTGGTGCGGTAGTGGTTGTTCGGAAACGCATCGTCGCCGAGCAGCGGCACCACTTCCGGATGCGTCAGTGCGCCGGGTGAGGCATAGTTGTAGTTGAGCTTTGACAACGACTGCGTGTAGTTCCAGGAGAGATCCAGCCGCACCTGGCCGAAATCGTGCGAGAAATTGATGCCGGCGTTGTAGTCGCGTTCGCTGTCGAGATCCTGCCAATAGTTTTCCAGCGGATACAGCGGACCGCCGAACGACGGATCCTGGCTGCCTGGCAAGTCGATCAACGCTTCGTTGTCGGCCACATTGGCCAGTGTCAGGTGGGTGGACTCGACCCCGATATAGACACTGCCGTTGGTGGTCGGTGACGGCTGCCAGTCCCACTCGCCGGTGAAACCGGTGGTGCTGGTGTTCTGCCGGCCGAGCTGGGCGTCGTATTGATCGCGCGTGCCGTAGAAGGTGCCCGAAACCGTACTGCTCAGACCCAGCGGATAAAGCAAAATCAACCGCGCCTTGGTCTCCTTGCGATCGCTCATGTCGTACTTGCGCATGGCATCGACGGTGAAGGCCGTCGGGGCAATACCGTTGGCGGGCACATAGCCCGGCAGCGATTCGGAATAGAACTGCGCATACGGATCGGAGTTGTACGGACCGCCGGTGCGGTCGCCGTACTCGATGCTGCCGCGCAGGGTGGCGTTGCCCAACGACTTGTTGATCCAGCTCAGCTTGACGCGCTGTTCGTCCAGCCGCGTGCGCTCACGATGCTTGGGCTCGTTGTGGTCGAAGGTGTAGACGAGATTCAGCGTGTTCTTCGGGCCGATATTCCAGTCGCCGCCGAGTTCAAACAATGTATCGGTATAACCGAACGGCACGTTGGCGATCTGCACGTTGGAGGTGCTGTAGTAGCCGGTGTCGAAGATGCCGACCTCGCCCGGCACCACCGAACCCTGTGAACCGTTTTCGGAGATGTAGCCATACTGCCCGGTGATCGGGTTGTAGGCGAGATAGCGGGTCTTGTTGTCCTCCTTGTAGTAGCGCAGGTCCGCGTGCCAGCCGAAGGCATTGCTGGGATGAAAGGTGATCTTCGCATCGAACAGGCCGGTGTCGATCCGCGCATGCGAGCTGGTTTCCGACAATGCCGCCGGCGTGTTCCAGTCCGCGCACGGGATGATCTGCTGGAACGGCCCGCCACTGAAGCCGAGGTTGCCGGTGCAGTTGATCGGCGGCAGCAGGTTGTCGTTCTGGCGCATCGTGCCGTACGCCGCGGCAAGCGACAGTTCGCCGCGCCACTTGAGTTCGCGCGACAGCTCCAGCCGCAGGTTGTGATAGTCGTTGTCCGGCTCCAGCGAGAACTCGCCGTTGGTCACCGGCCCAGCGTTCGGCAGGCCCACCACGTTGGTGATCAGGAATGGATTCTGATAATCGAGATAGCTCTTGTGGTCACGGAAGAACGACCCCGTGTACACCGCATTGAAATGCCACACCTTGCCGACGTTGCGCAGGCCGAGATTGACGTCGGTGGTGGAGAAATCGATCGGCCGCACTGTTTCCATCACGCCACCGTTGCCTCCATAGGCGGAACCGGTGTCGGGAAAGGCGAAGTTGAAGAACATCGGCCCGCCCCACAGGCGATCGCCGTTGCGCTTTTCATTGGTGACCGAGGCATAGCCGATCCAGTTGCGATAGAGCGTGCCCTCGATGCTCAGGCCCTCGCGCGTACGCACCAGCCCCACGTTGCGGCGCGGCGCATTACGCGATGCCGCCTGCACCGCGGCAACGGTGCTGCCGCCCGGGGTCAGTCCAGCCGGCAATGTGAGATTGCTGGTGCCCACGCCATTCCAGATCGGATACGAATCGGTCGACACCACGTGCGGCATGTCGCGGTAGAACGCCTCCACCTTGTAGCTGCCGTAGCGACCGGCACGCAGCCGGTAGTACTGGTCGTCGCCGCTGATCCGGCTGGCGCGGAATTCGACGTAGCTGCCGGTCTTTCGATTGTCGAAGCCCAGTGCGAACAGGCCGAGCACCGCGCCGTTTTTCCAGTCGGAATACTGGCGGAAGAATTCGGCGTTGCTGTCGCCGCCGGCATGCAGGTAGCCAAGCTGCAGCAGGCCCCAATGCGACCAGTCGCTGCCTGCGGCAGCTTTTTCCCCGGCGCTGTTCGGGTACGGATAGAGCGCGCCGCTGGGCGTGCGCAGCATGCCGGCGTGCAGCCACGACATGCCGTCGGGGTCGGTCATCATCATCGGCGTCCAGCCACGTGGATCGAGACCGTTGCCGTACTGCATGTCGCCGACGCGCATCGTGTCGCTGCTATCGCCGGCGATGGCCGGCGAACCGACGCAGACCGCGGCGACATACAGCAGCACGGCGAGGGATACCGGCTTGATCATGCGCATCTTCCGCTCCTCCCGTTCCGTGCTACTTGTGGAATCGCGATCCCGAAGGGTTGTTCGAACCGTGGATATTGGTGTGGCATGTCAGGCACGCCCGGCCCATCAGCCGCTCGTCGGGATTCGGGCCGGGGCCGAGGTTGGTCGGCACCTGCAGGTCGTTCGGATGGCGCGTCATGGTGTGGCACTGCTGGCAGAGCATCGGCAGCGGCGCCAGCAGCAGGGTCTGCTGGTTGGAACCGTGCGGGTCATGGCAGTTGAGGCAGCTCTCGCGCACCGGCGCGTGTTCGTAGAGGAACGGCCCGCGCTTCTCGGCGTGGCAGGTGTAGCAGGTCTCGTTGACCGTGTCGGTCTTCAGCAGCGGCCTGGTCAGCGTGCCGTGCGGGTTGTGGCAATCGGTGCAGGCGATCTGCCCTTCCGGCAGCGGCATGTGCGAGCGGCGGTTGAACTTGGCGCGGATATCCTGATGGCAGGTGGCGCAAACCTCATTGATGGTCGGTTTGGCCAGCACGCCTTCCGGCGACAGCCGCGCCATCGGGTTGTGGCAGTCGGCGCAGGACAAGCCGCGCTCTTCGTGTACCGAGCCGATCCAGTGCTGACGCGCGCCGCCGGCATGGCAGCCGAGGCAGACGCCGGCCTGGGTAGCCGGCGTGGTTTTCGAATCATGCATGAAGGCGATGATCGATCCCGGCGCGGTGGGATTCTTCGCGTGTTCCGAGCCGGGGCCATGGCAGGTTTCGCACGCGGCCTGCGGCCCGCTGTTGGCGGCGCCGGCGCGGAACGATGCGACGTGCAGCGTGTGCGAGGCCTGCACGTTTTCCTGCGTATGGCAAGCGATGCATGTTTTCGCACCGATCGCGTCCGCGTTCGGTGCCAGCGGATTCGTCGGAATCGGTGCCGCATCGAAGGGCGTCGCCGGACTGTTGTCGACGGCGCGCATATGCGGATTGGCCGCACGTGCAGCGTTTGCCCCCATATCGGTGGACGGCAGCATGCGCGAGATGTCGCTCTGGCTGAGGCCACTGCTCGGCTCATCGCTTGACGCCGTCGTGGCAGAAGCCGCCGGCGCCTGCTGTGCCTGCGCCTTGCCCGAGCCCATCAGGAAGGCAGCGACGCCCAGCGTCGCGCAAAACAAAGCCGCAAGAACCCACGAAATCGCACGCATGGCTTGGAGCCCCTTGGCTAGCGTGAATGCAACGATGAACCTGAAAGACCCGATTCCCTGGCTCGATTCTTTCTGATATGGAGTAAACACCCGGCGTCAGGATGCGATAAGTCCCTGGTATTGCCTTTAATGTCCATGATGTCCGAACAATCCCGAATGATTGCGCAGCGCAGCAAGACATTGCGTTCCACTGCGTTAGCCTGCGGATTCAGCCGCAAGGACATGCCGTGCAGGATCTCAACGACATCTACTATTTCGTGCAGGTGGTGGAACTGGGCTCCTTCACCGCTGCCAGCAAGTCGCTGGGCGTGGCCAAGTCGCAGCTGAGTTTCCGTGTGGCGCGGCTGGAAGCCAGCCTCGGCGTGCGGCTCATCCAGCGCACCACCCGGCGCTCGCACGTCAGCGAAATCGGCCGTCGCTACTACGAACAATGCCGGCTGCTGCTTGCCAGCGCCGAGGAAACCCAGCGCGTCATCGACGAAGCGCAGGCCGCGCCGCGCGGACGCATCCACGTCGCCTGTCCGGTGCTTTTCGCGCAACTGCTGCTGGCGCCGGTGCTGGTGGAATACCTTCGCCAGCACCCCGACGTGCAGGTCGACCTGGACATCTGCCACCACCAGGTCGACGTGATCGCCGGCGGTTACGACATCGCTTTCCGGGTGCGCGATTCGATCAAGGATTCGAGCCTGGTCATGCGCAGCTACGGCATGGACCCGCACATGCTGGTGGCCAGTCCCGAACTGCTGAAGCGGCAAGGCCATCCCACACAGCCGATCGAGCTGAAACGCCTGTCCAGCGTCGCCGTGATCAGCGCAGAAGGTCGCCATTTCTGGCAGCTCACCTCCGAGGATGGCCGCGCCCAGCAGATTGAACATCATCCGAGCCTGATCAGCGATGACCTGCATGTGCTGTATCAGGCGGTTCTCGGTGGCATCGGTGTGGCGCAGCTGCCGCAGTTCGTCTGTCGCGAACCGATTGCCGAAGGCCGGCTGATTCCGCTGCTGCCCGCGTGGTCGTCACCGCCGGGCAACGTGCACGCGGTCTATCCGTCACGGCATGGACACACCCCGGCGCTGCGAAGCTTCATCGATTTCGTGGCGCAGCGCCTGCCGCAGGAACTGCACAGCATCCAGTCCGGCGTATTCGCCGAAGAAGTCAAGATCGCGCGATCGGGCCGTTGACCGCGTCGTGTCTGCAGATGGACGTCAGCGGCTGACCAGCCAGTGCGCCGCGCCGCGTCCTGCGATCAGGCCGCTGGCCATGCTGGCGGTGAGCAGATAGCCGCCGGTCGGCGCCTCCCAGTCCAGCATCTCGCCCGCGCAGAAAACCCCGGGCCGCGCATGCAGCATCAGTGCATCATCCAGCGATTCCAGCCGCACGCCGCCCGCGGTGCTGATGGCCTCGGCCAGCGGTCGCGGTGTGCGCAGGCGCAGCGGCAGGGACTTGATCTTTGCAGCCAGCGCCAGCGGATCGGCCAGCGTGGCTTTGTCCGTGAGTTCGAATACCAGCGCGCACTTGGCGGCATCCAGTCCGGCACGGCGGCGCAACCAGTCACCGATGCTGTGCTTGCCGCGCGGTGCGCCCAGGCGATCGGCCAAAGCGGCCTGCGTGTACCCCGGGGAAAGGTCAAGCCTCAGCATCGCTGCACCATGTTCCGCGATCTGTTCGCGCAGTTCCGCACCGATCGCATAGATCAAGCTGCCTTCGACACCGTATTCGCTGATGACGAATTCACCCTGCCGCGCGTGATCGATACCGTCACGGTCAGTCCAAAGTGCCACGACGGGCTTGATCGGGGCGCCGCCGAAACGACTGGAAAGGTGTTCGCTCCAGTCCACTTCGAAACCGCAATTCGCCGGTCGCAGCGGTGCGATGTCGATGCCGTCATCAGCCAGCGGCCTCACCCACGCGCCATCGGAACCCAGCTTCGGCCAGCTGCCGCCGCCGCACGCCAATACCACGGCCGCTGCAGGCACGGCGCGAGCGCCATGCGTCGTGCGGAAGTGCAGGGTATCGTGCGCCTGCCAACCGAGCCAGCGATGATGCATGTGGAACGTCACGCCCGATTCGCGCAGGCGCCGCAGCCATCGCCGCAGCAACGGCGCCGCCTTGAGATCGACGGGAAAGATCCGGCCGGAGCTTCCTGCAAAGGTCTCCACTCCCAACCTCCTCGCCCATGCGCGCAAGGCATCCGCATCGAATACATCGAGCCAGCGCGCGATGTCCGTCTGGCGTGCTCCATAACGCGCCGCGAAACGTTCGATCGGCTCACTGTGGGTCAGGTTGAGACCACCTTTGCCGGCAAGCAGAAATTTTCGGCCCACCGAACCCATCGAGTCATACAGGTCGACCGCCACGCCAGCGGCACACGCTGCTTCGGCAGCCATGAGGCCAGCCGGGCCACCACCGATGATTGCCAGTCTGCGCGGCGCTGTTTTCGGATTCATGCGCCTATGGTCGCATGCTCCGCCTCCGATATTTACCGCACGCGGTGACCACAGCGCCTTTTATGCAATCCATCCAGACGGCTAAACGCATAAATGCTTAAAACTTCAAATGTGAAACGCTTATATAGTTATACCGTATTGAAGCGCAACCTCCTTGACATACGATTCGAATGACGGCGCCAATCAATGCCGGATAAATAAATATTTCTTGGTAGCGAACGGCCAAGCGGATTCTTGGCATGAGGACAACTACCCCGCATCCGATAATCCATATTTTGCTGAAGCACCTGGCATAAGCATTGATTCGAAAGAATAATTTTAACGAAAACGATTACACCGACAACAACGATCAAGCGTTATTAACTTCTTGTTCCAGAAGATAAATTCATTGAAATTTCGGTTCGCCACGTCGCCACGTCATTGTGTGATCCAGATCACCAATGACTTCAAAAAGTCCTATTGACGCTCGTTGGATCACGGGCATACCGTCAACCAATTCGTCGAACAGGAGACTGACGAATGATCCCCAATGACGACGCCATGAAATTCTGTCAGTGGCGTTATTCCGATTAATACCTGCGATCGCGCCCTCAGGGATATAACAGAGGGAGGGCAAGACGCAGCGTCACGGGATCGCTGAACCATCCAAAAACCGGATGCCGTGTCTGTCCACGGCATTTCATTTCATGAGGTCCATTCGACCCATTGGGTCGGTGCATCCAAAATTTGGGAGTTCGTCAATGACAAACCGCAGTCGCGTCCGGGGCACCGCTTCGCCGAATTACCGCAAAGCCTTGCTGCCTGCAGCTCTTTCACTCGCCATGATGTCGCTGACAGCGCATGCTGCCGACACTTGGGTCGCGACCCATACGGGTCCTGCCTTGCTGAAAACAGCGGCGCCGGCCGTTGCGGCAACCGCCGTTTCCGGTACCACCGCGATCTCGGGGTACAGCCTCGCCATGAGTGGCAACCCCAGTCTCTCCGGCACCATGGTTTCTCCGCTGGAAGCGAGTCAGCCGTTGCATATTGCCGTCAGCCTGAAACTGCACAATGCGGATCAGCTCGACCAGTTCCTGCAGCAGCTCAACCAGCCCGGCAGCGCCAATTACCACAAGTTTCTAACCCCCGCGCAGTTCAAGGCGAAGTACTCGCCGACCGATGCCGAGGTCCAGGCGGTGGTGGCGCATCTGCAGCAGAATGGCTTCACCAACATCGAAGTAGCCGGCAACAACCAGCTGGTGACCGCCGACGGCAATGCGCTGAATGTAACGAGCGCGTTCCGCACTGACATGAAGCGTTTTGATTTCCAGGGCAAGCCACGCTTCGCCAATGATTCGGCCGCTTCCGTGCCGCAGGCGCTGGGCAATATCGTCAGTGCCGTGGTCGGTCTGCAGAACATCTCCGTGAAGCACACCATGTTCCACAAGGCGACGCTGGTAACGCAGCCGCAGGCGGCAGTCGGTCACAGCCCGGCTGATTTTTCCACCATCTACGGCGGCAGCAGCATGGCCGCGGCGACCAACACCACGGTCGGTGTGATCACCTGGGGCAAGATGACCCAGACCATCACCGACCTCGGCACCTTCACCTCGCATGCGGGCCTGGCTACAGTCAGCACGCAGACAGTCAACGTCGGCAGCGGCACGTTCTGGAACGATGCCGACTCCAACGTCGAATGGTCGCTGGATTCGCAGTCGATCGTCGGTACCTCCGGCGGCGTGCAGAAGTTGATCTTCTACGCCGCCGTCAACGGCACCAACGATGCGTCGCTGACCGACGCCGGCATCAGCGCGGCCTACAACAAGGCCGTCACCGACAATGTCGCCAAGGTGGTGAACATCTCGCTCGGCGAAGACGAAACCGCCGCGAACAGCTCGGGCACGCTCGCCACGGACGACGCGATCTTCGCGCAGGCCGCTGCGCAGGGTCAGACGTTCTCGGTTTCCGCGGGCGACGAGGGCGTGTATGAGTCGTACGGCGGCGACATCCTCAGGCACGGCACCAGCACGGTGTTGTCAGGTGTCAGTCTCACCAACTACACGGTGAGCGAACCCGCGGTATCGCCCAACGTGATCGCCGTGGGCGGCACCACGCTTTCCACCAGCGGCACCACCTGGTCTGGCGAGACAGTGTGGAATGAAGGCGTCGAACAGGATGAGAGCAACACGGCCGACGACCGGCTGTGGGCGACCGGTGGTGGCGTCAGCAAGTTCGAGACCGCACCGGCATGGCAAAAGACGGCGCTGGGCAGCTCGATCACCAAGCGCGTACTTCCCGACGTGGCGTTCGATGCCGCGCAGTCGACCGGCGCCCTGATTTACGCCAATGGCAGTCAGTACCAAGTCGGCGGTACCAGCCTGGCCTCGCCGATCTTCGTTGGCGCCTGGGCGCGTATCCTGTCGGCCAACGGCAACGCGCTGGGTTTCCCGGCCTCGAAGTTCTATGCCTCGTTCCCCGGCAATCCGTCACTGCTGCATGACGTGACGTCAGGCAACAACGGCTACAACGGCAACGGCTACAACGCCGCCACCGGCTGGGATTACACCACCGGCTTCGGCAGCTTCGACATCGGCAAGGTCAGCACCTATGCCGCAGCCAACTGGGGTGGTGGTGGCACCACGCCCCCGCCGACCAACACGCCGCCGGTCGCCAACTTCAGCGACACTATCAGCGGCCTGACGGTGAACTTCACCGACAGCTCCACCGATAGCGACGGCAGCATCGCATCGCGCTCCTGGAGCTTCGGCGACGGCAGCACCTCGACCTCGACCAGCCCGAGCCATACCTACGCCACTGCGGGTACCTACACCGTATCGCTAACGGCGACCGACAACGACGGCGCTACCAACACCAAGACCTCGTCGGTGACGGTGTCCAGCGGCGGTGGCGGCAGTAGCGGCAACGTGCTGCAGAACGGCGTGGCCCTGACCGGCCAGTCCGCTGCCATGAACGCGCAGCTTGCCTACACCGTGGTGATTCCGGCCGGCGCAACCAACTTGGTGATCGCCGAGTCCGGCGGCACCGGCGATGCGGATCTCTACACCAAGTTCGGCTCCGCACCGACGCTGACCAGCTACGACTGCCGCCCGTACGTCAGCGGCAACAATGAGAGCTGCAGCGTGGCAGCACCGCAGGCCGGCACGTACTACGTCATGCTGAACGCGTATGCGGCGTTCTCCGGTGTGAGTATCAAGGCGACCTGGAGCACGGGGAGTGGCGGTAGCGGTGGCGGCAACGTGCTGCAGAACGGCACGCCGGTGACCGGCCTGGCCGCAACCACCAATAACGCGGTGAACTACACCATGGTCGTCCCGTCGGGCGCGCACAACCTGAAGTTCTCGATCGCCGGCGGCACCGGCGACGCCGACCTCTACGTGAAGCGCGGCTCGGCACCGACCACCAGCAGCTATGACTGCCGCCCGTATGTCACGGGCAACACCGAAAGCTGCAACACGACGACACCGACCGCGGGCACCTACTACATCATGGTGCGTGCCTACAGCAGCTATACCGGTGTCACGCTGACCGGCAGCTACACGCAGTAACCCGCGGAACCAACCGGTGCGCACGAACGCGCGCCGGTTGTCCTTGCAACAACCGAGGCCCGGTCGGAAACGACCGGGCCTTTCTTGTCTAACGCTTCGTCCGTGGACTGGCGCAAACACCCGCATGCCTGCTAAAAA
The DNA here is from genome assembly GCA_036398675.1 of Rhodanobacter sp. GTDB lineage: Bacteria > Pseudomonadota > Gammaproteobacteria > Xanthomonadales > Rhodanobacteraceae > Rhodanobacter. The sequence continues at coordinate 1,199 of DASWOQ010000043.1, read as the reverse complement.
GCGGACGGGCACGCCATGGGGGAGTGACCCGCTGCGATGCATCGACGCGTCGCATGTCACCGGACGACGTCCAAGGATTGTTCAATAACACGCCAACCACTGATACCGGCGTTCGCGATGCTGGCGCTGCTGTTTGTTTCGAATATCTCCGTGCTGAACGCTACGCTGGCGAATGATCCATCCGCCAGCGATGCTGGCATCGGCCAAGACCGAAAACTTTCTCGCATCGCTGCACCTGACCACCGGCGAGGTAGCCATTCCTTCCGCCAAGGCCTCGTTGCGACTTGAGCCGGGCTACAGCTTTCTTTCGGCCAGTGACGCACAACGCGTGCTCAGCGAACTGTGGAGCAACCCGCCCGATAACAGTGTACTCGGCATGATCCTGCCCGGCACCGACCCGCGTGTTCTGCTGGATGAAAAGAACTGGGCGGTGGTGGTGACCTATACCGATGAAGGCTACGTGTCGGACGCGGATGCCGCGAAGATCGACTACTCGGACATGCTGAAGGACATGCAGAAAGGCACTGAGGATTCGAACTTGGAACGCATCAAGCAGGGCTATCCCGTGATCGAGCTGGTGGGCTGGGCCGAGCCGCCGCATTACGACGCCGCATCACACAAGCTCTACTGAGCACGCGATCTCAAGTTCAAGAAAGCCGATGGCTCGCCCGACGGACAGTCGCTGAATTACGACATCCGCGTGCTGGGGCGTCGTGGTTACCTGTCGCTCAACGCGGTGGCAACGGTGGATGCGCTGGACAAGGTTCGCGCCGACATGCCGCAGGTGCTGGCCATGACCAACTTCGACGCCGGCGAGCGTTACGCCGATTACGACAGCAAGACCGACAAACTCGCCGCCTACGGCATCGCCGCGCTGGTCGCCGGTGGCATTGTGGCCAAGGCCGGCCTGTTCGCCAAACTCGGGCTGATGCTGCTGGCGTTGAAGAAGTTCGTCATCATCGGCATCGCGGCGATCGCTGCCGCGTTCCGCAAATGGTTCGGCCGCAACAAGACCCGGTGAATCGGCCCGGCGAGCCGGTAACGGAAAAGGGCGCCTTCGGCGCCCTTTTCCTTTTCCGTTACCGATGGGGCTCAGCCGCCGCTGGAGCTCGCCGCAGCGGGCGCCTCGTCAGCCGCCTTCTTCATGGCATGGCGATGGTGCTTTGGCGGGGCCGTCGTGTCGGTTGCCGCAGCATCAG
>DASWOQ010000042.1:0-42735 GCA_036398675.1 Rhodanobacter sp. | reverse complement strand
ATGTTGCTCACGGATCGGCGCCCCCTGTCCCGGGCCGTCAAAGGTCAGGCAGTTATAGCCGCGCCGCACCGCCGCTGCGGCGCCGAAATAGAAAAGCTCCTCAAGACTCGAGTCGAATCCACCGTGGAAGATCAGTGTGGGACGCGGCTGGCCGGAATTGTCGACCTTGTAGAAATATCCAGGCAGCGTGGTGCCCTCGTAGGGAATTTCCACCGGCTCCCAGGTTGGGCCGGTGAGCTTCGCCGCTTTGGCGTAGGCCTTTTGCGACGCTCTGGACTCCGAAAGAATGCGGGGGTCTGCAGGATCGCCATGGAGATAGAACTCGGCTGTCCGAAAGTAGGTGGATGCGCGCAGGTATCCTTCGCGGGCGCTTTCCAGGTGACCCGCATCCAAGCTGGCATCCGCGCGCGACAAAATCCGGCGTGCCAGCTTGTCCCATTCCATGAACCAGCTCTCGAAATCACCTTCCTTGATCCGTGCGGCGGCAGCCATCATCTCGCCGATATCCGAGCCTCCGTAGTAGGCGAAGCCTAGGTTGCGAACGAATTCGAATGCAAACGACTCATCTTTGAATGCGACCTTCATTGCCTTCTCCAGTCGATCGGTTCTAGTGGCTGCAACCTACTGACATCGGAGGAGCGGCCGGGGGCGAAATCTATTCACTTCGGGGCTTGCGGAGCCGACCTCTGCGTCACCATCTGCATTGCGGTAATCTTGCTCCGACGATGCTCGCCGAGAACCGGGAGCATGGCCGAGAAGCTTTTCACCATGTCGTTCATGCTCTAAGTCATGAGTGGAACGCTATCGTTCCAACCAGCTTAGGGGCGTTTTCGATGGAACGCAACCGTTCCGACGATAATCATTCGCCGCGCCGGCCGAGCGGGGCAGCCGTAATGCGGGTCCAGGTGACGGACGCGCTCTCCCGTTCGTTCTTCTCCGAATGGTCGCGGGTCGGCTATGCGGCGCTCAGCCTTGAGCGCGTGGCCAAGGCGGCAGGCGTTGGCAAGGCTGCGCTCTATCGGCGCTGGCCGTCCAAGGCGGCCATGGCGAGCGACCTCCTCCCGCGCGTCGGCTTGACGCTCACCGACACTGGGGACAAGGGCTCGCTGGAAGCGGATATGCGGGCGCTGCTGCTCGCGTTTCGGCGCGTATTGCGCCATCGGATAGTCCGCCGGATACTCGCTGATCTTCATGCCGAGATCGGACGCGAGCCGACGCTCGAAGTAGCGATCCGCCCGTTCCAGCAGGCGCGCCGCGATCGTGTCCAACTGATCGTCGAGCGCGCTATCGCGCGTGGCGAGCTTGCCCCGACGGTGGATCGGGAGACGATTCTCGATTTTCTAGTGGGGCCGCTTTACTGGCGGCTCGCGGTCACCGGAGGATGCTCGGACGTCACGCATATCGAGCGTCTCGTACGCATGACGAAAGCTGCGATGATGGCGGGTTGAGAAACGCTTGGCGGACGTACTGCATCACCACGAGTTGGATCACTTCGGGTCGCCCAGGATGTCGGCGGCGAAGTCGATCTGGCGCTGATCGACGGTGGCTGGTCGCTCTACCTGTCGGTGCTCAAGCTGATCGAGCTCCAGTTGAAGGCCGGCGCGGTGATCCTCGGCGAGAACGCCTTCGCGGCGGACTATCTGGATTACGTCCGCGATCCCGAGAACGGCTACGTCTCGCAGTCTCTCTCGACGAAGGGCATGGCAACGAGTTTGCCGTGAAGGTCGCATGATGATCGCGGCGGAGACGCTCGTCCGCCGGACGGCCCAGCGACGTGGGGAGCTATAGTGGGCTTTAAGTGGCTATGGCGTGTAGCATATCTTCATCGTTCGTGGCCCCACCGGGGTCCTGTTCTGCCGCTGTGGCGGGGTGTCCGCGACGGTGGATAAGGCCGCCGCCAAGGGACGCAAAAGGGGCTTAGGACATCAACGGGGCGCGCACGCCGTACCTGTTGATTCGGAATCGCCCGACGATAGAGTATGAGCGACAGCTCGTCTTCCACGCGCATTTCGGGTCACGAGACATGGCGCGCAGACCGCTTACAAAACCCCGCAAGCAGGCCTCGCAGGCGCGATCACGCGCCACCGTCGATGCGCTTGTCGAGGCGACCGCCCGTATCTTGGTTCACGACGGTTTCGACAAGGCCAGCACCAACCGGATCGCCGACATGGCGGGCGTGAGCATCGGCTCGCTTTACCAATATTTTCCTTCCAAGGAAGCGCTCGTTGCCGCCGTCATCGACCGGCACAATCGCCAGATCATGCGGCGTGTGCGCACGGCGCTGACCGAGATCGCTTCGCAGCCGATAGAGAGGGCCGTGCGAAGGCTTGTCGCCGTCGCGATCGAAGCCCACCGCATCGACTCCAGGCTGCATCGCGTGCTTACGGAGCAGATTCCGCGCGTCGGGCAGTTGGAGAATGTGGAAGCGCTCAACCGCGAAGGCTACGCCCTCTTCCGGGGCTATCTCGAAAGCCGTCGCGACGAATTGCGAATCAGGAATCTCGATCTAGCGGCATTTGTGTGTGCGACGTCGATAGAGGCGTTGACCCATACGGCTGTCCTGTACCACACCGAAATGCTGCGGGATGCCGAGACGCTTATCGAGGAAACCACACGCCTCATATCCGGATATCTGCAACCGTCGCCGGTTTGATGCCTCGATATTCCGGCGGCGTGTTCATGACGCCGCCGCGGCTACGCTTTGAGAGTTGCCAGCTTCCGGCTTTTTGAGCAAGCAACGAGCTGCAGGGCCAAAGCCACAGAAGATCACAGCCCAGGCTTTCGACCGTCAAGCCCGCCTGACGCAATATCTCCCCATAGCGGGCCGTGTGCATGAGATCGAAGATCGCGATGCGGCCGCCCGGCTTCAGCACGCGAACGAGTTCGCGCACCGCCTGGTCGCGCGCCTCTTGCGAAGGGATATTGTGGATCACGGTCATCGAGATGACGGCGTCGAATGCCGCGTCGCAGAAGGGCAGTCGTGTGATATCCCCGGTTTCGATCTCGACCCGGTCGGCAACGCCTTCCGCAATCGCGTTGGCCCTCGCCGCCTCCGGATTGTTGTCGGAAAGGTGCGCGGCCCAAAGATCGATGCCGACGGCCTTGCCCGTGGTGAGTTTCTTTGCGCAACCGATCAAGGCCAAACCCAGGCCGCATCCGGCGTCGAGCACGCTTTCGTTTCCCGAAAGGGCAAGCGCGTCAACCAGCCGATCGCGTACCCGCATCTTGCCTACAAGGCTTGACCTGAGCATGACGGCCGCCCAAGCAAGCAGAAGCGCCGCGAACAAGGCGGCGCCGATACTCCAAGGCGCGGGAATGGGACTTGATCCGGGCCATACGAGATCGATCAGTGCCGGTAATGCCAGCAAAACACCGAAAACGATGTACGCGCGAACCACCCTCGGCGCGTCGATGCCGTATTTTGCGCGTTTTCTCATGCGTTTGAATCTCCTGGTTTCGCGGTTGCGTCACCGGCTTCCCGGTTTCGGCGGGGGCACGTTGTCACTTCCGCCCATTGGAAATATACGAGCCATAGCTCACGTTTCATACTCGCATTTTCATGGCGCACCCCCGGCAGCGCGAACGCTTGGCAGATACCGTAAGAAAGCGTCCCGGAAGCGATCACGTCTGATCGCGAACACCAGTGCCGAAGCGACTACTCGCATTTTGGGATCGGATACCTTGTCGTCGAGCGCCGACACGACGACCGCCTGTTCGACCTCGGTCACGATATAGCGGTCCTGGCTGGCCTGATGACGCAGGCTGTCCAGTGCAATGTTGCGGACGCTGTTCAGCCATCACCGTAATCCGCACGAGTTGTGCGAGGTCATGGAAGTGCATCCGCTCACGCTGCTGACGCTGGCCTACGTCGGCGACAGGCCCGCACAAGGCCGATCAGCTTCTGGCGCAGGTGCGCCAAGAGCTGGAGGCAATCTTGAAGAAGCGCGACGCGCCGTAGGCGCGCGCAATGGGCAGGGCGCTGGTGGCGGCCGTGAGGCCGCACGTGGCTTGCCCCGCGATCAGGTCGTGCGCGCGGTCCTCATCTTCGATCAGGCGACCATAGACCGTTGCCGGGAACGAATACTCGTGAAGGGTCGAGGACACCCAGGCAAGCAGCCGTTCGAACTTGCGCCAACGCTCGAACGTCCTCGTGGGCCGTTGCGCGACAGACAGGTCACGCGTCGGTTGAGAAAAAAACGGCCGCCGATCAACGAGCCGTGTGCCGCTCAGCCATATAACGTGCCGGCGGCGCCCCCATCGCTTTCTTAAACATCGTGATGAAGCTGGGTGAGCTGTCGTAACCCAGATCAGAGGCGACCGCGTGAACGGACACACCCTCGGCCATCCGTTTCACCGCCAGCATGATCGTAAGCTGCTCACGCCATCGACCAAAGCTCATCCCGGTCTCGCGTTCGACGAGCCTAGCCAATGTCCGCTCACTGACGCAGGCACGCTCGGCCCAAAACTCCATCGTGCCGCGCACGGACGGCGATTTCAGCATTTGCTCAACCAGACCGCGCAGTCGACTGTCAGCGGGCATCGGCAGATGAAGGTTCTCCAACTGCGCCGTCGCAATCTCGTCGAGCATGACGGTCACCATGCGCGAGGAAGCGCTGGCCTCATCGTAGAGCAAAGGCAGGCTTGCCGATCGGATCATTAATTCGCGCAACAGCGGTGTTACCGATAGCACGCAGCAGGTCGTCGGCAGATCACACGCGGCATCGGGCGCGATGAAGGCGTTATAGCCCTCGATGCGAGACCCCTTGATGGCATGAAGGGCGCCGCCCGGAATCCAGATGGCGCTACGCGGGGGCACGATCCACAGGCCTCCGGCCACCTCGCAGCTCAGCGCACCACGCTCCACGAGGATGATCTGCCGTTTTTTGTGGTTGTGCGGCTCCCGCTCCACGTCGCCAATTTCCGCCAACTGCGCCCAATAGGTGACGACAGCCCTGTCCACGGTGTCAGGGTCCGTCCATTGGGTGCTATTAGGTTCGGTCAGAATCGGCATGCCTCAAGCGTAAAGCGCCTCCCACAAATTGGCAAAATTGAATAGCATTCTGTCAGCCCTTCGAAGTGACGCCATACAGTCCTATCGGTATTCTAAACGCAGAGCTGCGGGAACCCTCGCGCTCACGATCTCGAAAGGATGGAATATGGATTCGCTGACGCATGGCCGTATCGCGGAATTGCTGACCAGGCTTCATCAAGAAGCGGATGCGGCTGATCGGCCGATGAAGGAACAGATCATGGCGGCGATCGCTGCCTCCGGAAAATCTCTGGAAGCGTTTTTTGCTGAGAAGATCGCCACGGACAAGAAGGATTACAAGGCGAGCCTTGGTGGCTTGGCAGAACGGTTTCTGGCGGTTTCGCCGGCCTATGGTAGCTTCCTCTACAACTGCGCCCGAGCAGCACGCGCGACACGCATCATTGAGTTCGGCACGTCCATGGGGATCTCCACCATCTATCTGGCCGCCGCCCTCCGGGACAATGGCGGTGGGCATTTGATCGGCAGCGAGATCGAGCCGTCGAAAGTTGAGCGTGCCAAGGCCAATATCGAAGCCGCAGGGCTTTCCGATCTGGTCGATATCCGTCAAGGCGATGCGATGGAGACCCTTCGCGACACGGGCAGCGAGGTCGATCTGCTGATGCTCGATGGCGCTTTTCCGCTCTATCTGCCGGTACTCAAGCTCGTTGAACCGAAGCTCAGGGTGGGCGCGTTCATCCTTGCCGAAAACGCGCTGGATCGGGACTACCTCGATTATGTGCGCTATCCCGCCAACGGCTACCTGTCGCAGCCGGTCACGCTCGACGCCCCGCGCGGCAACGAAGTCACCGTGCGGACTGTGTAATGCCTGCGAACCAGTTCGAAAGGAGCGCCGCCACGCCTCAGCCGGGCATATTCGAGCGTCTGGTGAAGCGAGTTTCCGGCCCGCGTCAACCTCGTACTACGTGTGTTGTGAAGGAATAGCGGCACACTCAGGGCTTCCTCCAGTTCCTTGATGGTGCGTGAAAGCGGAGACTGGTCGATGTGCAGTTTCTCGGCGGCGCGGGCAAAGTGCAGTTCTTCTCTGCAACGGCGAGGAAGCAACGGAGATGGCGCAAATCCATTTGGTTGCCTATTTCGCTATTCGCTATTAAGAAGGTCACCAAGAATTAAGCATTATTTTTCATCGGCGAGCCGCTTGAAAGGGAGGGAGGCTCGCTCAGTAAGATTAGGAATGCTCATGGCTGGAAAGCTCGACTGGCAACCCGGTCATCTTCGCGCTGGAAACCCAGAGCTCACACCACGAGCTCTCATCGTAAGACGGGTCTGACGAACGGATCGCCTCGCCCCTGGCGAAGTAACGTCCCCCAGGTGCGACCTCTGAGCCGAGGGTGAGCGCTGCGACGCGCTCGCCGGAAGCTTGGGGAGTGAGGACTTTGCTCTTGCGGAGGATCGGCAGGATATACCGCCCTATCCACTGCATCGGCTTGGGAAAGGTGCGCGCCAGTCCCGTCCCCGGCATCATCCCTGGATTTAAGGCGTTTACCTTGATCGACGACAGCCGCACATCGTCCGACAAAGCGAGCCGGCGCGAAAGCTCGTAAGTGCACATGATGTTGCAGAGCTTGGAGGTCGTGTAGCGACGAAGACCGGCTTGCCGGCCCGCCTCGAAATCGTGCGCTATCGCACGGGCGTCTTTGTAGACGGGCTCCGGCATGCCGGTGTTCTGCTTCGGGTCATGCGTTCCGCTGGAGATGAAGGTGATGCGGCCGTTCGGCTGCAAGTCGTCGAGGAGGAGCCGGACCAACAGATAGTGACCGAGGTGGTTGACCGCGAAAGTCGTCTCATAGCCCTCCGCGGTTTTCTGCGGCGTCGCGGCGTTCATCATGCCGGCGTTGCAGATGATCGCGAACAGCGGCGGCAGCTTAGCCTCGCCAAAGAGATCGACGAACCGGCGGATCGATGTCTGGTCGCTGAGGTCAAGAGGGAGGAAGACCGCCTGCCCACCCGTTTCCTTCAGTTCTTTCACGGCTTTCTGACCGAGATCTGGGTTACGGCATGCAATCACGACCAGCTTGGATCGATCGCGCAAGACCGCTTTGGCCGTTTCAAAACCGAGACCGGCATTGCCGCCGGTGATGATGATGGATTGAGTGGGTGACATAACAACCTCATAGTAGCGTGAAGATATACATTGAACATGTACAATGTATATTTTGCTCCAATCTGTCAAGGTGTACGCTGACAACCATGCCCTATCCAACTAAAATCGATCGACAATCCGTGGCGGATGCCGCCCTGGCCATCGTCGAGCGCGAAGGGGAAGAAGCCCTAACCCTCCGCCGTGTTGCGGCGGAAGTCGGGGTCACGGCCAATGCGATCTATCGCTATTTCGACAGCCGCGACGCGCTAGTCGCGGCGACGGCCAATGCCGCCGCGCACCGCCTCTATATCGCCATCGACAAGGGCTTGTCGGAACTGCCCGGCGATGAGACGGTCAAAAATCGCGTCCGCAAGCTGTTCGCCCTGCATTCGGATTTCGCAGAGAAAAATCCGGCCCTTTGGCGCACGATCCACAACCTCAAGCCCGAAACGGGCGCGGACCTCCCCGAACCGCATTACCACAAATTGCTTTGGGATCGGTCGCTATCGATCATCGGGCCGCTTGTCCGTCCGGAAGACGGACCGGCTGCGACGCTCTCTGTGTGGGCGCAGTTGCATGGTCTGTGGTCGCTACGCCAGCTTGGCGTCATCGGAGGAACGAAACCCGCGGAAATCGACGACTTCGCCTTCGACGCTCTTCTCAGAGGCCTATCAGGTTAAGAAATCCCGCTCGATCGGCAGGCCGAGCCATTCCCGGACGGTCAGCCAGCTCCTGCAAGCTGATTCACCCGAATTCGGGCAGTCCTAGGCCCAGGTCGCACAAGCCAAAGGCGTGGTCGTGATCGTCCGGGTTGATCTCGGTCAGCAGCCATGACGCGCCGGCGCCCGGCGTGAACAGTTTGACCACGGGCGCCGGAGCGAAGTCCGGGTTCTGGAATGATTCGCGGCCGTTGGCCAGCAGCAGGAAGCGTTGTTCGTCGGTGATGAGTGCGTTCATGGCGGTCTCCGGTTGCACGGGCGGAATTGCCCGCAACCGTCGCCAGCACGGCGCAGCGCAAGCCGTCAGCGGACTTAGTGAGTTTGATCTTAGCCATGTGACTCCTTGGAAAGACCCGGATTCCAAGGGCCGGATAGGAGTCAGGCGGTCGGAAGTCAGGCCAGGTTTCGGAAAGCACCGGTATATGTTGAACTAGCCTAAGTTTTTGATAAAAATTCTGTATCTGGTTTCGGCGTAGTCCGGCCAACTTCGGTGTTGGAGTCATCGTGAAATAAAAAAACGGAGCCGTGAAGCTCCGTTTTTTGACTGGGCGGGGAGATTAGGCCAAGTTGTTGGCCGCGAATTCCCAGTTCATCAGGTTCCAGAATGCTTCAACGTACTTCGGCCGCGCGTTGCGATAGTCGATGTAGTACGCGTGCTCCCACACGTCGGTGGTGAACAGCGGCTTGTCGTTGCCGGTGATCGGTGTGGAGGCGTTGGAGGTGTTGACGATCGCCAGCGAGCCATCCGGTCGCTGCACCAGCCAGGTCCAGCCCGAACCGAAATTACCGGCGGCGGATTTGCTGAACTCGTCCTTGAACTTGTCGAACGAACCGAAGGCCTTGGCAATCGCATCGGCCAGCTTGCCGCTGGGCTCGCCACCGCCCTTGGGGCTCATCGAGTGCCAGTAGAACGTGTGGTTCCATATCTGCGCCGCATTGTTGAACACGCCGCCGGACGACTTCTTGATGATGTCCTCGAGCTTGGCGTCGGCGAACTCGGTGCCTTCGATCAGCTTGTTGAGGTTGGTGACATAGGCCTGGTGATGCTTGCCATAGTGGTATTCCAGCGTTTCGGCGGAGATGTGCGGCTCGAGCGCGTTCTTTTCGTACGGAAGCGGGGGAAGTTCGATCGCCATGAGTTGGCTCCTTAGCGGTGGCTGGGGAAAGCGGCCGGCGCGGAGGACGGCAGCCGGCAAGTGACTGATACAATATCGGTCTGCCTGCATTGTAAAGATGAAACACCGAACTATGGACATCGACGAACGAATCAAGGCGACGCTGGCCGAACATCCCATCGTGCTTTTCATGAAGGGCACGCCGGAGTTCCCGATGTGCGGATTCTCCAGCCGCGCGGCGCAGGCGCTGACCCAGTCCGGCGCCGTCTTCCATGCGGTGAATGTACTGGCCGATCCGCAGGTACGCGCGGCGTTGCCGCATTTCGCCAACTGGCCGACGTTTCCGCAATTGTTCATTCACGGCGAATTGATCGGTGGCTGCGACATCATTGAGGACCTGCAGAACGCCGGGGAGCTGAGCCGCATGGCAAGCGACGTGGCCGGAGCCGCATCTTGACGACACTGCCCATCGCCCGATTGCCGGTCGACTGGACGTTTGCCGCCGACACGCTGGCCGATCGCGTGGTGCTGGTGACTGGCGCGTGCGGTGGTCTCGGCGGCGCGGTGGCACGGGCCGCGTCGCGTGCTGGCGCCACGGTGGTGATCACCGGCCGGCGCAAGCGTCAACTGGAGCAGTTGTACGACGCGATGCTGGAAGAGGGCCTGTCCGAACCGGTCATCCACCCGCTGGACATGGAAGTGGCGACGCCGCGCGAGTACACCGCGCTGGCGGAAGGACTGGAACGCGATTTCGGCCGCCTCGACGGCATCGTGCATGCGGCGGCGAGTTTCGCCGGGCTCACGCCGCTGGCCATGCACAAACCCGACGAGTGGCTGCGCGCGCTGCACGTGAATGTATCCGCGCCGTTCGCGCTGACCCAGGCCTGCATGCCGCTGCTGACCGGGGCCAGCGACAGCGCGGTGGTTTTCGTGCTCGACGATCCCGAGCTTCTGCAGCGTGCGCACTGGGGCGGCTACGGCGTATCGAAAGCTGCGCTGGAGCGTTTCGTGGCGATCCTTCATCAAGAAACCGATACGAGCGCGATGCGCACGCATGCGCTGCTGCCGGCGCCGATGCGCACGGCGCTGCGCCAGCTGGCGTATTTCGGCGAGGACATCATGCAGCGCTCCTTGCCGGATGCCACGGCAATCGCCGCCATCTATCTGCTCAGCGCGCAGGCTGCCACTGCGCGCGGTTCGGTGCTGGATCTACGCGACCATTAGCAGGCGCATCGAGAAGTCTTGCAGGGGAGAATGGAAATGGAAACGCAGATGACCACGTTGTCCGCGGGAATCATGTTGTTCCTGATCATGGACCCGCTGGGCAACATCCCGTTCTTCCTGAGCCTGCTCAAGCACGTTCCACCGAAACGCCGTCGGCTGGTGCTGGTGCGCGAGCTGCTCATTGCCCTGGGTGTGCTGTTGGCGTTCCTGTTCGGCGGCGAGCACATTCTCCAACTGCTGCAGTTGAAACCTGATTCGATCAGCATCGCCGGTGGCATCGTGCTGTTCCTGATCGGCATCCGCATGGTGTTTCCGCCTGCCGATGGCGGCGGCATCTTCGGCAAACCCGGCGAGGGCGAACCCTTCATTGTGCCGATGGCGATTCCCGGCGTCGCCGGACCTTCGGCCATGGCCGCGCTGTTGCTGCTGACCAACACCCAGCCAGGACGCACCGCCGACTGGGTGACCGCGTTGCTGCTGGCATGGTTGGCGACGTCGTTCATCCTGCTCAGCGCCACCTATCTGTTTCGCTGGCTGGGCGAGAGCGTGCTCACCGCACTGGAGCGCGTCATGGGCATGTTGCTGATTGCGTTGTCGGTGCAGATGTTCATGTCCGGCGTCGCGTCCTTCCTGCACCAAACTGTTTGAAACGTGGCTTTTTCGCATTGGACGGCAAATGCTTCATCCGATCTGCTTGCTGTCATAATCCACGGGCAGGATGAGGGAAACTTGAGGACACAGTCATGCTCAGCATCGAACAGAGCCTCACTGAGCGCCTGCCCTGGTTGGCGCAGCACCCCAGCATCCGCCGGCCGGTGGCCGGCATGCTCGGAAAGCTCGCCGACGAAAGCGGTTTCAACCGCGTACTGGACCGGGTAGGCACGAGCGAAGGGTTCGATTTCGTCGAACGCGTGCTGGATGTGCTCGGCACCAGCTATTACGTCAATCCGCGCGAACGCGAACACATTCCGGTCGACGGCCCGCTGCTGGTGGTGGCCAATCATCCGCTGGGCATGCAGGACGCCATCGCGCTGTTGCAACTGATCGGCTCGGTCCGCCGGGACGTGCGCATCCTCGGCAACGACTGGCTGGCGACCGTTCCCCAACTGGGCAAGCTGCTGCTGCCGGTCGATGTCTTCGGCAAGGGAGCTACCTCACGGTTGCGCGGCATCTATCGCGCGCTGTCCAACGGCGAGGCACTGATCGTTTTTCCCGCTGGCGAGGTATCGCGCGTGCGTGCCGATGGGGTACGCGACGGGCAATGGTCGGACGGTTTCGCGCGGCTTGCATTGCGCACGAAGACGCCGGTATTGCCGGTGCATGTGGCTGCGCGCAATTCAGCGATGTTCTACGGGCTGTCGATGCTGGTGAAACCGCTGAGTACGGCGATGCTGCCGCGCGAAGCGGTCGCGCCGGGCAAGCGGCGTATCGGTTTCAGTATCGGCGCGCTGGTCAGCGCGGAAGAGCTCGACCAGCGCAGCGGCGGATCGCCCGAGCAGGCAGCCAAGCTGATGCGTCGGCATGTCTATCGCGTCGGCCGCCATCGCGGGCTGATCTTCGGCGGACAGGCGCCGTTGGCGCTTCCCGAGCCAGCCGAGCAGGTCGCTGCGGAATTGATGCGCTCGGAAAAGCTGGCCGATCTCAGCGACGGCAAACAGGCGTGGTTGTTCAAGGGCGCGATGGACAGCCCGGTGATGCGCGAGATCGGCCGCCTGCGCGAACTGACTTTTCGCAAGGTCGGCGAGGGCACCGGCGCGCGGCGCGATCTGGATGCCTACGACCCGAGCTACGAGCATCTGGTGCTATGGGATCCGAAGGTATTGCGCATCGTCGGATCGTACCGATTTGGCCACGGCGGCCATCTGATCGCCGAGCGCGGCATAGCTGGCCTCTATACCGCCAGCCTCTTCAACTATTCCCCGGCGCTGGAGTCACGCCTGACGCAGGGGCTGGAACTGGGCCGCAGCTTCATCGCTCCCGCCTACTGGCGCTCTCGTGCGCTGGACCAGTTGTGGCAGGGCATCGGCCTGTATCTGCAGCGCCATCCGGAATTGCGCTATCTGTTCGGTCCAGTCAGCATGTCGGTGAGCCTGCCGCGCGAGGCACGCGAATGGATCGCTGCGGCGCATCAGCATTATTTCGGCGCCCCAGGCCTGGCCGCGGCACGGCAGCCGTTCGTGATCTCCGCCGAGGTCGTTCGCGGCGTGCGGCTGGCGCTGGAGGGGCTCGATGCGGCTGCGGGACTGGGCAAGCTCAAGCACCACCTCGATGCGCTGGGCGTCACCATGCCGGTGCTGTATCGCCAATACGTGGATTTGGTTGAGCCCGAGGGCGTGCAGTTCCTCGATTTTGGCGAGGATCCGGGTTTTTCAGGATGCGTCGACGGTCTGGTCATGCTGGATCTGGCTTCGCTGAAACCGGCCAAGCGGGTGCGCTACCTCGGTCATTCCACGTGATCCGTTCGTAGCTGCGGAGTGCTGAACTGCTCATCCGTGACGTGACGTTTCAACTTGCGACCGATACGCAGGGCACCGTTAGCTGTCGGTTCAATTCGGTTTACAGCAGAGCCGGCCGTCCACCTCGAATGAATTTGCTATCCGCAGCTTGCAGCGAACGGCACAGCTGGAAATTTTGTAAAACTACTGTAAAATTTATAGGCGATTATTGTTAGGGTATCTTATATTCACAAACGAGCCCGAGTGGCTCGCTAGTGGCGTGACGCAAAACATTGCGAATGACCTCAATTTTCCACCCAACTTTGCCGGTTGGGTTTTTTTGCGCCCAAAGAAACCGTTTTTTCTTTCGATGAAAATGATATTTCTCGTAAGAATGTGCTGTTTTGGTCGTATGCCACCCAAGCAAAAAACCACACGTCCGGTTTGACTTAAGCGAGATAAAATCCATGATGAAACGAACCTGCTTGTCTGTATCCATTATTTTGGCCTGCTGCACGAATGCCGGCGTAGCCATGGCGCAGAGCGCGATCGATCAGGCATCGCCCACTTCACAGACCGCGCCGCGCGCGAACGTGTCCAGCACTTCGAAGGTTACGGCGGTTGCCACCAAGCGGACGCGCGATCTGCAGACAGTTCAGGTGACGGCGAATGCCGTGAGCCTCGGCGGTGGCTTGATGTCGGAGCAGGATGCGCCAAAGGCGGTTTCGACCGTTACCCGTGCAGCGATCCAGGAAGGTGCCCCCGGCGGTACGTTCGTGCAAGCTATCCAGAGTATTCCGGGTGTGGTCACCTCCACGGACGACGTGACGGGCTTGAACGACGGCGACTATTCCGTTCGCGGGTTCACCAGCGATGAAATCGGCACCACGGTCAACGGCGCGCCGATCAATGACAGCGGCAACTACAAGGTGTATTCGACCGAGTACGGCGATGCAGAGAACATGGGCGACATCACCGTCCAGCAGGGTTGGCCCGATGTGGACATGCCGATTTCAGGCGCGGCCGGTGGCTCCATTGGCTGGGTGACCATCGATCCGTCGCACCAGGCGGGTCTGGACGTGAGCCAGACCTTCGGCAGCAACGACTATCACCGCACCTTCCTGCGCCTGAACACCGGCGACACGGGCCCGGTTCGCTCCTGGTTGTCATATTCGAACAACGAGGCCGATCTGTGGAACGGCCCGGGCAAGATGAAGGTGAACAAGGTTGATGGCAAGTCGGTATGGACCATCAATGACCAGAATTCGATCTCGTTCTCTCTGCAATACAACCGTGAGGTGAAGAACAGCTATCTCCATCTCACCAAAGCACAGGCGGCGCAGAAGTACGACCAGAATTATTCCGATGTCTGGGCGGTGCCCGAAAACCTGGGGTCCACCAGCACATCTTCTTGCGGCCCCACTGTCACCTACAACGTCTGCAACTACCAGTTGCACGTCAACCCGTTCAAGAGCTGGCTAGTCAGTGCGGATGGCGAGTTCACCGTAAGCGACAATCTGCATCTGTCCGTGGTGCCATATTTTCAGTACGGCAGTGGTGGTGGTAGCGGCGCGACGACCGGCTATGAATCCACCTACGATGACAACCAGTACCTCGATGCGAATGCCGACCTGAATGGCAACGGTGTCATCAGCAGCAAAGACAAGGCGTTGGTCTATGACATCAGTCAGTCGTACACCTATCGTCCTGGTGTCATCGCCAAGCTGAGTCAGGACTTCGGTACTAATGACACGCTGGTGTACGGCGTCTGGTGGGAGCGTGCACGTCAGCAGCAGGATGAGGTGTTTACACCGATCGATGCGGCCACAGGCGAGCCGGCGGATATCTGGGGCAATAACAGCCTTCTCACTTATCCCGACGGCACCGTACAGAAGCTTTATAACGAGTACACCACTACTACCACTGAAAAGGCTTTCGCCACTAATACGTGGACGCCGAACGAAAAGTGGACGGTAACTGCCGGATTGGCCTACATCTGGGCCAAGCGTGAGGGCTATGACTACGAGTATCCGGGTGCGGATTACGGGGCGTACTACAAACAGCAGTTTGGTGGGCCATTCAGCGGTACTTATCACAAATGGTCGCCCACGGTTGGCACGAAGTTCCAGTTGAACGATACCAATCAGTTCTTTTTTGGTGCCGGCAAGACATTCCGTATACCGGTGAATGGCGCGCTTGCCCAGAACGGCGCGGCAGATTATCTCAATGCAGCTCATCCGGACCCGGGCTACAGCTTCTCCGCGGTCAACAAGCCCGAAACCGCGACGAGTGCGGATCTGGGCTGGCGCTTCTACACCTCGGGCGTTTCGGCGAGTGTCGATGCGTACGCTTCCAACTTCCACAACAAGCAGGTCAGTGGCTACGACGAGAACAGTGGCCAGACGGTGTTCACCGAACTGCCCAACGTGCATATGCGTGGTTTGAACGCCGAAGCCAGCGTCGATCTAAACGACCAGTTCACGCTGTACGGTTCTTACACCTATACCGTGTCACGCCAGCAGGACGATACCAACACAGGCGGCGACGGCATCTACTGGACCAAGGGCAAGACCTTGACCAATGTGCCGCTTAACTCTGGCTATCTGCGCCTTCATTTCGATCAAGGTCCGCTGTGGGCCAGCCTGACCGCCAAATATCGCGGAGCAGTGTGGGGCGACTGGTCTGACACGGAGAAGGTGGGCGGTTACACCACGTTCGACCTTAGCGCTGGCTATCATTTCCCCGACTTTGCTTCCGGTATTCACAAGCCTTACATCAAGGTCAATGTGTTCAACTTGATGGACCATAAGGCCTTTACCTGGGCATCCAGTGTCCCATTCCTCGCTTCCAGTGCAGGAACGGTGAAGGACGTCAACGGGGATACGCTGTACGGGTCGGCTGCGACCTACTCAGTGCTGGAAAGCCGTGCTTTCATGGTCAGCTTCGGCGCATCGTTCTTCTAGATTCGCACGCTTTCGATGTCTTGAGACACGAACGGCACCTTCGGGTGCCGTTTTTTTGCTCGGGAAACGTAAAAAATTGCATAGTAATCGCTAGTAGTTACGAAATTGTAATAACATGCGGTTAAAGTTTGATTTGGCTGGTAGGGCGGCGTGATCTCAACGATTGCCTCCGCCATGCAACAGTCCAAGGGAAAAAGCGAACTACAACAGAGGCTTCCGGAAGAAACTCCGGATGGCTACCTGCGCTTTTCCAAGGCTTTTATTACGAACCGAAGAGGTCGATGCTCCATGAACAATCGTTTCCGCGCAAAAGTCCTGCCGCTGGCGATCACCGCACTGCTGGCTGCCATGCCCCTGATAGCCCAGGACACATCTTCCTCGATCGATGGTCGCGTGCTCGATGCCAACGGGCAGCCGGTAGCCGGCGCCACCGTGCAGATCGTGCATGAGCCGTCCGGCACCACCAAGATCACCACCACCGATGCGGCGGGTCGCTACGAGGCGCAGGGCATGCGCGTCGGCGGGCCGTTCGACGTGACGGTGTCGAAGGCTGGCCTAGCTCAGGCGGAACAGGACAACGTCTACCTGCAACTGGCGCAGAGCACTTCGGTCAATCTGACCATGGGCGCTGCCGCGCAGAACGCGAAGACGCTTGCGGGTGTCAGTGTGTCGGCGAACGCGCTGTCGCAGACATTCACGCCGGACAACAAGGGCATCAGCACCAACATCTCGCAGCGGGAACTGCAAGCGCAACCCACGCCGGGCCGCTCGATCCAGAACATCGTGCGTATGGATCCGCGCGTGGTCGTCACCGATCGCGCGCGTGGCGAAATCTCGGCTGTCGGCCAGAACAGCCGCTATAACAACATCACCGTCGATTCGATCAGCGCCAACGATCCGTTCGGCCTGAATGCGAATGGCTTGCCGACCCTGAGTACGCCGATTTCGCAGGACACGATCCAGGAATACAACATCTCGACCGCGAACTTCGACGTCGCCACACGTCGCGGTCTGGGTGCCGTTATCAACGCGGTGACCAAGAGTGGCACGAATGATTTCCATGGTTCGGTGTACTACGCATTCCAGAACCAGAACCTGATCGGCAAGAACGAGAACGATGCGAAGTATCAGGGTTTCGATCGCCAGTGGACCGGCGGCGCCACCGTTGGCGGCCCGATCGTCAAGGACAAACTGTTTTTCTTCCTCTCCGCCGAAAAGAGCGTGCAGGTCGGTGCTGGCAGCCCCTATGGTCCTTCGGACTCCGGTGCTGGCACACCGATCAAGGGTCTGACCAACGCCGATGTACAAGCCGTTCGCGATGCCGCCAAGGCCATGGGCATCACCGAGGACCTTGGCTCGGTCGGTGGCGGCAACTCCAATCTGGAAGACAAGCGCTACCTGGGCAAGATCGACTGGAACATCAGCAACAACCACCGCGCCAGCTTCACCTACAGCCAGACCAAGGAAACCAAGCCGATCATCACCGGCAGCACCACCAAGCTGGTGCTGTCCAGCGGCTGGTACAACACGGCGGTGAACAACAAGAGCTATGCCTTCCATTTCTATGACGACTGGTCGGACATGTTCTCGTCCGACACCACCGTGTCGTATTCGGATTTCAAGCAGAACCGGGGCCCCTACAACGGCATCAACATGCCTGACGTCACGGTTTATCCGGTGCAATACAGCGGCGGCGCGGCGGTGGAATTCGGCTCGGAATATTCCAGCCAGGCCAACGTGCTCTCGGTGAAAACCTTGAATGCGGCCTGGGCCGGCACCTTGTTCCTCGGCGACCACACCATCAAGGGCGGCGTCGATTTCGAGAAAGACAAGTACTACAACCTGTTCGTGCAGGATCTGTTCGGCAGCTACACGTTCGAGGATGGCAACGGCAACACTGGCCTGCAAAACTTCCTCGCAGGCAAGTACTACTCCTACTACTACCATCGTCCGGCGGACGGCCTGAGCCTGGCCGACACGGCAGCGGCGTACAGCCTGAACCAGTACGGCGTGTTCCTGCAGGACACCTGGCAGGTCAACAACAACCTGTCGGTGCAGTACGGTATCCGCGTCGACATTCCGATCATGGACGACAGGCCGATCTACAACCCCACATATGCGGCAGCTCCTGGTGTAGGCGCAGGCGGTGTGGCAATCGGTGGCTACGGTCGCACCAATCAGACCAACATCAACGGCAATCGCGTGGTGCAGCCGCGCATGTCGTTCAACTACAACTTTGAAACCGAGCACATGACGCAGCTGCGTGGCGGCGCGGGCTTGTTCGTGTCCAATCCGCCGGGCGTGTGGATTGGTAACATCTTCTCCAACTCCGGCATGACCCAGACCCAGTTCACTTGTGGGCCAACCCAAAGCGGCACCTGTACTGGCACCAACATACCGGCATTCAGTCCCGATCCGAACGGCCAGCATGATGGTGCAGCCGGTGCCGGTCAGATGACGGTGAATACGGTGGAACCCGGCTTCCGCATTCCGAGCGCCTGGAAGTTCAGCCTGGGCTTCGACAAGGAGCTGCCGTGGTGGGGGCTGGTGTTCACGGCGGACTACGAACACATCAAGCAGCGTGATGCGATCTGGTATCAGGATCTGAATCTTGGCGCGCCGACCGGCTATTTGCCGGACGGCCGCGAGACTTTCTATTCCAATCCCAGCCTGGATCCGAAGGCCAAGGGGCAGAAGAATCGCGCGCTTGCGAATGGGGCATTCTCCAACGCGATCATCAATCTGGCCGACAGCAGCCGCGGTAGCGCCGACAGCCTCTCGCTGCAGTTGAAGAAGTCCTTTAGCGACGAATGGTCGGGCATGGTCGGCTTTACCTGGAGCCGCGCTATCGAGGTGAACCCGGGTACGTCCAGCGTGGCATCGTCGAACTATTCCAACAACTACATCACCAACCCGAACGAAAACGTCGCCAGCACCTCGAATTATTCGGTGCCCAAGCGGGTGATCGCTGGCCTCAGTTGGCAGCACAGTTTCTTCGGCGACTACGCCACCAGTGCCAGCGCGTTCTTCGATGGCCATTCGGCTTATCCGTATAGCTGGACCTTCGGCAACGATGCCAATGGCGACAGCTTCACCAACGATCTGGCGTTCATTCCGAAGCCGGGGCAGGTGGATTTTCGCCCCGGCACCAGTCAGGCGCTGATCGATTCGTTCTACGACTACGTCCAGAACAACGATTATCTGAAAAAGCATCAGGGCCAGATCGCCAACCGCAACGCCGACCGTGCCGGCTGGCTCAATCAGCTTGACCTGAGTTTCAGCCAGGAGATTCCCGGCATCTTCAAGGGTAACAAGGGCATCATCCGGCTGGACGTCTACAACTTCACCAACATGCTCAAAAAGTCGTGGGGCATCGAGAAAAGGGTAGCTTTCCCCGGTGGTCGCGCGCTTGCCGATATCTATGGTGTGAATGCGGATGGCAAGTACGTCTACAACATCGACTGCGGCGGTGCGAAGAGTTGCAACTACATCACAGACGGCAAGTACAGCCCGCTAGAGGTACCCACCTACATCAACAACAACGACGATCTGGCCCAACGCTGGTCGCTGCTGTTGACGGTGAAGTACACCTTCTGATCGGTTCGCAATTTGTTGCACAAACCGGCGCCTGCGAGGGCGCCGGTTTTTTGTGGGCGCTTGACCGTGTGATGGACGCGCGAGAAGCTAGGCGGTCCGCCAGCGATCGGTGGACGGGATCATGCTGCCGAAGCGGCCAGGAGAATCATTTGAACAACGACACACCCAGCGCCGCGACAGGCAAGCTCGCTACCGTCAGCGCGCGCATCTCGCCGGTGGGCGGGCTGGATATCCTATCCCGCAACGAGGTGGCGCGTCTGCGCGGCGCGAGCGATTCCGGCCTGCATGCGTTGCTGCGCCGCTGCGCGCTCGCGGTGCTGACATCAGGCAGCATCAGCGACGACCCTCGCGCGATTCTCGAGCAATATCCGGACTTCGATATCCAGGTGCTGCAGCAGGATCGAGGCATCAAGATCGAGCTCAGTCACGCGCCGGCACAGGCTTTCGTGGACGGCCAGATCATCCGCGGCATCAACGAGCTGCTGGTGGCGGTGGTGCGCGACATCGTCTACGTGTCGACCCAGCTCGAGCAGATCGGCATCGATCTGGAAGGCTCCGCCGGCCTGACCCAGGGCGTCTTCGAGATTCTTCGTAACGCGCGCATCCTCAAGCCGCATGTGGATCCGAATCTGGTGGTTTGCTGGGGTGGTCACTCGATCTCGCGCGAGGAGTACGACTACACCAAAATGGTCGGCTATCAGCTCGGCCTGCGCGGCTTGGACATCTGCACTGGCTGCGGACCGGGTGCGATGAAGGGGCCGATGAAGGGCGCGACGATCGCGCATTCCAAGCAGCGACGTCGCAACAATCGCTACATCGGCATCACCGAGCCGGGCATCATTGCCGCCGAGTCGCCGAACCCGATCGTCAATCATCTGGTGATCATGCCGGACATCGAAAAACGACTTGAAGCGTTCGTGCGCATGGGCCACGGCATCATCGTGTTCCCCGGCGGGGTCGGTACTGCCGAGGAGATCCTGTACTTGCTCGGCATCCTCCTGCATCCGGACAACGCAGGCACGCCGTTTCCGCTGATCTTCACCGGGCCGCGGCAATCGGCTGCGTATTTCGAGCAGATCGACCGCTTCCTGCGACTGGCTCTGGGCGAGGAAGTGACCAGGCACTACCAGATCATCGTGGACGACCCCGCCGCCGTGGCCCGGACGATGATCAAGGGCATCGACAAGGTGCGCCACAACCGCCTCGACACCAAGGACGCGTTCTTCTTCAACTGGGCGCTGCAGATTCCGCTTGAATTCCAGATGCCGTTCCGTCCGACCCACGAGGCGATGCGCGCATTGCAGATCCGCCACGACCGGCCACGGCACGAACTGGCTGCGGACCTGCGCCGCGCGTTTTCCGGCATCGTCGCCGGCAACGTGAAGGAAGAGGGCGTGCAGGCGATCGAGAAATACGGCCCGTTCGACATTGACGGCGATGCGGACATCATGCGTGCGCTCGACCTGCTGCTGCAGGCATTCGTTGAGCAGCACCGCATGAAGCTGCCCGGCGGCGCGGCGTATGTACCATGCTATCGCGTGCGCACAAGCTGAAAGCCTGCTCAAACCCGGGACAACGGCTTGACAGCTCATCGCCGCCTCGACAAACTACGCAGCTCACGCCCGAATAGCTCAGCTGGTTAGAGCACTTGACTGTTAATCAGGGGGTCGCTGGTTCGAGTCCAGCTTCGGGCGCCACATGCAAGGTTTCGGGACGTGCCATACCGTTCCGCGAAGCCATGAAAACCCCGCTGCGGCGGGGTTTTTTGTGCGCGCATCTGGATGTCCTGCCGCGACCGGATCGTACTTGATTCGAATGTAGGCCTTTGAGCTTTGGTCGATGACTTGAATCGGCTCGTTTCCACCTGGGGATCAACGTCCATCTAGAAATGCCTGCGACTGCGATGTGATAAATCGCGCGTGTGTGGATTTAGGACTATTCCGATTCGTTGAGGCCGGGCGTACGTACAAGCTTGTCAGTCCTCAGTACGCGTAATGCCCATGCCTCAGTCCCACGCGATCGCTTATCCCGTCACCTTGACCACCGCCGAAGGAACCGTCCTGGTCACCTGCGAGGATCTGCCCGAGTTCCATTGCATCGGCAGCAACGAGGACGAAGCGATGGCCAACGCAGCCGATCGCCTGGCGACGGCCTTGAGAATGTACCGGCAGGACGGGCGGCGCTTTCCGAAACCCAGCGAACGCCGTCCTGGGCAGCATCTGGTGCTTGTGCGATCCATCAGCCGGTCATCCCAGTCCAGGTAGACGTCTGGCTGCTGGCTACATGCAGGACGACATCTTTGGCTTGCCCGCTTCCTGCGATGAATCCGGCGTCACCGCGATTCGGTGGCATCAAACTTCAAGTTCGAACAGACTTCGGCGTGGGGTTGAGACGTGCCTTGAATGCAGGGCACTCCATTTTGTCGTTTGTCCTGCCGCCTCAGAAGTCGTGCATCGTGCCGATCCACTCGCCACGCGGTGCGCCGGGACTGGAGAAGCGCGGGTTGTCGAAGCAGGGGAACAGATCGGTGGCATCATGGCCCGGACGGATGGCAGGGCTTTCCCGGGGATCCGTTTCAGAACCGCCTCTCGGCCTGCAATTGGCTGATCTCCTCGTCGGTGAACAGGCGCGAGCGGGTGAGGAAACGGATGCCATGGCCGTTCTCGAGCGAGAACATGCCGCCGCGGCCCTCGACGACGTCGATGATCAGCTGGGTATGCTTCCAGTATTCGTACTGCGACGGGCTCATGTAAAACGGCGCGCCGGCGATCTCGCCGAGCCGCACGTCGGCGTCGCCGACGATGAAGTCGTCCTGCGGGTAGCACATCGGCGAGGAACCGTCGCAGCACCCGCCGGACTGATGGAACAGCATCGGGCCATGTTGCGTCCGCAACCGTTCGATCAAGTCGTCGGCGGCCGGCGTGGCAATCACTTTCTCGATCGTCATCGCATGCACCATCATCGTTTCTGTTGAGAGCCGCTAGAACGTGAGCCGTGCACCCAGCATGTAGCTACGATCCGGCCCGGGCTCGAAATAGCGTCCATTGCCGTCGTTGACGATCACCGTGCCGATGTAGCGGCGATTCGCCAGGTTGTCCACGCTGGCGCTGAGTTGCAGTCGCGTGCTTGAGCCCAGCGCGAAGGTGTAGCTGGCATCCACGTCGATCAGTCCGTAGCCGGCGGCGCGCTGGGTGTCTGTGTCGTTGACCGTGACCGAACCGACGCCGCTCAGCGTGATGCCTTGCCGCCAGCCGATGTCGGCGCCGTGTTCGAGGCGCAGCGAGCCATAAAGATCCGGTACGCCAGGGATGCGCGTGCCGGCCCGGACCGGTGTGACCGGCACGGCGCAGGGCGTGCTCGTGCAGGTCAGGAAATCGCTGCGGAAGCGCGCTTTCAATTGTGTGACGCCGGCGCTGAGCTGCCAGTTTTCTGCAAGTTGCCCGGTCAGCGAAAACTCGACGCCCTGGCGCCGCGCGTCGCCCACGTTCTGATAGGTCGAGCGGCCGTTTTCGTTGGTATCGACGCTCAGCTCATTCCGCGTGTCGGAACGAAAGGCCGCCGCATCGAATTCCAGTGCTGACGTGATCTGCCATTTCGCGCCAAGCTCCATATTGTGGCTGCGCGCCGGCCGTAACTGGAACGCCAGCCCCGCCTGGCCGTCGCTGCGATAGCCCAGTTCGTTGTAGCTGGGCGTTTCGAAGCCGTCGCCGTAGCTGGCGTAGAGCCGGACGCGTTCGCCCGGCCGGAACTGCAGTCCGATCACGGGCGTGGTCGCGCCATAGGCGACGCTGCCGCTGTCATCCGGATTGGCGGCGGTCACGTAGAAATCCTTCTCGCTGAAATGGACCTCGTCGCGTCGCGCGCCGAGCAGCAGCGACCAGCGGTCGGCGAAATGCCAGTACCACTGCGCGTATTCGTCGACATCGTTGACGTCGTCGTTCTCGTTGCGTCGCAGGGCGCCGACCACGCCCAGCTCGTTGCCTACGAAGTTCTCGAAGCCGAGGCGACGTTGGTGCTGATAATCGGCGCTGAGGCCCAGCACGAATTCATAATCGCGGCTGGCCAGTTCGCCACGGTGGGTCCAGCGTAGGTCGGTGCCGCCATAATCGGTGTCGGGCGCGACCACGCCGCCGGATTGCAGGGGATTGGCCTGGGTGCCGGGCGGAATCGATAGAAATTGCACGATGCTGCGCTGGCCGTGGTAGACCATCGCGCGAAGCTGGTCGTCGTTGCCAACCGACTGTTCGTAGACCAGCCCCAACTGGGTCTGCTTGCTGCTTTTGCGCGTGTTGTACTGGCTCGCCACGGCGGTGGCCTGACGCGGATCGGCGTCGACTTGTGCACGTGTGAGGCCCAGTGCGTCTTGCGCGGTCGGCTGGTAGAACCGGTTGATCACGAGGGTGAGCTTGCGCTGGTCGCCCAGGTCGATGCCGAACTTCGCGTTGTCCGATTCGCGATGCACCCGGCTGTGCTGCCGGTAGCCTCCGGACAGCAATTCCGATGCCGCCACGTTGTAGTCGACGGGACCCACCGTGCCGCGGGTATCGGCGCTGTAGCGGAAGGTGTCGTTGCTGCCGGCGAACATGCCGAGCGTGGTCTGCGGCACCGGCGTGCCGTCGGCGCTCCACATCTGGATCACTCCGCCTGCGGCATTGCCATAGAGCACCGAGAACGGGCCGCGCAGCACTTCGACGCGATCGGCCGAGTCGAGGTTGAAGTGGGACACCTGGCCCTGGCCGTCGGGCAGGGTGGCCGGAATGCCGTCCAGGTACAGGCGGATGCTGCGCACGCCGAAGCTGGCGCGCGAACCGAAACCGCGTATCGATATCTGCTCGTCCTGCGCGTAATTCTGCCGGTCATGGGCGAGCAGGCCCGGGATGCCGGTCACTGCTTCGGACAGGTTGATGCCCGGCTGCGCGGCGGATGCCGGCGCGACAGACACGACACTGAGCGAGGCCGGCAGGTCGAAGGGCGGTATGTCGAGGCGGGTGGCATTGACCTGCACCACCGGCAGTGCGACGGGTTTGTTCCGCGTGCCGTTCGTGGATGACGCATCCTGTGTCTGTGTCTGTGCTTGTGCCGACTCGGCGCTCAGCATGGCGAGCAGCATCAGCGCCGCCATCGGCTTCGACAGGTGGATGATCGGGTGCCATGCCCGCGAAGGCCTTCGGTGAGCGTGCCTCAGCATGGCGTATTCCCGGTCCGGGTAAGTACCGGCAGGCGATGCGCCTGCCGGTGTGGGTGGGGATCACAGGCGTCCGGCGATCCGATGATCGATGCTTCATTCACCACGATAGATCAGTTTCACCTTGGATAGCTTCGCTTCGTCGAACGTCAGCGCCTCGCTGCCTGCCGGATACCCATTCTGCTGCAGCAGGAACGCCATGATCTCGACGTAGTCCTGATGCGGCAGGGTACCCGGTTCGGTGGCCGGCATGTTCTGCGAGACGATGGTGAAAATGTCGCCCACGTGGAAATTGGCCTTGGCCGGGGCGAAGTTCGCGCCTTTCAGCGCCGGCCCCGCGCGGCCCTCCAAGGTGGGACCGTGGCATTGCGCGCAGTTGTCCATGAACTTTTGCTTGCCGCTGTCCGCCTGTGCCGCGGTGTACAAGGCCGGTGTCGCCGCGGATTTGGAAGCGCCTGCGCCGCAACTGCGGGCCATGAGGCCTGCCGAGCGCGATCGTGGCAGCCATGCCGTCCGTGCATGGCGTGCGCCTGCCGCTTCGCCGGTTTGTGCGTAGGGCGCCAGTACCGTACTCAACCGACCCGAGTCGGCCAGTGCCGCGATGGCTTTGTCGAAGGTTTCGGCGGCAGCCGCGTGATCGCCGTCGTAAAGCGCGACGAGATTGAATTGCGCATGCGGTTCGTCCAACTCGTGATAGGCGAAGCGTGCCGCTTCATGCCGGGACGCGAGGTAACGGACGACCGTGGGCTGCCACACCATGGCGGCGCTGACGGCGTGATGCTCCAGTGCCTTGAGCGTGTCCGTGTCGGTCATGTGAACATCGGCCTGCACGCCGGGATGGTCGACGAAGTACAGATTGGGAGTGGTCTGATAAGTCACTGCCACGTCGCTGTGCCTGGGCAACTGGTCCAGCGTGCTGGCCTTGCTCGCCTTGGGCGTCACCAGCACGAAGCCGGTGTGGCCGTAGGGCGTGGTCGCCTGCAGTCCGGCAGGTACGTCGTGCGCATCGGCGTCGATGGGAAAGCCCAGCACCAGCGAGCAGTCGGTTTTCGCCAGCTTGTTGAACTCCTTGAGATCGAAACCGTCGTCATCGCCGTTGCCGTCGAACAGCCGTATCTTCAGCGTGCTGCCCTCCTGCGTGGCGACCGCATGGGCGAGAGCCGTGTCCATCGGCGCGGTCGGGCTGCTCTTGTCGATGCAGACCGAGAACTCGGCCGCCGACGCGGCACTGCTGCAGGCGAGCAGGGCGGCCATCAGCAGCACCGGCCTGCCCGGTCGGAAATGATGTTTCTTCATGTGCAAGCTCCGTTACAGCGAAAAGACGTAGAAGTGGCCGCCCAGCGGGATGTTCAGGACACGCGGATCCTTGGCCATGTCGCCGCCCCAGATCGGCGTGCCGCCACCCCAGCCGGCGTAGATCGAGACGTACTGCTTGCCATCCACTTTCCAGGTGCTGGGTACGCCGATGATGCCGGACGACATCTGCGGGCTCTTCCACAGTACCTTGCCGGTTTTCGCATCGAAGGCATACAGATAGCCGTCCGCACTGCCGGAAAACACCAAGCCGCCAGCGGTGCTCAACATGCCGTCGTTCCAGGGAAGCGCGGAGGGGAAGCGCCACACCTGCTTGCCGGTATCCAGGTCAAGCGCCTGCACCGAACCCCAGGTGTCCTTGAAGGCCGGGTCGGCGATGACCTTGAAAGTTTCGCCGAGGAACGGAAGGCCCGCCTTGTAGCTCACGGTCGCACCTTTCATCGTCATGCAGGTGTGCATGGTCGGCACATAGGCCATGTGGGTCTGCGGATCGACTGAGATCGGCCACCAGTTCTTGCCGCCGAGGAAACTGGGGCAGGTCAGCACCTGCTTGTCGACGGTGGGGCGCATCGCCGGATCGGTCACCGGCTTGCCGTCCTTGAAGCCGCTCACCGAGGTCGCGCTGGCGAATCTCTCGGCATAGATCAGCTTGCCGCTGAGGCGGTCGATCGCATAGAACCAGCCGTTGCGGCTGGCGCTGACGATGGCCTTGTGCGCGGTGCCCTGATAATTGATGTCGGTGAGTACCGTTTCATTGGTGCCGTCGTAGTCCCAGCTGTCGTTGGGCGTGTACTGGTAATTCCACTTGATCTTGCCGGTGGCCGGATTCATGGCGATGACCGAATCCGTGTAGAGGTTGTCGCCCGGACGCAGCGTTGCCAGCCACGGTCCGGGGTTGCCGACGCCCCAGAACAGCGTGTCGGTCTCCGCGTCGTAGCTGCCAGTCAGCCATGCCGCGCCGCCGCCGGTCTTGTAAGCACCCTTGGGCCATGTCTTGCCGCCGGGTTCGTTGGGCGCGGGGATCGTGTACTGCTTCCATACCTGCTTGCCGCTCTTGGCGTCGAGCGCCGCGATGAAGCCGCGTGCGCCGTATTCGCCGCCGGAGACACCGACGATCACCTTGCCCTTGACGATCAGCGGCGCCAGCGTCATCGCATAGCCGACATCCGCTGCCTCCAGGGCCTTGTTCCAGATCACCTTGCCGGTCTTCGCATTCAGTGCCACGACGTGGTTGTCGAGGGTGGCCATATAGACGTTGTCGCCGTAGAGCGCGACGCCGCGGTTGACCACGTCGCAGCAGATCGTCTTGAGTCCGACCTGCGAAAGGTCATGCTGGTATTTCCACAACTGCTTGCCGGTGCTGGCCTGGAAGGCGATCAGCTGGTTCTTGGGAGTGGTGATGAACAGGTAATCGCCATTGACGATCGCGGGTGATTCGTGGCCCTGCTCGAAACCGGTCTTGTAATCCCAGACTTGCTTGAGCCCGCTCACGTTGCCGGTGTTGATGCCGTCGAAGGGCGCGTAGCCGGAGCTGGTGTAATCGCGGCGGTACATCAGCCAGCCATCATCGCTGGCCGCGGCGCCCAGGCGGGCATCGGTCACCGGGGCATAGTCGGCGGCGATCGCGCCGCCGGTCGTCATCAGTGCGACGAGGAAAAGCGTGTTCCTGCAGAAAATGGTGCGGCGGCTCATGTACATCTCCCTTGCGGCAAGTTGCGGGTCTCGGACGGCCCGGCTGGTGTCGTGGATTTCGGGCAGGTATCAAGCGGGGGACGTGGCGATCCGACTGCACGGCAGCGCCGTTGCCATGCTTGGATGGGCATGGCCATGGCCTGACGGGGAAGGATCGCCATCGAATCGGCGGTGACGAAACGGGGCGCGGGCGACGCAGGGCCGCCCGCGCCGCGCGCGTCAGAAGAAGCCGAGCTTCTTCGGCGAGTAGCTGACGAGCAGGTTCTTGGTCTGCTGATAGTGGTCGAGCATCATCTTGTGATTCTCGCGGCCGATGCCGGATTGCTTGTAGCCGCCGAATGCCGCGTGGGCGGGATAGGCGTGATAGCAATTGGTCCAGACCCGGCCGGCCTGGATGCCGCGGCCGAACCGGTAGGCGCGCGTGCCGTTGCGCGTCCAGACGCCGGCCCCCAGCCCGTACAACGTGTCATTGGCGATGGCCAGTGCATCGGCGTCGTCCTTGAAGGTGGTGACGGATACGACCGGGCCGAAGATTTCTTCCTGGAACACGCGCATTTTGTTGTGCCCGCGGAATACCGTGGGCTTGACGTAGTAGCCGTCCTTGAGCTCGCCCTGCAGCACGTTGCGCTCGCCGCCGATGAGTACTTCGGCGCCTTCCTGCCGGCCGATGTCGAAGTACGAGAGAATCTTTTCCAACTGCTCGGACGATGCCTGTGCGCCGACCATCGTCGACGGGTCGAGCGGGTTGCCCTGCTTGATCGCGGCGATGCGCTTCAAGGCGCGCTCCATGAACTTGTCGTAGATCGATTCGTGGATCAGCGCACGGCTCGGGCAGGTGCACACTTCGCCCTGGTTGAACGCGAACAGCACAAAACCCTCGATCGCCTTGTCGAAGAAATCATCGTCCTCGTCGGCAACATCGGCGAAGAAGATGTTCGGCGACTTTCCGCCAAGCTCCAGCGTCACCGGGATCAGGTTCTGGCTGGCGTACTGGCTGATCAGCCGTCCGGTGGTGGTTTCGCCGGTGAATGCGATCTTCGCGATGCGGCTGCTCGATGCCAGCGGTTTGCCGGCTTCCACGCCGAAGCCGTTGACGATATTCAGCACGCCCGGCGGCAGCAGGTCGCCGACCAGCTCGGCCCACACAAGGATGCTCACCGGGGTCTGCTCAGCCGGCTTCAGCACAACGCAGTTGCCCGCGGCCAGCGCCGGCGCCAGCTTCCAGCAGGCCATCAGCAACGGGAAATTCCACGGGATGATCTGGCCGACCACGCCGAGCGGTTCGTGGAACTGATAGGAGACGGTGTCGTCATCGAGTTCGCCCAGCGAGCCTTCCTGCGCACGGATGCAACCGGCGAAGTAGCGGAAGTGGTCAATCGCCAGCGGAATGTCCGCGTTGGTCGTCTCGCGGATCGGCTTGCCATTGTCCCATGTCTCGGCATGCGCGAGCAGGTCGAGATTCTGCTCCATGCGATCGGCGATCAGGTTGAGGATGCGCGCCCGCGCGGCGGGCGAGGTCTTGCCCCACGCATCCTTGGCGGCATGCGCCGCATCCAGCGCCGCCTCGATGTCGTCCTTGTCCGAGCGGGGGATTTCGCAGAAGGCGCGACCGGTGATCGGCGTGATGTTGTCGAAATACTTGCCGTGGGCCGGTTCGACCCAGCGGCCACCGATGAAATTGCCGTAGCGCTGCTTGAAGGGTACCTGCACGGCGACATGTTGCTGTTCCAGCTTGGTCATCGGAATGTGCTCCAGCTCTGGGGAAGTTGATGAGTCAAGAGCAGAAGCCATGCCAGCGGCAGCTCCCGGAGCAGCGATGTTGCGGTGTGCCACCCGTCGAAAACCCTGTGGAAAAGGAAACATTTTTCAAATCGCTGCAACGCAGCACCGCGGTCGGTGGCGTCGATGTTGCGCTTTGCCGCAGCGTGTGTTTTGTATCGGAACACTACTGAACAAGATGTCGCAGATTGCGACACTCGGGACTTTCGCATGCGCCAGCCACCCTTTGTTGAATCGATCAATACCGCGCGCCGCAGTTTTTTCGACAGCGGCGCCGAACCCTACGGACTGGTCTCGGACACGATCCTCGCCTCGTGGCGCCGCTGTCGCCTGTACGGAATGATTGCCGACGCACCGCCCAGCGTCGCGCTGGTCGAACGGCATCAACTGAATGAGATGCAGGAAAAGCACGAGTCGCTGCGGCGGCTGTGCCGGCCAGAGCTGGAAGCGCTGTACGCCAGCGCCAATCATGCCGGCAGCATCGTGGTGCTGACGGCGCCCGATGGTTTCATTCTCGATGCGCTCGGCAACGCCGATTTCCTTGGCAAGGCCGCCCGCGTATCGCTGCGCCCCGGCGCGCCATGGAGCGAGGCGGCCACCGGCACCAATGCCATCGGCACCGCGCTGATCGAGCGTCGAGCGGTCGAAGTGCGCGGCGGCGAGCACTACTACGCGCCGCACCGTGTGCTGAGTTGTTCCGCTTCGCCGATTTTCGGTCCTCACGGCGAGGTCGTCGGTGTGCTCGACCTGTCCGGCGAATCCAGCATCCATCACCTGCATGCCCTTGGCATGGTGCAACTGGCCGTGGAGCAGATCGAGCACCGCTTGTTCGAAAGCGATTTCGACGGCGCGGATATCGTCCGCATACAACCCGATCCCGCGCTGCTCGGTACCTCGCGCGAGGGCATGCTGGTGTTCGAGGCGCACAAGCTGGTGGCGGCGAACCGCCACGCGTTGAGATTGCTTGGCGTCGACTGGAGCGAACTGGGCAAGCGGCGCTACGACGACCTGTTCGTCTCGGCATTGCCGCGCCCGGGAAGCGTGGTCGGCATGCGTTGCCAGAGCGGTGAAATGGTGCATGCCAGACGGGATGTGACGCATGCCGCCGGCAGCAGCGCCAGGCGGCCGCCGCAGTCAACCCACATCAAGCCCGTGCGATCGCCGGCCGCGGTCTTTTCCGCATCGCTCGATGCGGCCATCGACCGCAACGTGCGTCTGCTCGACGCCGATATCCCGCTGCTGCTGCAGGGCGAAACCGGCACCGGCAAGGAAGTGGTTGCGCGCGAACTGCACAAGCGCAGTTCGCGGGTCACGGCACCGTTCATCGCGGTGAATTGCGCCGCATTGCCGGAAAGCCTGATCGAGGCGGAACTCTTCGGTTATCTGCCGGGCGCCTTTACCGGTGCGCGTCGCGAGGGCGCCCCGGGACTACTGCGCCAGGCCGACGGCGGCACCTTGTTCCTCGACGAGCTGGGCGACATGCCGCTGCATCTGCAAAGCCGCCTGTTGCGCGTGCTGCAGGAGCGGGAGGTGACTCCGCTGGGCGGCAACCGTGCGCATGCGATCGACATCAACGTGATCGCGGCCACGCACTGCGATCTGGCCGCGGCTGTCGAACACGGCACGTTCCGGGCCGATCTCTACTATCGCATCGCCCAGTCCGTGCTGCGCCTGCCGGCGCTCCATGAACACGCGGACCTCTCCACGCTGATCCGCCAGTTGTGGCAGGCGCTCGGGGCGGAGCAGATTCCGATGTACTTGCACCCCTCGCTGCTCAAGTGCATGGCTCACGTGGCGTGGCCCGGGAATCTGCGGCAACTGGTGGGCACATTGCGCAGCATGATGGCGCTGGGAGAGACGGGATCGACCTTGACGCCGGACGATCTTCCGCCGGAGATGAAGGGCCGGAAGCCTGCGCCGGCCGTGTCCGATACAGTATCGGCGGGAAGCCTGCAGTCGATCGAGCTGCAGGCGATCGATAGCGCGCTGGCCGCGTGCGACGGCAATGTGGCGGCCGCCGCGCGCAAGCTGGGAATCAGCCGCAGCACCATCTATCGCCGGTTGAACCAGGACGGCTGACCGGCAGGGCGGCGCATGCCGTGGCCGCGCCGCAGCATGCCGGATGCAGGCGAACGCAGCGGCGACGTGCGCCCAGGGCGGAGAAGGGTCGAAACGTCCCGTCGCTATGCGACCATCCGGACTCATGTGGATGCGATGGGCGACTGCCCCGAGGATGATTACAGGCCGGTGCGGCAACTGTCCGCCTGCGTTGCGGTGGCCTGGCCGCCACGGATGCGGCCAGAGTTGGATACGACCACACTCAGCACGGGTTCGTTGCCTGCAGGCTGGCAAAACAGTATCGAGAGATTCGCGCCGTGCGCACTTCCGTCAGGTTGAAAACGGACCAGGTGGCGTCCACTGCTGCTGCGAATTGCCAGTTTTCCGGCATAGCCCTGTCCAATCCGCAAAGGCGAGTGGTTGTCCGGCTGGTCGTCGTGATCGGCATCGACGGCGACAAGCCATCCATATTCCCAGTCACTGTCAGCGTTGCAACTGGCGCCGTCGCGCGTCGGGCAGAACAACGTCTGCTTGCCGGTGGTAATGGCCATCTCGCGCGCGCTCTGCGAGGCGGCGATGAAATCCATCTGCGCCGTTTGCAGCCGGGTGCGCGTCAGCAGACCGCTCAGTACCGGAGCCGCGACGGTAGTCAACACCGCGACAATCACCAGTACCATGAGCTGTTCGATCAGCGTGACGCCGTTTTGACGATGCCCGCATGTATGTTGCTTCCGCATCGTGGCGTCGCTCCTGCGTGCCGGAGCTTCCATGCTAGGCCGCTGGCCGCAGCCATTCAGCGGTCCAAACGGCACCGAAGTCGTGAGCGTCTGCTGACGCAGGCTGTCAGCAGTCCCGATTTAAAATGGTTTGCCGCGCCCACATGTGTCATCGATGACTGACCGTTTCCAACTCGCCGCTCCTTACCAGCCCGCAGGCGACCAGCCGCAGGCGATTCGTCGCCTTGCCGATGGTTTCGAGGCCGGCCTCGCCGCGCAGACGCTGCTGGGCGTCACCGGCTCGGGCAAGACCTACACCATCGCCAACGTGATCGAGCGCGTGCAGCGCCCGACCATCGTGATGGCGCCGAACAAGACGCTGGCGGCGCAGCTCTACGGCGAGTTCAAGGAGTTCTTCCCGAACAACGCGGTGGAATATTTCGTCAGCTACTACGACTACTACCAGCCCGAAGCGTATGTGGTGGCGTCGGATACCTTCATCGAGAAGGATGCCTCGATCAACGAGCACATCGAGCAGATGCGGCTGTCGGCAACCAAGGCCCTGCTGTCTCGCCGCGATTCGATCATCGTCGCGACGGTGTCGGCGATCTACGGCCTCGGCAATCCGGAAGACTATCTGTCGCTGCGCCTGATCCTCGCCAAGGGCGAACGCATCGACCAGCGCAAGCTGATCCACCAGTTGACCGAGCTGCAGTACACGCGCAACGAACTCGATTTGCGCCGCGGCACCTATCGCGTGCGCGGGGAAATCATCGACGTGTTTCCCGCCGAATCGGAAACCGAAGCGCTGCGCATCGAGCTGTTCGACGGCGAAGTGGAGAACATGGCGCTATTCGATCCGCTCACCGGCGAAACCGTGCGCAAGGTGCAGCGCTACACTGTGTATCCGCGCACGCACTACGCCAGTACGCGCGAGAGCGTGCTCAACGCGATCGAGACGATCAAGGTCGAGCTGAAGGATCGGCTGGAATTCCTGTATCGCGAGAACAAGCTGCTCGAAGCACAGCGGCTGGAGCAGCGCACGCGCTTCGACATCGAGATGATGACCGAGGTCGGCTACTGCCAGGGCATCGAGAACTACTCGCGCCACCTCACGCGGCGCGCGCCTGGCGAGCCGCCGCCGACCCTGTTCGATTACCTGCCCTCCGACGGTCTGCTGGTGGTCGACGAATCGCACGTCACCGTGCCGCAGCTCGGCGCGATGTACAAGGGCGACCGCTCGCGTAAGGAGACGCTGGTGGAATTCGGTTTCCGCCTGCCATCGGCGATGGACAACCGGCCGCTCAAGTTTGAGGAATGGGAACAACGCATACCGCGCACGATCTACATTTCCGCCACGCCGCGCCACTACGAGCTGGAGAAATCCGGCGACGCAGTGGTCGAGCTGCTGGTGCGTCCGACCGGGCTGGTCGACCCGGAAGTGGAAGTGCGCCCGGTGCGTACCCAGGTCGACGATCTGCTCGGTGAAGTGCACAAGCGCGTGGCGATCGGCGATCGGGTGCTGGTCACCACGCTGACCAAGCGCATGGCCGAGAACCTCACCGAATATCTCGCCGAGCACGACATCAAGGTGCGCTACCTGCATTCGGACATCGAGACGGTCGAGCGCAGCGAGATCATCCGCGACCTGCGCCTGGGCGAGTTCGACGTACTGGTCGGCATCAACCTGCTGCGCGAGGGCCTGGACATGCCCGAGGTGTCGCTGGTGGCGATCCTCGATGCCGACAAGGAAGGTTTCCTGCGCTCCACCGGCTCGCTGATCCAGACCATCGGCCGCGCGGCGCGCAACGTGCGCGGCAAGGCGATCCTGTATGGCGACCAGGTCACTGCGTCGATGCAGGCGGCGATGGACGAAACCGCGCGCCGTCGCGAGAAGCAGATCGCCTGGAACCTGGAGCAGGGCATCACGCCGACCACCATCGTGCGGCGCATCGCCGACATCATGGAGGGCGCGCGCAGCGAAGCGGGCAATCGCCGCGGCAGCAAATCCACGCGCGGCAGCCGTGCCGCCGTGGCCGAGCAGGGCGCGGAATACGCTGCTCTCACCGCCGCGCAGGCCACCAGCATGCTGAAAAAGCTGGAAGCGCAGATGTACAAGCACGCCCAGAACCTCGAATTCGAGGACGCTGCCAGGTTGCGCGACCAGATCCACCAGCTGCGCGAACAGGCCCTGCGCTAGCCGCTGCTTCGGCGGCCCGATATTGTCCGCAGCGGGCAGCTCCCGTATACTTCGCCGCTCGCGCCGCTTCGCTGGCGCGATTCGGGCGGTTAGCTCAGCGGTAGAGCACTTCCTTGACATGGAAGGGGTCACAAGTTCGATCCTTGTACCGCCCACCAATTCGCACCCCGTGATCGCACGGGAACAAAGGAGAATCCATTCGGGTTCTCCTTTTTTGTTTGCCTGGCACCAGCCAACCGGGTTCGCAACCCCGGGTCGATCGATCAGGCTTCTGGCTGCACCGGTGGCGCGTGTAATCTTGGTGACTGGCCGGCTCGCTGCGAAACTTGGCGGCCGACGACTCCTTCCCGCTGCCGGTGACCCCATATCCATGCAATCCATCGAAACCTTGATTGACGACGCATTCGAGCGCCGCAACGAACTTGGCTCCACCGAAATTGAAACGCATCTCCGTCCCGCGCTGGGGCAGGTGCTCGATCTGCTCGAATCGGGCGAACGCCGCGTCGCCGAGCCTGACGGGCAGGGCGGCTGGACGGTCAACCAATGGATCAAGAAAGCGGTGCTGCTGTATTTCCGCATCAGCGACAACCGCGTGGTCGACGGTGGAGCCGCGCTGGCCTTCGACAAGGTGCCGTTGCGCTTCACGCAAGGCAACGACGACGAACTGCAGCGGCTCGGCGCGCGCGTGGTGCCCGGCGCACTGGTGCGCCGCGGCGCGTACATCGCCAAAGACGCGGTGCTGATGCCGAGCTACGTCAACATCGGCGCCCATGTCGGCGCCGGCAGCATGATCGACACCTGGGCCACCGTCGGCTCGTGCGCGCAGATCGGTGCTGGCGTGCACCTGTCCGGTGGCGTCGGTATCGGCGGCGTGCTGGAACCGCTGCAGGCCAACCCGACCATCATTGAGGACAACTGCTTCGTCGGCGCACGCTCGGAAGTGGTCGAAGGCGTGGTGGTGGAACGCGGCAGCGTGATCGGCATGGGCGTATTCCTCGGCCAGTCCACGCGCATCTACAATCGCGCCACCGGCGAAACCAGCTACGGGCGCGTGCCTGCCGGCAGCGTGGTGGTGGCAGGCAACCTGCCCGCGAAGGATGGCAGCCACAGCCTGTATGCCGCGATCATCGTCAAGCAGGTCGACGAAAGAACACGCAGCAAGACCAGCATCAACGAGCTGCTGCGCGGCGGGGAATGAGATAGAGCAGGGACGAGGGGCGAGGGGCTTCGTTTCGTCTGTGAGGCCTTGATTTTCGCCATTGCGACTCGTCTCTCGTCCCTCGCTTCACCACTAAGGAAACTCCATGACCGACACCCCGATCACCCTTTACGGATTGCCCAACTGCGACACTTGCAAGAAGGCACGCAACTGGCTCGCGCGCTTCGATGTCGCGCATGCGTTCGTCGACTATCGCGCGAACCCCGTTCCAGCCGCCATGCTGAAAACCTGGGCACAGCAGCTCGGCGGCTGGGAGAAGCTGGTGAACAAATCCGGCACCACTTGGCGCAACCTGCTACCGCAGCGCAAGAACCCCGGCAGCGATCCCGAGTGGACCTTGCTGCTGAAAGAATATCCGGCGCTGATCCGCCGCCCGGTGGTCGTGCAACCCGATGGCGCGGTGAGCGTGGGCTTCACCGACAACGGCTTCAAGAAACTCTTCGGTCGCTGAAAAGGCCACGACATGCCCGTGCGGATTTCCAGGATCCTGCTGGTCGCGACCATCGCGCTGTGGGTGGCGCTGGTCGCCTTCGGCAACATCGCCGGCTACCGCAGCAACCTTGCTTTCGTGCAGCACGTGCTGGCGATGGACACGATCTTTCCCGATGCGGGCATCCACTACCGTGCGATCCATTCGCTGTTGTTGCAGCACGTCGCCTACGTGTCGATCATCGCCACCGAAGCAGTAGCGGCGATTCTTTGTGGTGCCGGTGCCTGGCGCATGTGGAGTGCGCGGCATAAGCCTGCCGGCGCGTTCCATCGCGCCAAGCGCATGGCCGTGGCGGGCCTGACGCTTGGCCTGATGCTGTGGCTCGGCGGTTTCATGGCCATCGGCGGCGAATGGTTCGGCATGTGGATGTCCACGCAGTGGAACGGGTTGGCCAGCGCCTTCCGTTTCGTCGAGGTGTTGCTGGCGGCGCTGATCTATCTCGGCCAGCGCGACGACGAACTGGACGAGTGATCCGTTCCGCCACCGATCGGTTCCTTTGCTACGCTGCATTCATTCCGCCTGACGATTCCACGCCATGTCCGATGTTCTCGAGCTTGCCTTCGACCTGATCCGGCGCCGCTCGGTGACGCCGGAAGACGCCGGCTGCCTGCCGCTGATCGGCGAACGGCTCGCGCGTGCAGGTTTCCGCGTCGAACACCTGCGCTACGGCGAAGTGGACAATCTGTGGGCGACGCATGGCGATGCGAACAAGCCGGGACAGGGACCGTTGCTGGTTTTCCTCGGTCATACGGATGTGGTGCCGAGCGGTCCGGAGGCAGCATGGCAAAGCCCGCCCTTCGAGCCGACGATTCGCGATGGATGCCTATACGGCCGC
Organism: Rhodanobacter sp.; assembly: GCA_036398675.1. GTDB lineage: Bacteria > Pseudomonadota > Gammaproteobacteria > Xanthomonadales > Rhodanobacteraceae > Rhodanobacter. The sequence goes on along the minus strand of DASWOQ010000042.1, from coordinate 6,064 downwards.
GGTGCCGCCGACATGAAAGGCTCGGTGGCGGCGATGGTGGTGGCATTGGAGCAGTTCGTCGCAACGCATCCGCAGCACACGGGGCGGGTCGGCCTGCTGCTGACCAGCGACGAGGAAGGCCCGGCCAACCTGGATGGCGTGCGCAAGGTGGTGGAACACTTCGGGGCCATCGGCGAGAAGATCGACTGGTGCGTGGTCGGCGAGCCGTCGGCGAAGGAGACGCTCGGCGACCTGATCCGCGTCGGACGCCGAGGATCGCTGTCGGGTACGCTCACCGTCCGCGGCGTGCAGGGACATGTCGCCTATCCGGAAAAGGCGCTCAATCCGATCCACGCGTTCGCGCCCGCGCTGGCCGAACTCGCCGCCGAGCGATGGGACGAAGGCAACAGCGACTTTCCGCCCACCTCGTTCCAGGTCTCCAATCTCAGCGCCGGCGCCGGCGCCAACAACGTCATTCCCGGCGAGCTGAAGGCGCTGATCAATTTCCGCTACTGCACCGCCAGTCGCGCCGATGACCTGCGCGCGCGCACCGAAGCCATCCTGCAGCGCCACGGCGTGGATTTCGCGCTGGACTGGAACCTCTCCGGCGAACCGTTCCTCACGCCACCCGGCGGCGTGCTGCGCAAGACCGTGGTGGCTGTCTGCAGCGAACAGTTCGGCATCGAACCCGAGCAGAGCACCGGCGGAGGCACTTCCGATGGCCGCTTCATCGCGCCGATGGGCACCGAGGTCGTCGAGATCGGCCCGGTCAACGCGACCATCCACAAGGTGGACGAGTGCGTGGCGGTGGCAGAGCTGCAGAAGTTGCCGGCAGTGTATCGAGCGATATGCGAACGACTGCTGGTTTGATCTGCGCAGATGATTTCGAGCCTCCTTTCGATCACGCCTGGGTCGTCGTTCGTGGCGTCAATGGCCGCCGGCCGCTGCGCCGGCCTTGGCGGTGAAGGGCGGCTTGACCAGCCAGATGACGCCTATCAGGGCGAAGAAGATCCAGCCGAGCGCATGGAACAGTTCATTGAACGAGATCTGATAGGCCTGTTGGGTGATCATCCCGTTGATCACGCTGGCGCCGAACTGCGTATCGCTGTGGCCGATCTGGTTCAGTGCCGTCAGCGCGGTCGGATTGTAGGCATTGATGCTTTCCGCAAGTTGCGCGTGATGGACTACCGCACGCCGGTCCCACATGAAAGTGGTGAGCGAGGCCGAGAAGCTGCCGCCCAGAGTACGCAGGAAGGTGGCCAGCCCCGAGCCGGAAGCGATCTCGTCCTGATTCAGGTCGGACAGCAGAATGACCGTGACCGGCATGAAGAACAATGCCACCCCGAGGCCCATCATCAGCTGCATCATGGCGACATGATCGAAGTCGATGTCGAGATAGAAGCCTGAGCGAATGAAGCAGGTGGTGCCCATGACCACGAATGCGAACGTTGCCAGCGTGCGAAGATCGAAGCGCATCGCGTATCGGCCAACGATGAAGGTCAATAGCAATGGAACCACTCCGAGCGGTGCGGCCGCGAAGCCGGCCCATGTCGCGGTGTAGCCCAGGTTGCGCTGCAGCCACTGCGGCAGCAACAGGTTGATGGCGAAGTAGGCCGAGTACGAAAGAACCAGCGCCAGCGTGCCGTACTTGAAGTTGCGGTGGCGCAGCAGTTTCAGATCGACGATGGGCTGCTTGTCGGTCAGCTCCCAGATCAGGAACACAGCGACGGCAATCGCGGAGACGATGCTGGTGACAATGATGAAGGTGGAGTTGAACCAGTCCTCGTCATCGCCTTTGTCGAGCACGATCTGCAGTGCGCCGACGCCGACGATCAGCGCGATCAGCCCGACGTAATCGATTTTCGGTTTCTCGATTTTTTCCGCCCGGCCCTTCATCTGGTTCGCCACCACCATGCTGGCGAAGATGCCGATCGGCACGTTGATGAAGAAGATCCATGGCCAGGAATAGCTGTCAGTGATCCAGCCGCCGAGGATCGGTCCGGCGATCGGTGCCACCACTGCCACCATCGACAGCAGCGCCAGTGCCATGCCGCGTTTGGCTGTTGGATAGATGCCGATCATCAAGCTCTGGGTGATCGGATACATCGGTCCGGCCACCGCGCCCTGGATCGCCCGGAACAGGATCAGCATGCCCATGTCCTGCGAGACGCCGCACAGGAACGAGGCCAGTACGAACAGCAGGGTGCACCACACGAACAGTTTCACCTCGCCGAAGCGGCGGGTGAGGAAGCCGGTCAGCGGCAGCGAAATGGCCATGCTCACGGCGAACGAGGTGATCACCCACGTGCTCTGGTCCGAACTCACGCCAAGGTTGCCGGCAATGGTCGGCAGGGAGACGTTGGCGATGGTGGTGTCGAGCACCTGCATGAAAATGGCCAGCGACAGGCCGATCGTGCTCAGCACCAGATTCGGTGGGCGGAATTGGGCAGTCATGACGATTTTTCAGTGGGATGTCGGGTTTGTGAAAGCCATCCGTACGTTGCCGATTTCGGTTCTGTCCGATCGCATGGCCGCATGTTGGTGCGGATGATCGCGGCGATTTCTCCACACGGCATGGGCAGACAGCGATGGGGCGTGGGCACTGAAGGCCGACTTGGCAGGTATCTGCTGCGCGTGCGTTGGAATAATCCGGCCTGGGTGCGGCGAACTTGCCTCCGGCAGCAGCGCAGGCTGCGACGACTTGTACTTCGGGCAGGGTTCTCACCCGGGCTGGCTTGATTCACTTGCGGGGCTCTCTGTGCCTGGCCGGCAAAAACGAACGATGTGATTCTTCACGTAGGCGCAAATGTTATTGCCTAGGATATGATTGTCAAGTCAATAGTAATTTAAGCAATTATTATTGCGAAAAGCACGAGGAGTGCTTGTGGATTGTCCGTGCCGTGTCCGGACAGTCGGGACATCGTCCGCGGACAGTTATCCGGTCGATCGGAAACCGAATAAATGGCTCAGGAGTGCGGTTTTGTGGGATTCGTCGGCTTGGCACGAGGTTTGCCATATACCTCTCGAAGCCTTGATTCCACACCACGGAGAACCGTCATGAAATTCGAGACCCTGATGCTGAAGAGCCTGTTCATCGCCTGCGTGCTGGCTGGTGTTCTGACCGTCGGCTCCATGCTGCTGTCGAAGGCCAGCGTGGCGAATGTTGCGTCGAGCCATATTGCCGCGACCACCGATTCGGCAAGCTGATCCGGCCAACTGTCGGTTGCCGGAAGCGTCGTGGCGACAGTCGGGTTGTTCCCGATCACCGGCGAAGATTTTTCCCAATGCGGACCGTCCCACGCATCGCTCGCCGCAGGTCATTCCAGGAAAGTGGATCGACGCATCCGCTGTCGATCCGGGTCCAGGGAGCGCATGAGGGCAGGCGGCGGACCCCGCAGTGAGGCCAATGCTTCACGCTGCCCTTGAAACGAGCCGGTCGCCGAACTGTCGGCAAGCTCACTTCGATTCACTGTCTTGATCAAGTTGAGGAAATCCATGAAAAGCAAGAACTCCCCCCGGATCAATCTTTCCCCCCGTGGCGCCATGTTCTCCATCCGGAACATGGCCATGGTGATCACTCTGGGCATCTGCGGTGCGGTCGGATCAGCCGCAGTCCACGCGCAGGAAACCGCCGGCAGCGTGTTTGGCCGGGCGCCAGTCGGTGAGACAATCACGGCGCAGAGCACGACGGGTATCCATCGCCACGTCAAGGCAAATGCCAAAGGCCGTTACGTCATCGGTTCGCTACCCTTGGGCACGTATTCAGTAACGCTGGAAAAGGACGGGCATCCCGTCGAAACCCATCTGAATGTCAACGTCATCGTGGGCAGAGGGCAGCAAGTCGACTTCACCTGCGGCGGAGTCAAATGCACGGCAGTGGTCAGCAACTAGCCGGCAAGGCGCTCGTGTCAGCCGAGATGCGAGTGCTTTCATCTGCCTAACAGTTTTTCACCGAGAGGGAGCGTAAACGAACGAACATGCCTATCACGGAACACTAGCTTCCTTGCAGGCATGCTCAAGTCGTTGACGAGATTGTTACTGCCCGGCCGTGGCCCATCGAACATGGGCAGCTGCCGCATCGGCGACGCCTGCCGACGATGCGGCAGCCACGGGCCGGCGCAGGTCGAAGACATCGGTGGCGGGTAGCACTGGCATATGCGACAGCTCGCTACCGAGTGGCGCTTCCCAGTCGGGATCGGGCGAGAGCAGAAAATCCACCAGTGGTCCAGGCAGCGCCGAGCGCATCTGCGCGATGTGCAGCTCGCGTTTGTTGCGGCTGTCGCTATTCAGGTCCGGGTACATCGTGGCGATCAACAGCAGGCTGTCTTGCGATTGCCACGGCTGGGGCTTGCTGCCCAGCAGGAAATATTCCCACGGCCGTGCGCGCAGATCGGCAAGGCCGGCGTTGACGCCGTCGCGATAACGATCGAGTTGGAGTTTCTGCGTCGGCGGCATTTGTGCGTAGGCAACATCGACCACCGCATCGCAGGCGATGCAGACGCGGGCTTTCAGTTCAGGCGTGCGTCGCACGCCGTCGCGCCGCGCGCGGCTGCCCTCCAACAGCTACCCCCATGCCGCAATCGCGAACAGCAGCGGCGCAAGCAACGCCGGCACCAGGAGTCGCCACAGCCGCGCCCTCATCGCCTGGCGAATACCGTGAAGATGCCCGCGTACGGCTTCACCATCAGCGCCGGCGCGCCGGTATAGCCTTCGCCGTCGACATAGAACTGCGAGATGCTGCCGTCCAGGTACAGCGCGTCGCGGCATCCCAGCTTGTCGCGGAACAGCCGTCCGAAGGTGTGGAAGTTCACAGGCGCTTCGCTTACCGCGAATACGACCTCGGTGGGTGTTCGCACGCAGACGCCGCTGCGCCATTTGAGACTGGACGAATCATCGACGAACTGTTCGTTGAGCTTGCCGTCGATCAGCAGCATCGGACCGGATTGGGTTGCCCACTGTGCGGGCTTGCCATCCGCCTTGAAATCGCTGCTGGTGCGTACCGCGGCATGGCCATCCGGGTAGATGGCGAACACGCCGTTGGGCAACAGCGAGAAATTGCCCGATGCAGGATTGCCGTGCGCCAGGTTCAGCGGCACCACTGTCTTGCCGTTCTCCACGTACAGGCCCAGCGGCGCGAACGCGCGGTCGTAGATGCCGGCATTGGCCGCGAACACCAGCCGCTGTCCGTGCGCTTCGCCCCACCGGCGCAGGGTCTCGATGTCGCCGAACGGCGCGCCGCTCTGTGGATCGCGCCAGTGCAGGCTCAATTGCTCGCGTTTCAGGTCGAGGCGCACCGCGCGATAGTTCTGGCCTTCGAACGCCAGATCGCTGCTGTCCACCGCCTGCGCAGGCGGTGTGCAGCCCCATGCAGTCGCGAGCAGTGCCAGCGGCATCAGCCAGCGCAGCGAACGGATCGTGGCGGCGGCTCGCGGCGGGAGGAAAGAGGAGAGAGACATCCGTCGATGGTCGCCGCCAAGTCATGCACTGCGCAAGTCCACGAGCGGCAGATGTTCAGGCCTCGCTCGGCGAGGGGCGCGCGTTGCCGTTAAACTTCTGCCCTCAACTTCCATTTTTGCTGGCGCCAAAGTCATGCCCTACACCCCGATAGTGGCCACGCTGGGCTACGTGCTCTCGCCCGATCGGCGCGAGGTGCTGATGATCCATCGCAACGCGCGGCCGGATGACCTTCATCTGGGCAAGTACAATGGTCTGGGCGGCAAGATGGAGCCGGGCGAGGACATCGCCACCTGCATGCGCCGCGAGATCCTCGAAGAGGCCGGCATCGAGTGCGGATCGATGCAGTTGCGCGGCACGCTGAACTGGCCCGGCTTCGGCAAGAACGGCGAAGACTGGCTCGGTTTCATCTTCGTGATCGACAGCTTCAGCGGTACGCCATTGACCAGCAATCCGGAAGGCGCACTCGAATGGGTCGCGCTGGACCGCCTGATGGAGTTGCCGATGTGGGAGGGCGACCGGCATTTTCTGCCGCTGGTGTTCGACGACGATCCGCGGCCGTTTCACGGGGTGATGCCTTATCGCGAGGGGCGGATGCAGTCCTGGGAGTATTTGAGATTGTAGTGCTCTC
>DASWOQ010000041.1:0-41544 GCA_036398675.1 Rhodanobacter sp. | reverse complement strand
GTCGGCAAGACCCATGTGTCCTGTGCGTTGCTGCATGCGTTGCGCATGGCGGGACGCAATGCCTGCGGGATGAAACCGGTGGCCAGCGGTTGCATGGAAACGCCGCAAGGTCTGCGCAATGACGATGCGTTGGCGTTGCAGGCGGCAAGCAGCGGTTCGCCGCCTTACGAACTGATCAATCCCGTGGCGATGCGCGATCCGCTGTCGCCGCACCTGGCGGCCGCGCACGATGGTGTGACCATTTCGCTGCCGCCGTTGCGCCGCGCTTTCGAACAGCTGTTGGCGAGCCACGACTGCGTGGTGGTCGAAGGCGTCGGCGGCTGGCTGGTGCCGTTGGCGCCGGGACTGCTGGCGTCGGAGATTGCCAGGCAGTGGAAGTTGCCGGTGATCCTGGTGGTCGGCTTGCGGCTGGGCTGCCTCAACCACGCGCTGCTGAGTGCGCGGGCGATCGAGGCCGACGGCTGCCGTCTGCTCGGCTGGATCGGCAACGCCATCGATCCAGCGATGGTTGCGCTGGAAGAAAACCTCGCGACCCTGCGCGAGCTGTTTTCCGCGCCCTGTCTCGGCGTGCTGCCGCATGGCCTCTCGCCGGAACGGGCAACGGAACATCTGCGCGCCGCAGTGGCGATGTTGGAGTGAGCTTCACATCCAACGTGTTCCGATAGCGCCATCGATCCAACGCCGGAGAACTCCATGGCACGCAATCATTACTACCTGTCCATCGCCGATCTCGGCCATGCGCGCGGCGACGATCCGCGCTTCACCTACGATGGCGCCGGGCCGAACGATTTTGCGACGGCACTGCAGCAGGCGTTGCGCGGTGACGACCTGTTCCAGCGCTGGCGTGCCGCGCAGCCCGATCCCGATGCGGTGGACAGCAGTCTGGCCGTCACCGACGCGGACGCCGAAGTGCATGCCAGGGTCGTCGACCTGCATACCGAAGTGGATCTGGTCACCAGCCTGCCGATGAGCGTGGTGCGGCATCGGTTATATCTGCTGATCGGCTCGGCTTGGCAACTGCGCGACATGCGCGCGGCCTGAGCGGCAGGCCGCGGCGTTTGGAAAGTGCCCGCGCTGTGGGTACAGTCCGCAAGTTGAAAAACCTGCCACGTCCGACTTGTGGACTCTCACCCTGGGGAAACCAGATGCTTCGTCTGCGCACGATTGTTATTGCCACCACGGTGGTTCTTGCCGCCTGCTCCCAGCAGCCGCAGGGCGCCGTCTCGCCATCCGCGCCGGCCGCTTCCGCGGCTGCCGCCAGCACCGCACCGGCCGCCACCGCCATGACCAGCAATCCGTTTTTCAGTGCCAGCACGCTGCCGTTCCAGGCGCCTCCGTTCGACAAGATCAAGGACGGCGACTACCAGCCGGCGATCGAGGAGGGCATGAAGCAGCACATGGCCGAGATCGACACCATCGCCAACAACCCGGATGCGCCGACGTTCGACAACACCTTCGTGGCGATGGAGAAATCCGGCGCCATGCTGTCGCGCGTGCTGCAGGTTTTTGGCGCGGTCACCGGCGCCAACACCGACGATGCGCTGCAGAAGTTGCAGGAAGAGGAAGCGCCGAAACTCGCCGCGCATTCGGATGCGATCCATCTCAACGACAAGCTGTTCCAGCGCGTCGAGGCGGTCTACGACCAGCGCGCCGCGCTGAAGCTCGATCCCGAATCGGATCGCCTGGTCGAGGTGGTCTACAAGAATTTCGTGCATGCCGGCGCCAAGCTGTCCGAGGCCGACAAGACCAAGCTGAAAGCACTCAACGGCGAAGAGTCCACGCTGAGCACGCAGTTCACCAACAAGCTGCTGGCCGCGACCAAGGACGCCGCGCTGGTGGTGGACGACAAGGCGAAACTGGCCGGCCTGTCCGATGCGGAGCTCAACGGTGCGGCGCAGGCCGCCAAGGATCGCAAGCTGGACGGCAAATGGGTGTTGCCGCTGCAGAACACCACGCAGCAGCCGCAGTTGCAGGAGCTGACCGACCGCGACACCCGCAAGGCGCTGTTCGAGGCGTCGTGGGGTCGCTCGGAAAAAGGCGATGCGAACGACACGCGCAAGCTCATCGAGCGCCTCGCGCAGATCCGCGCCGAGCAGGCCAAGCTGATCGGCTTCCCGAATTACGCGGCGTGGAAACTCGACGACCAGATGGCCAAGACGCCGGAAACGGCGATCTCCTTCATGGAGAAACTCGTGCCTGCCGCCACCGCGCGCGCGCAGGCCGAGTCGAAAGACATCCAGGCCGTCATCGACAGTCAGCACGGCGGCTTCAAGGTCGAGCCGTGGGACTGGAACTTCTATTCGGAGCAGGTGCGCAAGGCCAAGTACGACCTGGACGAGAGCCAGATCAGGCCGTACTTCGAGCTGGACAACGTGCTGCAGAACGGCGTGTTCTATGCCGCCAACCAGCTCTATGGGCTGACCTTCAAGGAGCGCAAGGATATCCCGGTCTACCAGCCGGACGTGCGCGTGTTCGAGGTGTTCGACAAGGACGGCAGTTCGCTGGCGCTGTTCTACTGCGACTACTTCAAGCGCGACAACAAGAATGGCGGCGCGTGGATGGACAACCTGGTCACGCAATCGAAATTGCTTGGCCAGAAGCCGGTGATCTACAACGTGGCCAACTTCAGCAAGCCCTCGACCGGCCAGCCTGCACTTCTGTCGTTCGATGACGTGATCACCATGTTCCACGAGTTCGGCCATGCGCTGCACGGCATGTTCGCCGCCGAGCAGTTCCCGACCCTGTCCGGCACCAACACTGCGCGCGACTTCGTCGAATTCCCGTCGCAGTTCAACGAGCACTGGGCGACCGATCCGAAAGTGTTCGCGCACTACGCGAAGAACTACAAGACCGGCGAGCCGATGCCGCAGGCGCTGGTCGACAAGATGACCAAGGCCGGCAAGTTCAACTCCGGCTACGACATGACCGAGTTGGTGTCGGCCGCGCTGCTGGACATGAACTGGCACATGCTCGGCGCGGATGCGCCGCTGCAGGACGCCGACTCCTTCGAAACCGCCGCGCTGAAGAAAGAGAAGATCGACCTCAGCTACGTGCCGCCGCGCTACCGTTCCAGCTACTTCCAGCATATCTGGGGCAACGGCTATGCCGCCGGTTACTACGCCTACCTGTGGACGCAGATGCTGGCCGACGACGCGTTCATCGGTTTCAAGGACCGCGGTGGCCTCACCCGCGAAAACGGCGACCGCTTCCGCGCGATGGTGATCTCCCGCGGCAACACCGTGGAACTCGCCAAGCTCTACAAGGACTGGCGCGGCCAGGATCCGGCGATCGAGCCGATGCTGGAGAATCGCGGGTTGAAGGACTCGCCGAAGAAATGATCGGCATCCACGACGTTTGATCCGATGTCAAAACAGCAAGGCCCGCCATGAGCGGGCCTTGCTGTTTTCGTTCGAGGTACCACCGGAATTTTCGCTCATCTTGTTAGCGGCACAGCTGCTTCCCGCGTGGAATAATCGGGTCTTCCCGCTACGGAGTACTGCACATGGCCGGTCACAATTTTTTGCAGACCGCCGTGGTGTTCCTGCTGGCCACCGTGATCGCGGTGCCGCTGACCAAGCGGTTCCGGCTCGGCTCGGTGCTGGGTTATCTGATCGCCGGCGTGGTGATCGGGCCGCAGGTGCTGCGGCTGGTCAGCGATACCGAAGGCGTGGCGACGATCTCCGAGTTCGGCGTGGTGCTGATGTTGTTCGTGATCGGCTTGGAATTGTCGCCGCAGCGGCTGTGGGTGATGCGACGCTCGGTGTTCGGCACCGGGCTGTTGCAGGTGGTGAGCTGCAGCGTGGCGATCGGGGCGGTCGGCTACTGGCTGTTCGGGCTCTCGGGCAACGCGGCGGCGATTGTCGGCGGCAGCCTGGCGCTGTCGTCGACCGCATTCGGCCTGCAGATCCTGGCCGAGCGCAAGGAGGCGGCATCGGCGTATGGACGGCAGGTGTTTTCCATCCTGCTGTTCCAGGATCTGGCGGCGATTCCGCTGATCGCCGCGGTGCCATTGTTGGCAGAATCGTCGGGCGTGCACGGTTTCGACCTGATAGGTGTCGGCCGCACGGTCGGCGTGATCGTGGCGGTGATCGTGGGTGGCCGCTACCTGTTGCGGCCGGTGTTCCGTTTCGTGGCGCGTGCCGATTCGGTGGAGGTGTCGACGGCGACCGCGCTGCTGGTGGTCATGGGTGTTTCGCTGATCATGGAACTGGCCGGCGTTTCCGCCACGCTGGGCGCATTTCTCGCCGGCGTGCTGCTGGCCGATTCGGAATACCGGCATGATCTCGAATCGCACATCGAGCCGTTCAAGGGGTTGCTGCTGGGGCTGTTCTTCATCAGCGTCGGCATGTCGATGGATCTGTCGCTGCTGCTGCATCGACCCGGCCTGGTGTTCGGCCTGGTCGCCGGGCTGCTGGTGCTGAAGGGCGTGCTTTTGTGGCCGCTGGGCCGGCTGCTTGGCGGACTCGATCGTTCGGACACGCTGCGCCTGGTGGCGCTGCTGGCGTGCGGTGGCGAGTTTGCCTTCGTGGTGCTGAAGCAGGAGGCCGAGGTGCACCTGATCAGCATCGGCCAGCGCGATGCGCTGGTGCTGGCGATCACGTTGTCGATGGCGCTCACGCCGCTGCTGGTGGTGGCGGCGGCGAAGCTGCTGAACGTGAAGCCGAAGAAATCGACGCGCGAGTTCGACACCATCGACACGGCCCCGCCCCGCGTCATCATCGCCGGCTTCGGCCGCATGGGGCAGATCGTCGCCCGCGTGCTGCGCGCGCAGAAGATTCCCTTCGTGGCGCTGGAACATTCCGTGGAGCAGGTGGATTTCTCGCGCCGCTTCGGCACCGTCAACCTGTTTTTCGGCGATCCGGCGCGACCGGAATTGCTGCGCGCCGCGCAGGCGGACAAGGCCGAGGTGTTCGTGATCGCCACCGACGATCCGGAAGCGAACCTGCGCACCGCGCGGCTGGTGCGCCGCCAGTATCCGCACCTGAAGATCGTCGCGCGCGCGCGCAATCGCCAGCATGTGTTCCGGCTGATGGACATGGGCGTGGAGGAGCCGGTGCGCGAGACATTTCATTCCAGCCTCAAGATGACCCTCAAGACGCTGCGGGCACTGGGCTTGTCGGCGGAATTGGCGGCCGATCGGGTGGAGCGTTTCCGCCGCTACGACGAAGACCTGTTGAAGAAGCAGGCGCTGGTCTATGACGACGAGACGCAACTGATCCAGAGCACGCGCGATGCACTGAGGGACCTGGAGCAGTTGTTCGAAGCCGACGCCGAGCCGGGTGCGGAGCGCGATCGCGAGAAGGGCGAGGTCCAACCCGAACAGCTTTGAGCGTGACGCGGCGCATCTGGTGCCGCGCGAGTTCGTTCACTCCGCCGGTTGCGCCGGTTGCCGCAATGTCTGTCGTACGCTGGGAATCGTACTGCTGCGCGCGGCCAGTTCGTGCGCGATGTCGATGTAGCCGAGCTGGCGCGCGACGTCGGCGGCGGTGCGGCCGAACGCATCGGCCGCATTGCGATCGGCACCCCGCGACAGCAGCACCCGCGCCGGCGGCAGCAGCGCGTGCATCGCGCAGGCGTGCAGCGCGGTGACGCCGCGCTGGTCGGCGTGCTCGACGCTGGCGCCGGCCTCCAGCAGCAGCGGCACCAGCGCGCCGATGTGCGTAGCGTCGCAGTCGCTGCCCGGCCGCAGTTGCGCGCCCAGCAGCAGCAGCAGCGGCGTCTTGCCTTCGCTGTCCGCGCGGTTGATGTCGGCACCACGCTTGAGCAGGCTGTCGAACAGGCGGCGGGCGCGCAGGCTGTCGTTGTGCTCGAAGCCGAATTGCGCCGCGGCGTGCAGCGCACTGCGGCCACCGGCATCGACGGCGTTCACGTCCGCGCCGGCATCCAGCAACGTGTCGGCGATATCCGGATAACCCATTGCAGCGGCCACCATCAAGGCGGTGGCGTCGTTCGGCAGCCGCTGCTCGATCGCGACGTGGTGTTCGAGCAACAGGCCGACCAGCGCTTCGCGGCGCGCGGCCACGGCGGCGGCCAGCGGCGTCACCCCGCTGCGTGCCGCGAGCGAAGCGTCCGCGCTGGCGTCGAGCAGGCACGCGGCCACCTCGCGATGGCCCGCGCCGCACGCGCGCAGCAACGCCGTGGCGCCCTGGTCGTCGCGGGTGTCCACGGCGAAACCCAGTTCCAGCAGCCGTTGCACGGTGACCAGTGCACCGATGCTCGCGGCGGCCGGCAGGTCGTCGGCACGCAAGGCGCGATGCGGCCGCGGCCAGTCGCGCCAGTCGAGCCAGCGCTCCACGTCGGGGTGTTCCAGCGCCAGGCCGAGCGGCGTTTCGCCATTCGCGTCCGCGGCCTCCGGGTCGGCGCCATGGGCGATCAGCGCGCGTACCAGCGGCAACGCCTGCGCGCCATGTTCGAGCGCGGCGAACAGCGGCGTGCGGGCATCGCGGTCGCGTGTGTTCGGATCGCAGCCGCGCGCGAGCAATGCCTGCACCAATGCGTTCTGGCCGTTGACGACGGCAAGATGCAATGGCGTGCGCTCGCGCGCATCCGCGCCGAACGGGTCGGCGCCGCGCTCGAGCAGGTCCAGCGGCAACGCCGCGCCCTGCGCGGCACCGTTCAGCCGCGCCAGCGCCAGCGCCAGCAGGCCGGCGCCGGCCGGGCTCGCGCCGGCCTGCAGCAGGTCGTCCAGCGCTTCAGTGGCATTCGGCAATTGCTGAAGGAGGGCGTCGAACAGGCGCGGGCCTATCGAGGCCGGTGCGGGTGTCGTCGCCTCGGCATCTTCCGGGACGTCCCGTGTCGGCGGTGCCAGCCGGGCCTCGGCCTGGAGACCGTGCTCAAGCAGCCAGCGTCGGCCGGCGCCCTGGCCCGGTGCGGCGAGATCCCTGTACAACTGCGCCAGTTGCGATTGCGGCCATTCGCGCACGCGTTCGGCGAAGCCCGAGACGATCGCCCAATGCCCGAAACGCAGCGCATCCAGCAGGTGCGCGGGCGTGTCGGCGCCATCGGCCAGCAGGTCGCGGCTGTGGCTGGCCGGCAGCGGCGTGTCCGGATCGAGCAGCGCGACCAAGTCCCAGCGGCCGGCCGCTGTGGCGTGGTCCAGCGCGCTGCGTCCGTCGCTGCCCGGGGTTTTCGGTTCGGCGCCCAGCGCGAGCAGGGCGCGCACGGTTTCGGCGTGCGCGTGCGGCGACTGGCACGCCAGGGTCAGCGCGTCGCGGCCATGGTGATCGCGCGCGCGCGCATCGGGTTGCGACTGGGCCAGCAACTCCACGATGCCGCAGGCACCGGCGCGCGCGGCTTCCATCAGCGCCGTGCTGCCGTGGTGATCGGCCAGCGCGACGTCGGCACCGGCCGCGCACAGCGCGCGGGCGATCTGTTCGTGGCCTTCGGCTGCCGCACCGAGCAGCGCATGACGCTGGCGCGCGTCGACCGCGTTGACCGCGGCGCGATGCTTCAGCAGCAACTTGACGCCGGTGGTGTCGTCGTCGGCGATGCCGGCGGCAGCGACCAGCGCCGGCTCTGCGCCGGCGAGCACCGGCTTGGCGCCGTGCTCCAGCAGGAATTTCGCCAGCGGCCAGTTGGCGGCGCGGCAGGCGGCGGACAACGGGCTGATGCCTGCCTTGTTGAGCGCGTTGATCGGCGCGGCGGAGTCCAGCAGCATCGCCGCCACGCCCGCATCGCCGCTGAGTACGGCGCCATGCATGGCGGTGTTGCCTTCGCCGTCGGCGATCAGTGGATCGGCGCCGTTGGCGAGCAGCGTGAGCACCGCTTCGGCGCGGCCGTGCCAGCTGTCGCGCGTCGCCGCCAGCAGCGGGGTGATGCCGCCGCTGGCGCGATTGACGTCCGCGCCCTTGGCGATCAGTGCGCGCAGCAGCCGGGTGTCGGGCAGCAGGGCGGCGAGCATCAAGACCGGACGCTGGTCGCGATCGTCGGCATCGGGCGCGGTATCCGGATCGGCGCCAGCCTCCACCAGCGCCAGCGCGCGATCGATATCGCCGTCGCGGGTCGCGGCGAGCAGTGCCTGGGCCTGTTCAGGCGTGCCGGCGGTGCGTTCCTGTTCGCTCAACATCACCGGCTTGGTATGCCGCACATCGCCCGGGGCTGCAGCAGCGGGTTTGTGGTTGTCGCGGCGTTCGCACAGCAGCGCACGCAGCGTGCGGTTGGCAACGATCAGGCTGCCCAGCGGCAGCAGCACGACGCCGTACAGCGCCAGCGCCGCGATGCGCAATTCGGAGGTCAGCATGCCGCCATAGAGGCCGGTGAGCGCGATGGCGCCGAAGGCCAGCACCAGCAGCGACAGGGCGGCCGGCAGGAAATGGCTGAAGAAACGCTCTTCGCGCGACACATGGCGGCCGAACGCCATGCTGCGCAGGGTCGCGGTGAATATCCACGAGCCGTCGCGCTGGGTGGGATACGCGTCGTCCCATACGAACACCAGCCCGTACGCCGGCCACAGCCGCCATAGCGCCACCAGCCCCAATGCCAGCGCGGCGGCCAGCATCAGTGCGGCGCCCAGGCTGGGCGCCCGGCTGAGTTGCAGCATCGGCCAGGCCACCAGCACGAACACAAGCACGGTATAGCCGGTGAACATGACCAGGTGCGCGGCACCGCGGCGCATCACGGTGCGGCCGAAGCGCGGCTCGGGATCGAAGCCGATCGCGTGGCACACCGCCGCCATGGTCAGCGCATTGGCGGCCAGCAGCGGAATCAGCGTCAGCGGATGGGCGGTGATCCCGGCAATGGCGACGGCGACCAGGCCGGGAACGAACCAGGCGAGAGCTTGCAGAAGCGGGGGGCGACGACGCGATTTGGGCTGGGTCATGCGGACAGTATAGAAATCGTTGGAATGACAGACGGTAACCTAGCGTTAACCCCTTCGACATGCGAACCATCGAACGATGCGCCGTCGGGGGCGCGATCGCTTGGCGGCGCACGCGGCTGGCGCCTCACTCCTCGCGGCCGTCGCGGACGGAATGCTGATAGGCAGGGTGGTTGGCAGTGGCCAGGGTTTCCTGTGGCGGCAATTGCAGGTGCCAGCCCTGCGTGCGCAAGTGGCCGATGATCTGTGCCGCGTCTTCCACGGGCAGCTTGCGCCGTTCGTCCAGTTGCACTTCGAGCACGAAGCGCAGTTCGCCCAACAGCAAGGTCAGCGATTCGGACAGCACCTCGAAGCCATCGCGCCGGGCCAGCCACAGGTAACTGTCGCTCTTGCGCACACTGGCGTAGACAAAACATTGCATGATGGAAGTACCCGTAGGGATGCATGGACGCCAAAACGACCGGCGAGAGTAGCAGTGCGCGGCGATGATGTACGCCATGAACGCTGCCGGCGGTGCTTCCACTACCCGGACTGCAGTAGTTAAAAATTTGCTGCGCGCGCACTTGCAACACCCTGGGTGAGCGGGCAAAGTGCCGCGCACGGGCTTCAAACGCACGTATGAATTCCACGTCTCAGCCCGGTTGCCAATCCGAGCCGCATTACGACAAGCAGGAGCAAGCGATGCACAAGTCTTTCCGTTTCCCCACGGGCGCTGCCCGTTCGCTCACGCTCGGCGCGTTGAGCGTCGCCATTGTTGGCGCCCTGATTGTACCGAGCAACGCCCACGCCAGCGCCTTCCAGCTCAAGGAAGACAGCGCCAAGGGCCTGGGCCGTGCCTATGCCGGTTCGGCCACCGCAGGCGGCGATGTTTCGGTGGTCGCCAACAACCCGGCCGCGATGATGGATCTGGATGGCACCTACCTCCAGGCCGATATCACCGGCATCAATTTCAGCTCGCAGTTCCATGGCAGCGCGCAGGACGGGCTGGGTCGTCCGATCAGTGGCGGCGACGGCGGCGATGCCGGCACCACGCTGCCGGTGCCCACGTTGTTCTTCGCCACCAAGGTCGGCGACCGTGCTCACCTGGGCCTGGGTTTCTCGGTGCCGTTCGGGTTCCAGACCGAGTACGACAAGAACTGGGTCGGCCGCTACAACACGCTGAAGTCCAAGTTCGAGTCGTTTGACGCGACGCTGTCCGGCTCGTACGACGTGTCCGACAATTTCAGTATTGGCGCCAGCTTCATCGCGCAGAAAACCAGCGCCACGCTGACCAATGGAATCAACTTCAACATGGTCGGCCTCGGGCTGATCCAGCAGGCCGCGGGCGCCGGGCAGATCAGCCCGCAGGTGGCGCAGGCGCTGGCGGCGCAGGTCGGTGCCATCGTGCCGCCGGGCACGGATGGCTATGCCCGCATCAACGGTGACGACTGGGCCTACGGTTGGCAGCTCGGCGCGTACTGGAAGATCACCCCCAACGACCGCCTGGCGATCGACTATCGCTCGAAGATCTCGCACACCCTGCATGGCACCGCCAATTACCAGGTGCCGGACAACGTCGTGGCACTGTTGTCCAACCCGGCAGTGGCACCGCTGCTCGGCGGCGGCACGCCGTTCACCCACACCGACGGCTCCGCGCCCTTCACCACGCCGGCATCCGCCACCCTCAGCTACTGGCATCAGGAAGAGAAGTTCGGTTTGGGCGCGGATGCGGCCTGGACCCAGTGGAATACGTTCAAGCAGCTGCAGGTGACTTACAGCAATCCGGTGCAGCCGACCAGCACGCAGGCTTTCAACTGGAAGAACAGCTGGTACGTGTCGGTTGGCGGCGATTACTACGTCAACGACAAGCTCACCCTGCGCGCCGGCCTGGCGCTGGACACCACGCCCACCGACGACACCTACCGCGAGCCGCGCGTGCCCGACGAAACCCGCAAGTTGGCCACCATCGGCATCGGCTACAAGGCCAACGAGCACTTCGAGATCAACGCTTCGTATGCGCACATCTTTGTCAGCAAGGCGCATATCGATGGCGCGGTCAGCCCGACCGAAGACGTGCTGACAGGTTATGCGAATGACTACGGTAACCTGCTGAGCCTGTCGGCGCAATACAAGTTCTAGCCTGCAGCTTTTCAAATGGACGTCCAAAAGAAAGCCTCCCGAAAGGGAGGCTTTCTTGCATGGCGCCGCAGGATCTCTGCCGATCAGCCGCGCTTGAGCATCAGTTCCAGCATGCGCCGGAAGCGCGCGCCATAAGGTGGGTTAAGCAGCCCCACGCCATTGAAGCGTGCCTGCCGGAACACCGGTTTCAGGTGCGAGAACGTGCGGAAACCCGCCTCGCCGTGATAGCCGCCCATGCCCGACGCGCCGACGCCACCGAAAGGCAGGCCGTGCTGGGCGATGTGATACAGCGTGTCGTTGACGCTGACGCCGCCAGCCACGGTGCGCGTCAGCACTTTGTCGATCAGCGCGCGATCTTCCTCGAACAGATACAGCGCCAGCGGATGCGCATGCGCCGCGACATAGGCGATCGCCTCGTCCAGCGTGTCGTACGGCACCAGTGGCAGCAGCGGGCCGAAGATCTCCTCGCGCATCACGCTCATGCCGTCGCTGACGCCGCTCAGCAACTGCGGCACGAGCAGGCGGCGCGACGGATCGTCGGCGGCATCGCCAAGCCGGTGTGCCTGGGCGCCATCGGCCAGCGCCGAGTCGCGCAGTGCGGCGAGTCGCTGGTACTGGCGGTCGGAAACGATGCTGGCGTACTGCGCGCCCTGCGCAAGCTGCGGATAGAGGCGTGCCGCAACGCCCTTGGCCGCATCGATGAAGTCCGCCATGCGTGCCCGCGGCAGCAGCACGTAATCCGGCGCGATGCAGGTCTGGCCGGCGTTGACCAGCTTGCCGAACACGATGCGTTCCACCGCATGCTCGAAACGCGCGCCCGGGCCGACGATCGCCGGCGATTTGCCGCCCAGCTCCAGCGTCACCGGGGTGAGGTTGGCGGATGCGGCGCGCATCACGTGGTGGCCGACCGCGGTGGATCCGGTGAACAGCAGATGGTCGAACGGCAGCGACGAAAACGCCTGCGCCACGTCGGCATCGCCATTGACCACGACCACTTCGTCGGCAGCGAAATATTTGCCCACAAGCTTGGCGAAAAGGGCCGAGAAGCGCGGCGTGAATTCGCTCATCTTGACCATCGCGCGGTTGCCGGCGACCAGTGCGTCGACCAGCGGCCCGACGGCCAGATAGAGCGGGTAGTTCCACGGCACGATGATGCCGACGACGCCGAGCGGCTGCGGCCGCAGTTCGTTGCGGCCGGGCAGGAACAGCAGACCGGCCAGCGACCGCCGCGGTTTCATCCAGCGTCGGCCCTTGCCCAGCGCATGGCGGATCGCCGACAGGCTGGGGAAGATTTCCAGCAGCTCGGTTTCCTCGCGCGGACGACAGCCGAAGTCCGCATTGATCGCATCGACGATCTCGCCGCGATGCTCGCGCAGCATGGTTTCGAACGCACGCAACCGCCTGGCGCGCGTGGGCCAGGCGGGTGCCGGATCGCGTCCGTGCGCGGCGCGCAGGCGTTGCAGCGACGGCAGCAGTGCGGCGGTA
The DNA here is from genome assembly GCA_036398675.1 of Rhodanobacter sp. GTDB lineage: Bacteria > Pseudomonadota > Gammaproteobacteria > Xanthomonadales > Rhodanobacteraceae > Rhodanobacter. The sequence continues at coordinate 29,126 of DASWOQ010000041.1, read as the reverse complement.
TCGTCGTTCATGGGTTCACAGCTTGACACGCAATTCCATGCCCCACATCCGCGGCGGCGTGATGTCCGCGTACGGCGTGCCGAATACGCTCTCGGTGATGTTGTTCACGCCGGTCACATAACGCCGGTTGGCCAGGTTGGTCACATAGAACGCCACGCCCCAGCGATCGTTCGCCGCATGCCAGTCGAGCCGCGCATCCGCGCGGTTCTGCGAGGAGCCGACGCTGAAGTTGGGGCTGATCTGGCAGGTGCCTTGCAGTTGCGAATCGAGATTGCAGCGCGACTTGCCGCGATAGGCGTAGCTGAGGTCGAACTCCAATGCGCCGTTGGCAACGTTCTGCCATGTGTAGGCCATGGTGGTGGCGAGCGAGAACGTCGGTTCGCCGGTGGGCTGGCCATTCAGGCGCACGCCCGATGGCGCGACGGCGTCGCGATAGGTGGCATCGATGTATGCGCCATTGAGGCCCAGCCGCAGCGCACTCACCGGTTGCCATTGCAACTCGATCTCCGCGCCGGTCGCTTGCTGGTCGCTGCTGCTGACCAGATAACGCGGCACGCCGGAACCGGCGCTGTTGGGGTCGAGCGTCAGCGACTGCCGATTGTTGTAGCGGTAGTAATAGGCCGACGCGTTGAACAGCAGGTTCTGTTCCGGGAACACCGTCTTGATGCCGGCTTCGTAGTTCCACACTTTCTCCGGCGCGAAGTGCGAGCCGATCTGCACGCTGTTGTAGCCGCCGGCCTTGTAGCCCTTGGTCGCCGACACGTAGCCCATGGTGTCGGGGGTGAACTTGTAGTCGAGTACCGCGCGCGGGCTCACGTCGTTCCAACTGTCTTTGCTTTTCACCAGAACGCCGACCGGGGCGCCGCTGGCCGCGTTGAAAATCAGGTTCTGGCTGAACGCGTCCAGCGCGCCCTGCGCCTCCGGCGGCAGCAGGTCGTAGATCGGCACGCCGAACAGTTCGTTGCTCTTGAGTTCGGCGATGGTCTGGTCGAACGCCGCCGCCTGGCGCGGTGGGTTGTACCAGGTGAACTGTTTCTGGTCGCGGGTGAAGCGCACGCCGGTGGTCAGGTTGAGGCGATCGTTCAGGTGCCAGATCACGTCGCCGAACGCAGCGAACGCCTTGAAGTGGCCGGTGTTGTTGATCTGCTCGCGCCATGGATCGCCGAGCAGGTTGAACGGCAGGCCGAGCGAGCCGAGTGCCTGGCTGATGTCGGCCAGCGGTGTGCCTGCACCCATCACGTTCTGCGCCAGCGTGTCGACGCTGTCGGTGAACACGTTGGTCTGGCTGGTCTGGCGTGCCTGCTCCTGGTAGTAGCTCGCGCCAGCGACCCAGTCGACCAGGTCGGTGTTGCCGCTCAGCTTGAATTCCTGGTACCAGCTGTTGTTGTGCTCGATGTTGGTGGTGTCGAGATAGTCGACGAGGTGGTTGGTGCCGTCGTAGTCGCCGCGGTTGAACGTGTCGAAATTGCGCCACGCGGTGGTGGAGGTGAGGCTGCCCCAGCTGAAGGCGTGGTCGATCGACAATGTCGCGCCATCGAAGCGCCGCGTTTCGGCCGCACCCACCGCGTCGTTGTAGAGCGGCGCATGCAGCGGGTTGAGATAGGTCGACGGATCGGCCGGGAATGGTGCGCGCTCCTGCGGGTTGTCCGATAGTGCGACGAGGCCGAAGGCCGGCTGCGGCGGCTGGTTGAGCTTCTCGTGATCCCACGACAGCAGCACGCGCGTGTCCGGCGTGACGTTCCAGCGCCATGCCGCGCGCGTGCCCCAGTCGTTGTCCTTGCCGTAGGACTTGCCGGTGGCGGCGTCCTTCACCCAGCCGTCGCTCTGGTTGTCGAGCACGCTCACGCGCAGCGCCATGTCCTTGTTGATCGGCAGGTTGAGCAGCGCGTCGCCGTATTCGCGTCCGTAGTTGCCGAAGCGCACACGGGCCTTCGCCTCGAACTGGTCGCTCGGCTCGTTGGTGATGATCGAGATCGCGCCGGCCGCCGCGTTGCGGCCGAACAGCGTGCCCTGGGGTCCCTTCAGCACTTCGATTCGCTTGATGTCGTTGAAGGCCAGCAGCGCGCCGCCCGAGCGCGCCGCGTAGACGCCGTCGATGTACACGCCCACGGCAGACTCGGTGCCGACGCCGAAGTCGTCGGTGCTGATGCCGCGCATTTCATAGCGGGGCTGGGTCGGCTGGTCGGCGCTGGCCACCAGGCCCGGTACGAACAGGCTCATCTTGCTGAGGTCGGTGGCCGCCAGCGTATCGATCTGCCTGGCGGTGACGATCTGCAGCGGGATCGGCACCGACTGCATCTCCTGGCTGCGGCTTTGCGCGGTCACGGTGATGTTGCCGAGCTGGGTGGCTTTCTTCGCCGCCGTGTTTGGGGTGGCGGCATCCTCTGGCGGTGTGGCGGTTTGCGCCATCAATGGCCCGCAGAACAGCAGTGCGCTGCCGCCGAACAGCAGCCGGCGCAGGGCGGTGGAAAGTGGACGTTGACGCATGCTCATGCCGTGCTCCCCGTGCATGGAATGACCGCGACGATGCCGTCGCGGCGTTCGTGAATCGGTTTTCTCAGTGAATCGCCACGCAGGCCCCCACCTGCGCGGCGATCCACGCCTTGATCAGTGCCACCCCTTCGCGGTGCACGGTGCTGCGGCCGATCTCCGGCATCATCACGCCCGGTTCCTTCGACGACAGCCGGTACGGCAGGATCGAATCGTCCGGCTGGCCCGGCACGATGTCGAAGAAGTGGTCGCCGGTGCCGCGACCGGCCGCGGTCGGCGGCTTGCATACGCCGAGGTGGCGGTCTTCCGGCGTGCCGATGTCGAGGGTCAGGCCGGTGGTATTCGCGGCGCCGTTGCCGTTGTGGCAGTGGCCGCAATTGATGTCGAGGTAGGCGCGCGCGCGCGCGTCCAGCGGGGCATGCGTGTCGCTCCAGTTGGCGTTGCGTGGTGCAGCCGCCGGTGCCGGCGCACTGTTGAGGTAGCCGATCTTCACCAGGTGCTCGAGCTGGTTCTCGGACCCTTCGGCGTAGCGGTAGTCCTTGTTGAGGTGCCGCGCCTTCGGGCCGATCGGATGGATCTTGCGGCTGATCCAGTCCTGCGCATGGCAACTGGCGCACTGGCTTTCGTCCGGCACCACATAATTGAAATTCTCGCGCGCGTCTGCGGCATCGACCAGGGTCAGCGGCAGTACTGCGCCGGTGCGCGCCAGCGTGGCGTCGGTCTGCGCGTCGTTCCACACGTAGGGCATCGCGGCCCAACCGTCCTGGCGACGGACCAGGATGCGCGTCTCGACCAGATGCACGTGCGAAAGATCCAGCCCCTGGCCGGCGAAGTCGTGCGAGTAGTCGTTGCTGCGCGCGACGTCGGTGGCCGCGCCGCCGCTTTTCGTCTGCGAGTTCACATTCGGGTAGTAGAAGGTCTTGCTGATGATCGTGCCGACCGGAAAATCGAAAGTGTCGGTCGCGTTGTATCTGGCCGACGTTCCCGTGGGCATCCAGATCGTGCGCAGCTTGTGCGCATAGTCGCTGAACAATGGCGTGTTGAGATCGTAGGGCACCACGTTTGCGTTGAGCTGCAGTGCGCCGTCGCGCACTTCGACCACATGCCAGTCGCTCAGCTTCAAGGGCCTGCCCTCGGCATGGAAAGCAACCGCCGGCATGTCGCGATGGCAGGCCGCCAGCAACAACACGAGCATCGGCAAGGCAAGCCTGGAAAAGCGCACAAACAATGAAGGCACGATCAGACCTTCGGTTCCGGCGCGAGCACGACGGCGGGCAGGTTGGGCAGCGTGCATTCGTACGGCTTGGTGTCGGTGCTCGGATTCTTGTAGTCGTGCGGCCCGTCGGCATTGAGTACGCCGCTCACGTCCTTGATACAGATGCGGTCGCCGGCTGGCGGCACGCCATCGACCAGCGCCTTCGGATCGCTGTAGCCGTCCCACAATACGTCAGGGAAGTGGCCGTTGAATCCGTAGACCGCGGTCTTGAGCGTCTTCAGCTTGATGCCGTCGGGTGAATCGCCGCCGCCCTTGAGCCGGTTGCCGTAGATGAAGATGCTTTTCGGGTACGGGTTGTAGTCAGCGGCCACGCCGCGCTTGTTGTAGTAGTTTGTGGAGAAATAGCTGGAGACGATGATGTTCGCGGTCTTGTTGTCGGCGATGTCATTGTCGAAGATCTCCACCTTGTCGTTGGAGTTCACCACCATGCCGGAGCCGGCCGGCACGCTGGCCACCGCCGCGCCCTTGGCAGCGAAGTTGCCGGTGTTGTTGGCGAACACCTTGTTGCTGAATACGCGGCTGGCATGCCCGGCCTGCGACAGGTTGGGCATGTTGAAGATCAGGATGCCGCCGGTGTTGTCGGTGGCGGTGTTGTCGTGGACGTCGGCGTTGACCGAATTCTCGATCTCGATGCCGGCCACGTTGCGCTCGGCGCGGTTGCGGCGCACGACGATGTTGTCGGACTGGCCCACGTAGATGCCTGCGTCGGACGCGCCGATCACCACCGAATCCTCGATCAGCACGTTCTGCGTCTTCACCGGATACAGGCCGTAGGCACCGTTGGTGGTCTTGGGGCCGTCGGTCCATTCCACGCGTACGCCGTGGATGGTGATGTTCTTGCCCTGGTTGATCTTCAGCGCATCGCCCTTGGTGTCCTCGATCGCCAGGTTGGCGACGGTGAAGTCGCTGGCGTTGACCAGCAGGCCTTCGGGGCCGCTTACCTGGTCCTTGAACGACAGCACGGTCTTGTCCATGCCGGCGCCGCGGATGGTGACACCGTCGGTGCGCAGGCTGAGACCGCGCGCGAGGTGGTAGTGGCCGGCGGGAATGTCGATCACGCTGCCGGGTTTTGCGTCCAGCAACTGTTCCTGCAGTTTCGCCTCGAAACTGGCGTCGCCGGAACCCTGCGGTGCGGATTCCTGCTTGCCGCAGCCAGCGAGAGCCACGCCGATGACACAGGTGACGAGCAGTTTGCGCATGTCGTTGATCCCCATTCGGCCAGATGCCGCCATGGGTTCCACTGTCACCCAAAGCGCCGGATGGGGGGAGGGCAAAACGGCCAACCCACGGGGGGCAAATCGGCCATGCGTGGTATCGCAACGGAGGGCTCAGCTCACGCTGAGGCGCGCTTCCTGCGGCGCCATGCCGGTCCAGCGCTTGAAGGCGCGGCGGAATTCGCGCGGATCGTTGAAGCCCACTTCGCCGCCGACCTGCGCCACGCTCAGTGAACCGGCCTGCAACAGTTCCAGCGCCAGTTCGGCGCGCACGCGATCGTGGATTTCGCGGAACACGCGTCCATTCCCTGCCAGTTGGCGCCGCAGCGAACGTTCGCTGAGGTTGAGCGTACGTGCGATCTCGCCCACGGTCGGCGGCTGGCGCAGCCTGCTGCGCAACAACCGTTCCACCGCGACCACGATTTCCTGCCGCGCGCCGCCGGCGTGCTCCTGTTGCGCGCACAGTGCAAGCGCTTGCCGCGCGGTCAGCGGGTTGTGGCCGGCCAGTTCCTGCTGCAGCCAGCGGCTGTCGACGCGCACGCGGTTGCATTGCGCACCGAAGCGGACCGGACACTGGAAGATGCTTTCGTAAGCGGGCGCGTATGTGGGTGCGGGATAGGTCAGGTCGAGCCCGGCCGGGCGGAACGTCGGCCCGAGCAACTGCCGCGCCATCACCAGCGAACTGGCGAACAGCTCCTCGCACAGGAATGGCAGCAGCGCGGTTTCGCCGAAGCGTGGCCACACCATCAGCGCGACCTCGCGCTCGTCGATCGCCTCGAAGGTGACGTCCAGCAGCGCGCCGCAGACCTTGTGGTGTTCGATGCCCACGCGCATCGCGTCGCCGAAGGTGCGCGCGGTGGTCATCGCCAGGCCGAGCAGGCCGAAGCTGCCGGGCGTCTCGCTGTATCCGATCAACAGGCCGATGTCGGCTTCGGGAAAGGTCCGCAGCGCGCGACGGATCACCGTGCTGGCCTGGCGGTAGGACACGCGCAGCGACGGATCGCTCAACTGGCTGCGTTGCAGCCCCAGCCCCGCGAACCAGCTGTCGCAGGCCAGTCCGCGCCGCAGCGCCTGTTGGCTCAGGTAAAGCAGCACGTTGGACGGGATGTCCGCCACGGTGTAGCGAGGATCGGACACGGCGATGCCTTGCGCGCCGCGTGGATGATGGCCGAGCGATTCGGCGGGACGTGCCATGGTGCAGCCTCCCCAGGCTGGCCGGCGGCAGGTGCCGGGATGACGCTTTCTATAGCACGCGCGCGCCGATCAGGATGGCGCGCCGCACAACGCAGGCCCGCACCCTGCGGTCTTGCGAAGCGATCACGGCGATCACAGTGAGCTCATTTGCCGATGGTCAGCAGCGATGCGTTGCCGTCAGGCATCGCGACGGAATTCATCGAAGAACGCATGATCGATTTCGTAGACCGTCTTCGGCTTTACTCCAATGCTGGCGTCCTGAAAAAGTTCGACGAGCCGTTCGCCGTCGATGAGTTCAATCGGGACAACGCCATCGCGGGTGGCCTCGTTCTCCGCGTCCGTAGTGAATCGTCCGGTCGTGATGAATACACCCTTTTCGGCGCGTCCAAGCAGTGCGTTGCGAAATTCGCCTACGGCTCCGCGCGAGACGACGTCTTTATATCGTTTGGCCTGAAACGCAACACGCATGCTTACGAACGGGCTGAGTCGCAACAGTCCGTACCCATCAATGCCACCATCACGCGAGCGCTGGGTGACCTCGATCTCTTCGAATCCATGTTCACGCAGGAGTCGGCCGCAGATCAGTTCAAATCCGTACGGTGGCAACTCTTTGAGAATGCCGAGCAAATCGAGCTGTTGCGCTTCGCCAGGAAGGAGTGCCTCGTCTTTCTCTGTACGGGCCACAGCGAGGGAAGGCGACTGAAGTTGGACCGCGACGCGCTGGGAACGATTACGCGAACTGGCCAGTTGGGCTGCTGCTTCTTCGCCCAGATGCGTTTTCCAGCCAAGTTGGGTCAGCGCCCAGCGCCCAGCGCCCGCGCGTGGTGTCATCCAGCAGCCCTTCCCACACCAGATATTGCCGGGCCCACTGCACTTGATTGTGGAAACGATTGGCGCCCGATTTCAGCGTGGCATCAGTGATTTCTGGGGGTAAATGTAATGTTCGTGCGATATGCCCGGACACGTCGCGAGGGCTCGCCGATCCGCCCAAGGCACGCAAAGCGTTCAGTACCGGACCCATCCAGGTGATGTAGTAGGTCTGGCTCTTCTTCTGTTTGGTCATGCGGAACGCCCCGAGCGAGTGCATGCAACTTACTCGTTGCACTGGCTCCATCGCAATGAAGCCAGTGCAATGGGACGATCCTCACTCGCCGATGGTCAGCAGCGAGGCGTTGCCGCCGGCGGCGGTGGTGTTGATGGTGAGCGTGCGCTCGTTGGCGAAGCGCAACAGGTAGTGCGGACCGCCGGCCTTGGGACCGGTGCCGGAAAGGTTTTCACCGCCGAACGGCTGCACGCCGACCACCGCACCGATTTGGTTGCGGTTGACGTAGCAGTTGCCGACGCGCGCGTGGCTGGCGATGTAGTCGACGGTGTCGTTGATGCGGCTGTGGATGCCGAGCGTGAGGCCGTAGCCGGTCGCGTTGATCTGCTCGACCACCTTGTCCAACTCGCTGCCCTTCCAGCGGATCACGTGCAGCACCGGGCCGAACACTTCGCGGGTCAGCGTGGCGAGCGAGGGGATTTCGTACGCGCGTGGCGCGAAAAAAGTGCCGTGGTCGGTGAATGCGGGGTCGAGCGTGACTTCGCCGATCTTTTTTGCTTCCCGGTCCATGCGCGCAGCGTGGTCGACCAGGATCTGCTTCGCGTCCTCGTCGATCACCGGGCCGACGTCGGTGCTGAGCTGGCCCGGATCGCCTACCTTCAACTCGTCCATTGCACCGGCGAGCATCGCGCAGACCTTGTCGGCGATGTCTTCCTGCACGAACAGCACGCGCGCCGCGGAGCAGCGCTGGCCAGCGGACTGGAACGCAGAGGCGATCACGTCCTTGACGATCTGCTCGGGCAGCGCGGAGGAGTCGGCGATCATCGCGTTCTGGCCGCCGGTCTCGGCGATCAGCGCGGCGATCGGCGCGTTGCGCGCGGCCAGCGCGCGGTTGATCGCCCAGGCGGTGTCGGTGGAACCGGTGAAGGCCACGCCGGAGACGCGCGGATCTTTCGTCAGTGCGGCGCCGACCACGGCGCCGTCGCCGGGCAGGTACTGCAGCACGTCCGCGGGAACACCGGCATCGTGCAGCAGCTTGATCGCGGCATGACCGATCAGCGAGGTCTGCTCCGCCGGCTTGGCGATCACGGCATTGCCGGCGGCCAGCGCGGCGCTGACCTGGCCGAGGAAGATCGCCAGCGGGAAATTCCACGGGCTGATGCACACGAACACGCCGCGGCCGTTGAGGAACAGCTGGTTGCTCTCGCCGGTCGGGCCGGGCAGGTTTTCCGGCTGGCCGAACAGGCGGCGCGCCATCGTCGCGTAGTAGCGCAGGAAGTCGGCGGCCTCGCGGATTTCGGCGATCGCATCGGGCAGGCTCTTGCCGGCCTCGCGCACGCACAGCGCGATGAACTCGCTACGGCGAGCCTCGAGTTGGTCGGCCGCATGCTCGAGGATCGCCGCGCGGCTGGTGGCCGGCAGGCGATCCCAGCCGAACTGCGCGGCGACCGCATTGCCCAGTGCCTTGTCGACGATGCCGGCATCCGCGGCGGTGTAGCTGCCCACGATCTGGCGGCGATCGGCCGGGTTGGTCACGGTCACGGTTTCGCCTGACGCGGCGGCGCCGGGCACCAGCGGTGCGGCGCTCCACGGGCCGGCGTGCGCGTTGACCGCGTCGGCCATGGTTTTCAGTTCGTTGTCGTTGGAAAAGTTGACGCCCATGGAATTCTTCCTGGATACAAAATTTGAATTCTGCGCATGCGCAGAACTCTCGCCGTAGAGGTTCACTGGCAACGGGATGCGCGGGTGGGGAATCGAGGCGAAGCCGCGCACGGTCTCGCACGGATCGGCGACCAGTTCGCGCACCGGCACGCTTTCATCGACGACGCGGTTGACGAAGCTGGTGTTGGCGCCGTTTTCCAGCAACCTGCGCACCAGATACGGCAGCAGATCTTCATGTGTGCCGACCGGCGCGTACACGCGGCACGGCGCGTTGAGGTTCTGTGGGCCAATCACTTCGGCATACAGATCCGTGCCCATGCCGTGTAGGCGCTGGTATTCGTAGGGACGGCCCTGCGCGAGGTGATGGACCGCCGCGATGGTGTGCGCGTTGTGCGTGGCGAACTGCGGGTAGATCAGCTCCGTACCGGCGCCGAACAGACGCCGCGCGCAGGCCAGGTACGACACGTCGGTGTTCGGCTTGCGCGTGTAGACCGGATAGCCGGCCAGGCCGTTCTCCTGCGCCCGCTTGATTTCCGCGTCCCAGTACGCACCCTTGACCAGCCGCACGTACCAGCGACGATTTGCCGCACGTGCGGTTTCGATCAGCCAGTCGATCACGAACGGCGTGCGCTTGGCGTATGCCTGCACCACGATGCCCAGGCCGTTCCAGCCCTGCAGCGACGGATGCGCGAACACGTCGCCGATGATGTCAAGCGAAAGCTCGAGCCGATCGGCTTCCTCGGCATCGACGGACAGCGCGATGCCGTATTTCATCGCCAACTGCGAGAGCTCCAGCAATTTTCCGGTGAGCTCGCGGCGCGCGCGTTTGCGCTGGGCCACTTCGTAGCGCGGATGCAGCGCGGACAGTTTTACCGAGATCGACGGCGCGTCGGTGTGGTTGGCGAATGGCCCGCGCGCGCCGATGGCGGCGATCGCGTTGCGGTAATCCTGCTGGTAGCGTTCGGCGGTTTCGCCGGTGAGCGCCGATTCGCCGAGCATGTCGTAGGAATAGCGGTACACCGCGTATTCCTTCTTCGCGCAACGGTCCAGCGCCTCGCCGATGGTGCGCCCCATCACGAACTGGTGGCCCATGATGCGCATCGCCTGGCGCACCGCCAGGCGGATCGCCGGCTCGCCCGCACGGCCAACCAGCCGGCGCAGCGCGCCGCTGAAATCGTGGCGTGTTTCCTCGGCCAGGTTCACCAGGTGGCCGGTCAGCATCAGGCCCCAGGTGGAGGCGTTGACGAACAGCGATTCGCTCTGGCCGAGATGCCGCTTCCAGTCGGCCTCGCCGAGCTTGTCGCGGATCAGCTTGTCGGCGGTGGCCTTGTCGGGGATGCGCAGCAGCGCTTCGGCCACGCACATCAACAGCACGCCTTCCTCCGACGAGAGGTCGTACTGGCGCATGAAGGATTCGACCGCGCTCTGGTCCTTGGCGCGGCTGCGCACGCGGCTGACCAGCCCGGCGGCCAGGTCGATCACCTGTTCGCGTTCGACCGCGGGCAATGTGGCCTGGGCGAGCAGGTCGTCGACCGCTTCGGTTTCGTCGCGCAGCCAGGCGGCGGTGATGCGCGCGCGCGCCGGCGTGCTGTCGAGGGGAATTTCGGGGCTGAGGATGGGCTGGGTCACGGCACTGGTCTGGGGATTCCGCGGGCGCGGAGGAAAGCGCGGGATTGTACGCTGGACGCACGTATCGCGACGGGCCTTCGCCCCGTCGATGGCGTGGCAGGGCTGTTTGTGCAAGGACTTGCCGGTTTCGATCCGGCTCTTCCGCTGTCGCCATTCTTGCCCGCCGCCGCGCTGCGGCCTATCATCCCGCTGTTCCAGGCACGCCGGATCCCCATGATCGTGCTTCGACCAGCTGCCGCCGGCTTGCCGTGCGTGACGATGTGGCTCAAGCCCAATCGCACGCTCAGCCGTCGCGGTTTGCGTCGACTGATCATGGTCCTGGTGGCGCTGGCGCTGATAACGGCTGGACTGGGTGCGTGGCAGGGGAATGTGTTTGCTCCGCTGTTTGCACTGGTCGAATCCGCCGCCGTGGCCGTCGCGTTGAGCGTGGCCTGGCGGGCCGGCGACCGCAGTGAGCGCATCACCCTCGACGCTTCGTCGCTGGAGGTGCGGACGTTGCCAGGCCGGCGCTGCACGCGTTTCCAGTTGTACTGGGTGCGCGTGAAGTTGGAGCCGGGTAACGGACACGATCGTCTGCTGTTGTCATCGCACGGGCGCAAGCTGGAGATCGGGGCATTCCTCGCGGAACAGGAACGCGCCGAGCTGTCGAAGAAACTCATGGTGCTGCTGGCTGATTTCAATGTCCCGCAGCGCAAGTAGGTTCAACAAAGGTGCAAGACATGACATCTGGCGGCATCAGGCGATCATTCACGGCAGTGGCGATGCTCGCCTCTGCGTTGCTCGGCGGCGTGGCCCAGGCCAGCCCGACTCCGTACCAGCTGAACATGCAGCGTGGCGCCAGTACCTGGTCGCAGGTGCCCTACCACCTCAACAACATCTCGCTCGGCGTGTGCGTGGTGATCGGCATCCTGGTCTTCGGCGCGATGTTCATCGCCATGTTCCGCTTCCGCAAATCGCGCGGCGCGGTGGCCGAGAAGTGGTCGCACAACACCACGCTGGAAGTGGTCTGGACCACCATCCCGGTGATCATCCTGATCGTGCTGGCGTACCTGGCCACCGGCGGCCTCACTTCGTGGGCCGACACCACCGGTTCGCAGATGACCGTCAAGGTCACCGGCTACCAGTGGAAGTGGCGCTACGACTACGTCGAGTACCTGGGCAAGCCGGTCGACAAGGTCGGCTTCATGTCCAAGCTCGATACGCAGAGCGACCAGACCCGCCAGCTCGGCTCGGGCATGGATCCGTACACGGTCAAGGTTGGCGACGAGAACACCTACCTGCTGAATGTCGACAAGCCGCTGGTAGTGCCGGTCGACACCAAGATCCGCTTCGTCATCACCGGTGCCGACGTGATCCACTCCTGGTGGGTGCCGGCGCTGGGCTGGAAGCTCGATGCCATCCCGGGCATCGTCAACGCCGCCTGGACCAACATCCAGACGCCGGGCACGTACCGCGGCCAGTGCGCCGAGCTGTGCGGCCAGGATCACGGCTTCATGCCGATCGTGGTGGTGGCGTTGTCCAAGCCGGACTTCGCCAAGTGGCTGGCCGAACAGCAGGCAAAGTCGGCACCGCCGGCGGCTCCGGCTGCACCTGCCGCCGCTTCCACCGCCGCTGCGCCAAAAACCGCTCAGGTCTCCGCTGCGCCGGCTGCCGGCGCGCAGGGCTGATCTTCGCTGCTCATCGTTTTTGTTGTTGCATTCACACAGGTTAGAGGTGCAAGGCCATGTCCCACGCAGCCACCCATGATCAGCATCATGATGATCACCACGGCGCGCCGAAGAGTTTCTTCCAGCGCTGGTGCATGTCCACCAACCACAAGGACATCGGCACGCTGTACCTGATCTTTTCGCTGCTGATGTTCTTCATCGGCGGCAGCTTCGCCATGTTGATCCGTGCCGAGCTGTTCAAGCCGGGCCTGCAGCTGATGCAGCCGTATTTCTTCAACCAGCTCACCACCATGCATGCGCTGGTGATGATCTTCGGCGCGATCATGCCGGCCTTCGTCGGGCTGGGCAACTGGATGATCCCGCTGATGGTCGGCGCGCCGGACATGGCGTTGCCGCGCATGAACAACCTGTCGTTCTGGATCCTGCCGTTCGCCTTCACGCTGTTGCTGTCCACGCTGTTCACGGCCAGCGGCGGCCCGGCCGGTGGCTGGACGATGTATCCGCCGCTGTCGCTGCAGAGCGATTCGCTGGCCTACGTGGTGTTCTCGGTCCACCTGATGGGCATCAGCTCGATCATGGGCGCGATCAACATCATCGCCACCATCCTCAACATGCGCGCGCCAGGCATGGACTTGCTGAAGATGCCGGTGTTCGTGTGGAGCTGGCTGATCACCGCGTTCCTGCTGATCGCGGTGATGCCGGTGCTGGCCGGCGCGGTGACCATGCTGCTGACCGACAAGTACTTCGGCACCAACTTCTTCAACCCGGGCGGCGGCGGCGATCCGGTGCTGTACCAGCATATTTTCTGGTTCTTCGGGCATCCCGAGGTCTACATCATGATCCTGCCCGCGTTCGGGATCATCTCGGAGATCGTGCCGACCTTCGCGCGCAAGCCGATCTTCGGCTACAAGGCGATGGTGTTTGCGATCGCCTCGATCGCCTTCCTGTCGTTCATCGTGTGGGCGCACCACATGTTCGCGGTGGGCCTGCCGCTGGGCGCCGAGATCTTCTTCATGTACGCGACGATGCTGATCGCGGTGCCGACCGGCGTGAAGGTATTCAACTGGGTCAGCACGATGTGGGGCGGCTCGATGACGTTCGAGACGCCGATGCTGTTCGCCATCGCGTTCGTGATCCTGTTCACCATCGGCGGCTTCTCCGGCCTGATGCTGGCGCTGGTGCCGGCCGATTTCCAGTACCACGACACCTACTTCGTGGTGGCGCATTTCCACTACGTACTGGTAACCGGCGCGCTGTTCGCGATCATCGCGGCCACGTATTACTGGCTGCCGAAATGGTCCGGCCACATGTACAGCGAGTTCTGGGCGAAGGTGCATTTCTGGAACAGCGTGATCTGGGTGAACGTGCTGTTCTTCCCGCAGCACTTCCTTGGCCTCGCCGGCATGCCGCGCCGCATCCCCGACTACAACGTGGCGTTCGCCAACTTCAACATGATCAGCTCGATCGGCGGCTTCCTGTTCGGCGCCTCGCAACTGATCTTCCTTGGCGTGCTGATCCATTGCGTGTTCTTCTCCAAGAAGAAAGCGACGGACCGTGTATGGGAAGGCGCCAAGGGTCTGGAGTGGACGGTGCCGTCGCCCGCCCCGTTCCATACCTTCGACGTGCCGCCGGTGATCCACGACGACGAGCTGGCCCACGGCGACATCAACCACTGATCCTCCACGGTTGAGCTCTGGCCATCACGGGCGGGCGCAACGAGAAGCCGATGTTCATGACGCAACAGAAAGCCAGCCATGCGACGATCGATCCGATCAGCGACAGCCGCCGAAAGGGCGTGCGTCGCACCGTGACGATCCTGGTCGCGATCGTCGCGGCGTTCTTTCTGGTGTCGTTCCTGCAGATCGTGCTGATGAAATAGAGGCATCGCAATACAACAGGTTTACAGGTTTGTTCACCGGTCGGGTTCGACGATCGGCATGCAGTTCCCCGGGCGCCATGACGGGGTAAAGTCATCATGAGAAATCCACGGGGTCTCACCATGGGTCAGCAGCAAGACGCTTACTTTGTTCCGACCAAGAGTTACTGGCCATTCGTGGCCGCGGCGGTCATGTTCACTACGGTGCTCGGCGCCGCGCACTGGCTGAACGCGGAACCCGGCGACTCCGGTTTCGGCAAGACCGTGCTCACGGTGGGCATCGTCGGCGTGCTGGCCATGTTCTTCGGTTGGTTCCGCTCGGTGATCCGCGAGTCGCTGGCCGGCAGCTACAACCATCAGGTGGATACCTCGTTCCGCATGGGCATGATGTGGTTCATCTTCTCCGAGGTGATGTTCTTCGGCGCGTTCTTCGGTGCGCTGTTCTACATCCGCATGTTCTCGGTGCCCTGGCTGGGCGGACATGGCCACGGCGCACTGACGCACCAGTTCCTGTGGAGCGACTACGCCGCATCGTGGGGCATGAATGGCGGCAATGGCCCGCAACACATCGGCGGCGACTTCAGCACGGTGCCGGCTTGGGGCTTGCCGCTGATCAACACGCTGATCCTGCTGAGCTCCAGCGTCACCGTGACCATCGCGCACCACGCGTTGCGCGCCGGCCATCGCGGCAAGATCCTGGTGTTTCTGGGCATCACGGTGCTGCTGGGCGCGCTGTTCCTGAACTTCCAGGCGCACGAATACATCGAGGCGTACAAAGAACTGAACCTCACCATGCACAGCGGCGTGTACGGTTCGACGTTCTTCATGCTGACCGGTTTCCACGGCCTGCACGTGACGCTGGGCACGATCATGCTGGCGGTGATCTGGCTGCGCGTGCTGGCGGGCCACTTCAACAAGGAGCATCACTTCGGGTTCGAGGCGGTGGCCTGGTACTGGCACTTCGTCGACGTGGTCTGGCTCGGATTGTTCATGTTCGTCTACATTCTCTGAGCCGATCCATTCGGATTCGCGATCCGATCCGGTCAACAAAAAGCCCGCCAATGGCGGGCTTTTTGTTGCGGATGGCTCAGGTTTCGAAAGCGGCTTGGGGAATCGCCGGCGCGCGCTTTGTCGCGGACGGGCCGCCAGGTCGGCGCAGCCGCTACAATTACTGGCCGACGTCGTGCGGGTGCAGCCAGCCCATCCAGATGCCGAGCGCCACCATGCCGATCAGCACCAGCGACAGACCGATGCGGCGGGTCAAGGCCCATACCGTGCGCTTGTCGTCGTCCTTGTCGGTCATCATGAAGTACAGCGCCTGGCCGAGGCTGAAGATCACCACCAGCAGCACCACGATCAGCGCAATTTTATAGATGGTTTCCACGTGATTGATCCGATTCATTGCGACAACAGCAGTATAGCGGCCGTCAGCCGGAGTGCCGCGTGAGCGGATTTCATCGGCCGCCGTGGTGGGCATTGCTGCTGACAGCGGCCGGAGCCTTGCTGTTCATACGCTTGGGCGTGTGGCAACTGCATCGCGCGGACTTCAAGGAAGCACTTCTGCGGCGGTATGCCGCATCGTCCTCGGCACCGGTGCAGGAATTCTCAAGCGTGGCGGCGATGCCGCTTGCGGATGGTTTTCCGCGGGTGCGGGTAAGCGGTCGTTATCTTGCCGATCGCGTGTACCTGCTGGATAACCCGCAGCACGACGAACGGGGCGGTGTGGAGGTCTTCGTGCCACTGGCATGGCGCGACGAATCGCGCCTGCTGCTGGTGGATCTCGGTTTCCTGCCCGGCAATGGCACCGGGCAGGCGCCACAATTGCCGGTGCTACCGGCTGGTGATGTCACCCTGCAAGGCCTTTACGTGCCGCCGCCGCCGACCGGATTCGAGATGGGCGGCGATGCGCTGGCCGGACAATCCACATGGCCGAAGAAAACCATCTTCCTCGATCCGGTCCAGGTGTCGCGCGACCTTGGCCGCCAGCTCTATCCGCGCGTGCTCGCGCTGGACGCCGATCCCGCATCGATCTACGTGCGCGTGCATACGCTGGATTTCTCCTCGATGCCGCCAGCACGCCATCGCGCCTACGCGTTCCAGTGGTTCTCGTTCGCGATCGCCGCAGTGGTGATCCTGCTGGTGCTGAATCGCAAGCGCGGCCGGCGCAAACTCTCTTCCTCGAATACCGATGACCACGATGAATAACGTTGATCCGTCCAAGGCACGCAGGAGCCGGATATTCCTGCTGTTGATCGCCTTCGTGTTTGCCGCGCCGATGATCGCCGCCGGCCTGCTCACCTATACCGGCTGGCAGCCGGGCGTCAAAGGCAACGGATTGCCGATTACGCCGCAGCGCAATTTCGCCGATGAGAATCTTCGGGTACGGCTGGAGAGCGGCCAGCTATGGCTTTGGCGCGACAGCGAACCGCGACTCACCCTGATCGCATTGGCAGGACCGGACTGCGCCGCGCGTTGCTTCGACGTGCTGACCGGACTGGCCAAGGCGCGCGTGATGCTCAACCGCAATCAATCGCGCCTGCGTCTGCTTTACCTTGGCGCGCCACCTGTGGATGCGGCGCGTCGTACCGCGATGAAAACGTTCTGGAACCTGGGCAATGATGTCGACAACAAGCTGGCCGACTATCGCCCGACCACGCCGGACAGTGTCAGTGTGATCCTGGTGGAGTCCGATGGCGTGGCGTTGTCGCGCTACCCCGAAGGCTTCGACGGTCCCGGCGTGCTGCGCGATCTGCAGAAGGTGATCAAGTGATTTCGCCGCGCCATCTGCGCATCCTTCGCGGACTGTCGCTGCTGGCGGCGGTGTTCGCGCTTGGCCTGGTGATGTTCGGCGCGTTCGTACGCCTGTCCAACGCGGGGCTGTCGTGCCCGGACTGGCCGACCTGCTATGGCCAGGTGACCTGGCCGCAGCACGCGCAGGCCGTGGCGCACGCGGACGCGGCGTTTCCCGATCGCCCGTACGAAGCGCACAAGGCCTGGCGCGAACAGGTGCATCGGTTTCTCGCCGGCACGCTCGGCGTGCTGGTGCTGGCACTCGCGCTGCTCGCCAGCCGGCGTCGGCGTGGTGCGTCGCTCGCGGTGGTCGCTGGCGCGATCTTCGCTGCGGTTGGCGTGGGGTTGTACATCCATGGCGAGCGTCAGTGGTCGTCGTTGCTGGCCGTATTGGCGATCGGGCTGCCGCTGTTCGTGGCGATCACGCTGAAGCGGCCTGCCGCGTGGAAGATCAGCGTGCTCGCGCTGGCGGTGATCATCTTCCAGGCCATGCTCGGCATGTGGACCGTCACCTTGCTGCTGAAGCCGGTGGTGGTGATGGGCCACCTGCTCGGCGGCATCGCCACGTTCGCGCTGCTTGCCTATGCGGCGCTGCGCTATGCCGGCGTGGGTGCGATGGACGATCGCATGGCCGACCTGCGCAAGCTGGCGACGATCGGCATCGTGCTGCTGGTCTGCCAGATCGCGCTGGGCGGCTGGACCTCCTCCAACTACGCGGCGCTGGCCTGTGGCTACGGACTAGGCTCGTTTCCGCAATGTCTCGGTCAATGGACGCCGCCGATGGATTTCCACGAGGGTTTCGTGTTGTGGCGTGGCATCGGCGTGAACTACGAAGGTGGCGTGCTCGACATGGCGGCGCGCAGTGCGATCCAGATCGCACATCGCATCGGTGCGCTGGTGGTGTTCTGCTACCTCGGTTGGCTATCGCACAAAGTGGCGCGGCGCGGCCTGCGCCTGTGCGGCATCGCGATGGCGGTTGCGCTGGTGGGCCAGGTGTTGTTGGGCATCAGCAACGTCTATTTTGGCTTGCCGCTGCCGGTCGCGACCGCCCACAATGGCGTGGCCGCGCTGCTGCTGTTCACGCTGCTGGCCACCCTGGCCCGCACGCAACGCCGGGGTGACGAATCGCAATTTGCCGATGGGACGAAATGAGATGGCCGCGATCGGCGAATACCTGCAACTGACCAAGCCACGCGTCGTCGCGCTGCTGGTGTTCTGTGCGGTGATCGGCATGTTCCTGGCGGTGCCCGGCATTCCGCCGTGGCGTGCGCTGGTGTTCGGCACGCTGGGTATCTGGATGGCGTCGGGTTCGGCGGCGGCCTTCAATCACCTGATCGACGAGCGTATCGACAAGCTGATGGCGCGTACCGCGCGCCGCCCGCTGGCCACCGGGAAGCTCTTGCCACGGCAGGTGTTGGTATTTGCGGTCGTGCTCGGCATCGCATCGATGCTGGTGCTGGCGCTGCTGGTCAATCCGCTGACGGCGTTACTCACCTTCGGAGGACTGATCGGCTACGCGCTGGTCTACACCGCCTACCTCAAGCGCGCGACACCGCAGAACATCGTGATCGGCGGCCTCGCCGGCGCGATTCCGCCGGTGCTGGGTTGGACCGCCGTCACCGATGCGCTGCATCCGTTCGCGCTGCAACTGTGCCTGATCATCTTTGTGTGGACGCCGCCGCATTTCTGGGCGCTGGCGATCTTCCGCCGCGACGACTACGCGCGCGCGCAGGTGCCGATGCTGCCGGTGACGCATGGCGTGGTCTACACGCGCTGGCACGTCCTGTTCTATACGGTGCTGCTGGTGCTGGTGACGCTGCTGCCGGCACTGACCGGCATGAGCGGCCTGATCTATCTGGGCGGCGCGGCGGTGCTCGGCGCGGGGTTCCTGTACTACGCGCTGCGGCTGCTGAATCCGCCCGACGAAATGTTTCCGATGAAAGTCTTCAACTACTCCATCGTCTACCTGATGGCGCTGTTCGCGTTCCTGCTGGCGGACCACTGGCTGGCCGGACCGCTGATGCAGCAGGGCATGATCCTTCAACGCGCGATCTGATCGCGCCTCAGCTCTCCAATGGAATACCTGCGTCGGCGAGCAACTGATGCAGGCCGGTGAGCTGTGACTCGTACTGCTTCCAGCGCTGCATCGCACCGCGATACATTGGTTCGCGTACTTGCACGGCACTGGCGGTCGTGGCGGGGGCTTGATTGTCCTCGAAGTGCAAGCACGCGTCGTTCCATGGCAGCCCGCAGAATTCCACCAGCTGCCGCGAGCTGGCTTCCTGCGATTCCACAATGGTTTCGTAGTCGATTTCGAGGATGCGTCCGGGGAATGTCTTTTGCCAGTGAGCCATCATCCGGTCGAACAAGACGTAGTAGCGACCGGTGTCGAGCAGGTCGTACGAATAGTCGTGGTTCGACGAGTTGGAGGTGAACAGCTGGCGAAAGTTGCTGAGGCACGTATCCATTGGATCGCGCCGCAGGCAGATGATCTTCGCGTTGGGCAGCGCATTGGCAATGGCGCCGACGTAGAGAAAATTGTGCGGCAGCTTGTCGATGAAATGCGGCGTGTGACCGGTGTCCGGTCGCGTGCTAGTCAGGTAATCCTCGCCCAGCTTCAGCCAATCCAGATGCTGTGCGCGCTCGGCCGTGTCCAGGTCGAGCAGGTTCGGTGTGCGGCTGCCGGTGGCGCGCTTGAATGCCAGCGGGAAATTCGACAGCTCGCCAGCGGCATGGACGTCCGGATGGCTGGAGATGATGCGTTCGACCAGCGTAGTGCCGGATCGCGGCATGCCTAGGATGAAAATCGGTTCGCGGGTTTGGCAGGCATCGGTCCATGCACGCATGTCGGGAGAAATGCGGCTCAGCAGATCGAACAGCGTTTCGTCGTATTGCGGCGAATATTTGCGCATGGATGCGCCAGCGGTCTTGCCGGCGACGAGATGTTCGAAGGCCGTCCCGAACTCGGACATGTCCTCGTACTCCTTGGCCAATGCCAGATGCAGGTTCATTTGCGCCACCGGATTCGCCACACTCTTCGGCAACAGCGACAGCAGCCGCTGCAGATGATTCTTGGTGGGCGTCTGCTTGCGCAATTGCGATAGAGTCAGGTGTGCACCCCAGGATCCAGGCGCAAGCGCGAGACAGGCTTCCAGTTCGCGTTCGGCCTCGTCCATCCTGCCGAGAAACACCAGGGATTTGGCGAAGTTGTAGCGGTAGTTGGGGTGGTTCGGTGCCAAAGCGACGGCGCGGTCATAGAGCGACGTTGCGCGCTCGTGGGCGTTGGCACGCGTGTAGATCACGCCGAGCGTATCGAGCGTATGTGCATCCAGCGGCGAAAGGGTCAATGCACGATCCGCGACGATCATCGCATCGGCGGAAAGGTTGACCATCGACAACGCCTTGGCGAACTGCGTTGAATAGTCCGCTCGGGTGGGGAGCAGGTTCACCGCGCGCTGCAGGAACTCCAGCGCCGGCGGCATCTGCTGCAACTCCATGGCGGCCAAACCAGCGAGATAGTGCAGTTCGGCGTGGTTGGGTGCCTGAGGCATCAGTTGCACGGACAGTTCCAGAGCCCGTCGCCAATCCCGTTGGTTATAGGCATTGGTAGCCTGGGCATAGAGCTTGTTGGGCTCGGACATGAGGCTTGATACCGCTCTAAATGTGGTTGAGACGATGACAGTTTGGCTCGAGGCCAAGTATCTAGTCATTGTATACGGCGACAAAGTTTGACGTGGATGTGTGGCAGGACATTTCGCTAATCTACGAGACATGGATTCGTCTCCGTAATAGATTCCGGTGATGGTCAGCATGTCGCGCAGTTCGGCAGGCTGAGGCTCGTATCGACTGCACTAGTTGGCCGGAGGATTGACACTTCCGCATCGCAGCACGACAATGCGCGCGCCCTCCGGTGCGTCACCCGGCGGGCTCCCAGTCCTGACAAATCAAGGCATATGGACGTTTACCCTAGTCGCAACGTCGACACCTGCTCGCTTCGGGTGCCGGCGCCGCATAACAATCTGAACGCCTCCGGCGACCGCATGCGGTCGGCTGGCGCTTTCCTCGACTAGGAAAGTTCCGGCCCACCCCCTGACGACGCCGTTGGCGTCGTTACGAGGAGATGGGCCCATGAAGCTCCTTCGCGATTTCATCCGTCTGCGCGCCGCCGGCCGCCGACTGCTGTCCGGTCGCCGCGATGCGCGAGGCCGCAGCTATGCCGTGACCGTGCCGCAGCCGCTACACGCCGCGACTGTGTCGTACCTGCCGGCAACGGCCAGCGAACACGCCGCGCAACCGGCAGCGTCGCCCACGACGCTGCGTCTGGCAGCGGGTCACTGATGTTCCGCCGCACCCTTCGCAAGGGTTGGCCTCCGCCAGCGGCAAGCTGGCGATTATCGCCGTGGACGTTCACCAGACGTCTGGACGGCCATACGTTGTAACAGCGCAGTCGCATTCTGTCGCCACGCTGCCGCAACGCGGACAACACTGATCACCGGTAGCGACCCATGAAGAAGAATTCCAACCCGACGGCAGGCAAGGCGCTGCCGGTAGCATCGCGCGTGGCCGTGGCGGCGGAAGCGTTCCGCGCCAACGAGGAACTGCTGGCCGCGCTCGATACCACGATGAGCGGCCTGGACGAAGAACAGATCCACGAGCGCCTGCATCGCGACGGCGCCAACGAGGTGTCGCACGAGAAGCCGCCGCACTGGGCGCTGCAGCTCCTGCGCGCGTTCAAGAATCCATTCATCATCGTGCTGCTGGTGCTGGCCGGTGTACAGCTGTTTACCGACGATGGCGACCTGACCGGGCCGATCATCATTGCGGTGATGGTGGCCATCAGCGTGCTGCTGAGCTTCACCCAGGAATACCGCTCGTCCCGCGCCGCTGAAAACCTCAAGGCGATGGTGCGCAACACCGCCACGGTCACGCGCCAAGCATCCGACGGCCACAGCGAGCAGATCGAAGTGCCGGTGGTCGAGCTGGTTGCCGGCGACATCGTGCATCTGGGTGCCGGCGACATGGTGCCGGCGGACCTGCGCCTGCTCAGCGCCAAGGACCTGTTCATCAGCCAGGCCATCCTCACCGGCGAGTCGCTGCCGGTAGAGAAGTCCGCGCCGTTGCGCGCAAACGCCGCCGGCAATGCTGAAAGCGTCGCCAGCCCGCTGGACCTGCCCACGGTCTGCTACATGGGTACCAACGTGATCAGCGGCACGGCCTCGGCCGTGGTGGTTGCGACGGGCCAGCAGACCTATCTCGGCTCGCTGGCGCACAGCATGTCCGGCCAGCGCGTGCAGACCAGCTTCGACCGTGGCGTGAACAGCGTCAGCTGGCTGCTGATCCGCTTTATGCTGGTGATGGTGCCGGTGGTCATCGCGATCAACTGGCTCGACAAGGGCAGTTTCCTGCAGGCGTTTCTCTTTGGCCTCTCGGTGGCGGTGGGTCTGACGCCGGAAATGCTGCCGCTGATCGTCACCGCCAACCTGTCCAAGGGCGCGCTGGCGATGTCCAAGCGCAAGGTGGTGGTGAAGCGGCTCAACGCGATCCAGAACTTCGGTGCGATGGATGTGCTGTGCACCGACAAGACGGGCACGCTGACGCTGGACAAGATCGTGCTCGAGCGCCACCTCGACCTCGACGGCGAGGAATCGGACGAGGCACTGGAATTCGGCTATCTCAACAGCCGCTTCCAGACCGGCCTGAAGAATTTGATGGACAAGGCGGTGCTGGAGCACCGCGACCTCGAAGCGGCGGCGATGCGCTACCGGGTGATAGACGAAATCCCGTTCGACTTCCAGCGTCGGCGCATGTCGGTCGTGGTCAGCGACGGTCGCGGCGAGCACCTGCTGATCTGCAAGGGTGCTGTCGAGGAAATGCTGTCGATCTGCGCCTATGCCAAGGTCGGTGACGTCACCGTGCCATTGACCGACGAGCGCCGCCGCGGGATCAAGGCGATGACCCATCGGCTCAACGAGGACGGCCTGCGCGTGCTGGTGGTCGCGATCCAGCGCCAGCCGCATCACGACCGTCCCTACAGCGTGGCGGACGAGAACGGGCTGATCGCGGTCGGCTGCCTGGCGTTCCTCGATCCGCCCAAGGACTCGGCGGCCACGGCGATCCGCGCGCTGAACCAGCATGGCGTCGAAGTGAAGGTGATCACCGGCGACAACGAGGCGGTGACGCGCAAGATCTGCCGCGAAGTCGGGCTGGACGTGACGCATTCGGTACAGGGCAGGGACATCGAGATGCTCGACGACGAGGCACTGGATGCACTGGTTGCGCGCGTCACCGTGTTCGCGAAGATGTCGCCGTTGCAGAAGGCGCGCGTGGTGCGCTCGTTGCAGCGCCTGGGCCATACGGTCGGCTTTCTCGGTGATGGCATCAACGATGCGCCGGCACTGCACGACGCCGATGTCGGCATCTCGGTGGACACCGCCACCGACATCGCGAAGGAGTCGGCGGACATCATCCTGCTGGAAAAAAACCTGATGGTGCTGGAGGAGGGCGTGCTGGAAGGCCGCGTTACCTTCGGCAACATCATGAAGTACATCAAGATGACCGCAAGCTCCAACTTCGGCAACGTGTTCAGCGTGCTGGTGGCCAGCGCGTTCCTGCCATTCCTGCCGATGCTGCCATTGCAGATCCTGGTGCAGAACCTGCTGTACGACATCTCGCAGCTGTCGATCCCGTTCGACCGCATGGACGAGGAATACCTGCGCAAGCCGCGCAAGTGGGATGCCGGCGACATCGGCCGTTTCATGGTGTGGATCGGGCCGGTCAGCTCGATTTTCGACATCACCACGTTCTGGCTGATGTGGCATTACTTCGGCGCCAATTCGAAGGCGCACCAGTCGCTGTTCCAGTCGGGCTGGTTCATCGAGGGCCTGCTGTCGCAGACGCTGATCGTGCACATGATCCGCACGCGACGCGTGCCGTTCGTGCAGAGCGTGGCCGCTGCACCGGTGCTTGGACTGACCATCGCCATCATCGTCGTCGGCATGCTGATTCCCTTCAGCGCGCTCGGCGCGAAGATCGGCATGATGCCGCTGCCCCCCATGTATTTCGCCTGGCTGGCGCTGACCCTGGTGAGCTACTGCGTGCTGACCCAGCTGATGAAGCTGATCTACATCCGCCGCTACGGCCGCTGGCTGTAGCGACGCAGGAGGCTCAGTCGCCGCACGCCGTATCGTTGCCACGGCGCCGGTGTTTCAGCCATAGCACCAGCAGGGTCAGCGCGAGGATGCCGACCAGTACCCACAGGCTGCTCTGGCCGCGGCTAACCCATTTCACCAGCCACTCGTGGTTGTCCGCGCCGAAGTAGCCCAGGTAGACCCAGAACGGCACGCTGATCAGGGCGGCCAGTGTGTCGATGATGAGGAAGCGCAGGAACGACACCCGGTGCGTGGTGCCTGCAGTGAGGTAGACGGTCGTGCGCATGCCCGGCAGGAACCGCGCGAAGAACAGCATGCGGTTGCCGTAGCGATCGAATTTTTCCTGCACCTTGGCGTAGCGCGCGGGCGTCAACACACGCGCCACGAATCGCCATTTCAGGATGCGCGCGCCGTAGTGGTGGCCGAGCAGGAAGATGCCGGCGTCGCCCAGCAGCACGCCGAACATCGCCAGCGCGAACATCGCGTGCACATTCGCATAGCCAAGACCGGCGATGACGCCGCCGGCGACTAGGGTGAGGTCTTCCGGCAGTGGCAGCCCGGCGCCACAGATCATCAGTGCGATGAAGACGGCGGTATAGCCGTTCTCCGCGAAAATGGTGATCAGTCGTTCAAGCAGGTCCATTGCCGTCCTTCTGGCGGAAATATTTTTCATCCGATGCCGTGTGCCTGACTCGGATCAGGTATGCCGACTTCATCGGGCGCTCGACAGCGGAGTGATGCGAATGGAAAGCAGCTCGCGCAGCTCGGATTTTTCGGCATCGCTCAGGCTGTTTCGCTCCCTGGCCATCAAGATCGCCTTGCGCTGGACTACGACTTCTCTCTCCATTTTGGCCAGCGCGTCGAAAAACTCGTCCCGCTGGCTTTCCGGCTCGCCCACCGACATCGCCGCCATCAGTTTCTGCAGCGCCGGATATTCAACACGTTCGGCAAAATGCTCGACCAGCATGGCCGGGTTGATGCTCGGCCGCGATCGGGCGATATCGAGAAGCTCGGCGAGCAGTTCCACTCCGGGCTTGTCGAGGTGCAGGAAACGATAGGGCCTTTCGACCTGGTCAGCCAGGCCGGGCTGCGCCAGCAACAGCGAGATCGCGCTGCGCACGAGGCTTCGCTGTACCGCCACCGGGCGCTGCACGGCGCGATGGGTGCCAGGCTCGGATGGCAGCAATGCGCGTGCGCCGCTGCGCTTCTCGAGTTCCTGCGCCATCAGGTCGCGGAATGCGCCATCGGGGAGTTTCGCGATCAGCGGGCGCGCGCGTTCGGCCAGGCGTGCGCGGCCGTCGAGGCTGCCCATCTCGACATCGTGCGAGAGCTCGTTGAAGAAATAGTCCGACAGCGGCATCGCTTCCTTGATGCGCTTTTCGAAGCCATCCTTGCCTTCCTTGCGCACCAGCGAATCCGGATCCTCGCCGTCGGGCAGAAACAGGAAATACGCCTGGCGTCCATCGCGCAATCGCGGCAACGCCGACTCCAGCGCCTTCCACGCGGCCGCGCGGCCTGCGCGGTCGCCATCGAAACAGAACACCACATCTGGCGCGGCACGAAACAGCACTTCGGTATGTTCCGGCGTGGTGGCGGTGCCCAGCGTGGCCACCGCGATCGGCAGCCCGGCCTGATGCAGCGCGATCACGTCCATGTAGCCCTCGACCACCACGATGCGCTGCAGGTTCGCGTTGGCCTGTTTCACCTGCCACAGCGCGAACAGCTCGCGGCCTTTGTGGAACAACGGCGTCTCGGGGGAATTGAGGTATTTCGGCGTCTGCTCTGCCTGCAGCACGCGGCCGCCAAAGGCAATGACGCGACCGCGGCGATCAAGGATCGGAAACATCAGCCGCTCGCGAAAGCGGTCGTACTTGCTGCCGCGCTCGCTGCTGGCGACCATGCCGGCTTCGTTGAGCAACTGCATGCGTCGTTCGCTGTTGCCGAGCGACTTGATCACGCCGTCGTAGCCGGCTGGCGCCCAGCCCAGCCGGAAGCGCGCGATGGTGTCCGCATCCAGTCCGCGCTTCCGGCAGTACGCCTGGGCGTCGGCATTGCGCGGCAGCTCGCCCTGGTACCAGCTCGCGGCCGCATCGAGCAGCGCGTAAAGGTCGGTCTTGTCCTCGCGCGGCGCGGCTTCCCGGCCGCCTTCGCGCGGCACCTTCAGGCCGACCGTCTGCGCCAGTTCCTCGACCGCATCGGGAAACTCCAGCCGCTCGTAATCCATCAGGAACTTCACCGCGCTGCCATGCGCGCCACAGCCGAAGCAGTGGAAGAACTGCTTGGCCGGGCTGACGTAGAACGAGGGCGTGCGCTCGTTGTGGAACGGGCAGCACGCCGTCCACTCGCGGCCGGCCTTTTTCAGCGGCACGCGCCGCTCGATCACGTCGACGATGTCGACGCGGGCGAGCAGTTCATCGATGAAGCTGTCGGGGATCAGGCCGCGCATGGACTGGCTAGTCTAGCCGGTGACCGCCGGGAAGTCGGCCCCAGCCGCCCATGCGCCCGTGTTGCAGCCTCAGAAAAGGTGCAGCACCCCGATCACCGCCAGCAGGGCCAGCAGGAACAGGATCACGAAGCAGACGAACAGCACCTTGGCGATGGTCGCGGTGGCGCCGGAGACGCCGCGAAACCCCATCCAGCCGGTGACCAGCGAAACGATGGCGAAAATAATGGCCCACTTGAGCATGGCTTTCTCCTGCAGCGCTGACGAAGATCGCTCGCGTCGGTAGCGCCGGCGAGTCGTGACGCTTTGTACAGATTCCCGCGTGAAAGCCATGCATGGTGTGGCTTGCCGCCAGCGGCGACGGACGCCAAGCTGCCATGCCGAACGGATTGAGGAACCACCATGCTGCTCACATCGGCGATCGTGCTCAAGCAGAAACGGATCGTGCGCGCCTTCGAGCGTGCCGTCGCCACGACGCCCGCCATGGCGCAGACGCCGGAACAGCTGGGGCTGGAACAGGGCCTGGCCTGGGGCCAACTGGTTCGCCATGCCGTGCTGCGTTGTCCGGGCGAGGGGCGCTATTTTCTTGACATGCCCAACTGGCAGCGATTGTGCCGGCTGCGCCGACGCATCGCATGGTCGATCATTGCCGTGCTGCTGATCGTGCTGGCCGCCAGCCTGCTGGTGACGTACCTGCGTTGAACGCGATCAGGCTGGGCCTCAGCCGGCCAGCCGCGCCTTGATCTTGCCCGAGACCACAGCCATGTCGGCGCGGCCGGCGGCCTTTTCCTTCACCGCGGCCACTACCTTGCCCATGTCGCGGGCCGAGCTGGCGCCAGTGTCGCGGATCGCGGCATCGACTAGGACGTCGATTTCCGGCTCGCTCAGCTTGCTTGGCAGGTAGGTCTCGATCACCGCCATTTCGGCGCGCTCGATCGCCGAGAGGTCCTCGCGGTGGGCGGCATCGAACTGGCTGACCGAATCGCGACGCTGCTTGAGCATCTTTTCCAGCGTGGCGAGTACCTGCATGTCGTCCAGCTCGATGCGTTCGTCGACTTCGCGCTGCTTGACCGCCGCCAGCATCAGCCGGACCACGCCCAAGCGGTGCTTGTCGCCGCTGCGCATGGCGGTTTTCATGTCTTCGGTGAGCTGCTGCTTGAGGGTCATGACGGAAGCCTCTGAAGGTCGGAACGGCGAAAGATCGATTCTACGGAAACGACAAAGCCGGCGTTGCCTGGGGGCAACACCGGCCGGATCGATCCAGACTGCTTGCGGCGGCTGCGAGAACCCGCGCCGACCGTGTTTCCTGGTGTGCGGCGCCCTGGCGCCGCAGGATCCACCGACGAGGCGGCGGATCGGAGGAGAACTCAGTACAGGCGGACTTTGCGCGAAACGTCGCGCGACAGGCGGCGCAGGTGACGCTTCACCGCGGCAGCGCGCTTGCGCTTGCGCTCCTGGGTCGGCTTTTCGTAGAACTCGCGCTTGCGCGTTTCAGCGAGGACACCGGCCTTTTCGCAGGTACGCTTGAAACGACGCAGAGCAATCTCGAACGGCTCGTTCTCGCGAACTTTTACGTTGGGCATGGAAACTCCGAGTGGTAGTCTTCCCGCGGATACGGGACTGATGAATTGGGCGAGCCGCGAAGTATACCGTGGATAACACAGAATTTTCAAAGCCCGTGTTGGGCATCGAAACCTCCTGCGACGAAACCGGCGTGGCGCTGCTGCGCTGGGAGCCGGATGCGCCGGGGCGCGGCTTGCTGGCCCATACCCTGTACAGCCAAATCAAGCTGCACGCGGACTATGGCGGCGTGGTGCCGGAGCTGGCCAGCCGCGACCACGTGCGCAAGCTGCTGCCGCTGATTCGCCAGGCGCTGGCCGAGGCCGGCATGACCGTGCAGGACCTGGGCGGCGTGGCCTATACCGCCGGTCCCGGACTGGTCGGCGCGCTGCTGGTGGGCGCCTCCGCCGGGCGCGCGCTGGCCTGGGCGCTGGGCATTCCGGCCATTGGCGTGCACCACATGGAAGGCCATCTGCTGGCGTCGTTGCTGGAGGAAAACCCACCCGAGCCGCCGTTCGTGGCGCTGCTGGTGTCCGGCGGGCATTCGATGCTGGTCGAGGTGAAGGCGATCGGCCAGTACACGATCCTTGGCGACACGCTGGACGATGCCGCCGGTGAGGCGTTCGACAAGACCGCCAAGCTGATGGGCCTGCCGTATCCCGGCGGCCCGGCGCTGGCCAGACTGGCCGAACAGGGGCGCGCGGGGGCGTTCCGTTTTTCCCGCCCGATGACCGACCGGCCGGGGCTGGATTTCAGCTTCTCCGGCCTGAAAACCCAGGTGCTGCTGGCATGGCAGAAGTCCGACCAGAGCGAGCAGACCCGTGCCGATATCGCCCGCGCGTTCGAGGAAGCCATCGTCGACACGCTGATCATCAAGTGCCGGCGCGCGCTGCAGGCCAGCGGCGCGCGCCGGCTGGTGATTGCCGGCGGCGTCGGCGCGAACCGGAGATTGCGCAGCGAACTGGCCGCGGCCGGAGTGAAGGACGGTTTCCAGGTGTATTTCCCGCGGCTGGATTTCTGCACCGACAACGGCGCGATGATCGCGCTGGCCGGCGCGATTCGGCTCGCCGGTGGCCAGCATCAGGATGCATCGGTGCAGGTCTACCCGCGCTGGGATCTGCAGACGCTGCCGGCG
>DASWOQ010000040.1:0-7316 GCA_036398675.1 Rhodanobacter sp. | reverse complement strand
CGCGCAGATCGCAAAGCTCGCCAACGATGCGCGCGGCATCGATGCCGACGGCTATCGCGCAGGCTTCGTGCAACTGGTGAGGCTGGCCGATGGACTGTCGACGCATGCGGACGGCATTGGTCAAGGCGTTGATCGGGAGATGAGTTCGAGGTGATGGCGGTGTGTCAGGCAGGACGGGACGGCGTCAAGAGCGTCCCCACCCCAACCCTCCCCTGCAAGCAGGGGGAGGAGTGGTTCGCGGCGATGAACTGCAACCCCGCACGAACAACGCCTCCCCCTGCTCGCAGGGGAGGCTGGGAGAGGGTAAAGCTCTTCGCCTCACCACCCCAACCCGCAGCGCGAAAACCGATGGCTTACCGCGCCCCCCCATTTCGCTTACCCTCGACCACCATGGATGCCGCGGTCGACCCCGATGCGATGCTGATGCTTGCCTATGCGCGCGGCGACCTTGCCGCGTTCGAGGCGCTGTACGCGCGGCATCGCGGCATGCTCTACCGGTTCCTGCTGCTCAACGTGCGCGATCCGCATCGCACCGACGAGCTGTTCCAGGAAACCTGGAGCCGGGTGATCGCCGCACGCGCGCGCTACCAGCCGCAGGCGAAGTTCACCACGTGGCTGCTGCAGATCGCGCACAACCTGATGATCGACGGCCTGCGCCGGCAGCGGCCGATGGCCGATGGTGAGGAAGCCGAAGTGGCGCTGGCGGCGGCCGCCATGCCCGAACACGAACAGCCCGATCACGCGTTGTCCGATTTCGAGCGCCGCCGCAGCCTGCAGCGCGCGATCGAACAACTGCCCGACGAACAACGCGTGGCTATCACTCTGCGGATGGAACAGGAACTCAGCCTGGAGGAAATCGCCGAAGTCACCGGCGCCGGCCGCGAAACGGTGAAATCGCGACTGCGCTACGCCATGAATCGACTGCGCGAAGAACTGACCGAATGAACACGCCCCTGCCACCCGACCACGACGACGAGCTGCCCGGCGAAGCCGAGCTGGCCGCGCTGTATCGCAAGCTTCCGAAGAGCGAGCCCGGCCCCGCGCTGGACGCGGCGGTGCTGCGTGCCGCCGCCGAGGCGCTGGCATCCGCGAACGCCAACCCGCAAACCATTGCAGGTGGTGCGCAAGCGCGAAAGCCGCGCACACGCTGGCTGATACCGCTGAGCAGCGCAGCCACGCTGGTGCTTGCCGCCGGGCTGGCCTGGCACATGCGCGGCATGCCTGCCGCTGAGTCCGCACTGACGAAGACCGCATCGCCGCAAACCGCAGCCCCGACCAACACCCCGTCTGTCGCCGCTGCGCCCGCTTCACCATCGCCCGCACCGGCACCGCCATCGCTTCCGCCACCATCGAAAGCGGCAGCACCGACCGAAATGCTGAGCGAGGTCACTCGTGCAGCACATCAAACCGCGCCACCGATGCGGATACAGGACAAGCTCATGTCCCGGGCCTCCGCCATGAAGCCGAAGAAGGCAGACGTCGACAACGACGCTGCTGCAGGCACCCTTGCAGGCATCACCGTTGCGCAGCCCGCCAGTGAAATCATCGCTGCTCCTCCACCGCCACCGGAACCGTCGCAGCGCTACGCAGACGCAGCCAGGTCCTTGGCGCCACCACCCGTCGCCGAAACGAGCACCGCATCCGCGGACGAAGTCGCTGCCACCGGCAACGAGGCCGAAGCTTCCAGGCCGGCTCCCGCACCGATGACCGCTCCTGCACCCGCCTTGCCGGACGTGACGGAAAAAGACCTTCGCGACACGCGAGCACAGGAACTGGACAATATCCGCCGGCTCTTTGCCGCACACCGCGACGATGAAGCGAAAGCGCGTCTGGAAGCACTCCAGCGCCTGCACCCCGGCCAGAAGCTGCCGGCGGATCTTCGTGCACGCCTGCCCGGCAGCCCATGAGCGGAACCTGGTCCACGCTGGCGCAACCCTGCCGGCATCTGGAAGATATCCGGAAGAGCCGCTTCCTCGCACTGGCCGCTCCGGTCGAATCGGCCGCGCACGCACTGGCATTCGTGCGTGAGGCAGCCGACCCCACGGCCACCCACAACTGCTGGGCATACCGCATCGGCCAGGACTATCGCTTCAACGACGACGGCGAACCCGGCGGCACCGCCGGGCGGCCGATCCTGCAGGCGATCGAAAGCCAGCGGATGGATCGCGTCGCGGTGGTGGTGACGCGCTGGTACGGCGGCATCAAGCTCGGTGCCGGCGGACTGGCGCGCGCCTATGGCGGCACGGCAGCGGAATGCCTGCGTATCGCCGAACGCGTTCCGATCGTGGCGATGGCGGGCGCCAGCCTGCGTTGCGATTTTGCGGAGCTGGCACTGATCAAGTCGCGGCTGAAAGAGCTCGATGCCACCATCGCGTCGGAGCAGTTCGACGGCGACGGCGTCACCCTGCACCTGCAATTGCCGGCAGCACGTCTGGCCGAGGCGCAAGCCCGCATCACCGGCATCAGCCGCGGACGCAGCACCCTGACCGTTCTGGATTGAAGCCTGCAGGTCGATGCGCGCCGCTGCATTGAATCATCACGCCAGCCACCCCATGTCGTGAGCGGCTGCACGTGCAGTCGCCTGTTTCCCTCTGCGAGTGCTCATGAGCGACGCCGTCACCGACAAGCCACGATCCGTTCGCCGCATCGGCGTCTTGCGCCAGTTATGGCCGTTCCTGAAACCGCACCGCGCGCTTGCCATCGGCTGGCTGGTGTTTCTGGGGCTGTCCTCGGGTGCTTCGCTGGTGCTTCCGTTGGCATTCCGCCAGATCGTCGATCGGGGTTTCGGCCATTCCAGCTACGCGGTGATCAACCACACCTTCCTCGCCTTGTTCGGCGTGGCGCTGGTCATGGCGTTCGCCACCGCTGGACGCTTTTACTGTATTTCTTTGTTGAGCGAGCGCGCGCTGGCTGCGCTGCGCGACAAGCTCTACGCGCACGTGATCCGACTGGACGTGGGGTTCTTCGAGAAAAGCCGCGTCGGCGAACTGACCTCGCGACTGAGCGCCGACACCGAAGTGGTACAGGCACTGATCGGCTCGGGCGTGTCGATCGCGCTGCGCAGCCTGGTGATGTTGATCGGCGCAGCGGCGGCGATGGTCTGGACGGCGCCCTCGCTGGCCGGGCTCACCGCACTGGTGATTCCCGCGGTGATGCTGCCGATCCTGGTGTTCGGCCGGCGCGTGCAGAAGCTGTCGCGGGCCAGCCAGGATCGACTCGCCGATGCCGCCGCCATCGCCAACGAAACCTTGAACGCCTCGACGGCGGTGAAGGCTTATGCGCGCGAAGGGATCGAAAGCCGGCGCTATGCCACGGCCATCTATCGCGCGCTGGCGACGGCGCGGCAGCGCATCGGCATGCGCTCGGTGCTGACCGCGGCGATCATCGTACTGATGTTCGGCGCAATCACTTTGGTGCTGTGGGTCGGCGCCCGCCGTGTGTTCGAAGGCACGATGGCTCCCGGCGTGCTGGTGCAGTTCGTGCTGTACGCGATGTTCGCCGGCGGCGCAGTGGCAGGGCTGTCCGAAGTGTGGGGCGACGTGCTGCGCGCGGCCGGCGCGATGGAACGCATCGGCGAACTGTTTGGCGAGCGAGCGGAAATCGTCGGCCCGACGCAACCGGCCACGTTGCCTGTGCCGGTGCGGGCTGCATTGCGCTTCGAGCATGTGACGTTTCACTACCCGACTCGCCCCGATGCAGCGGCCTTGCACGACTTCACGCTGGATATCCGACCGGGCGAAACGGTGGCGTTGGTCGGCCCCTCCGGCGCCGGCAAGAGCACGGTGTTCTCGCTACTGCTGCGCTTCTACGATCCACAAAGCGGACGCATCATGATCGACGGCGTCGACCTGCGCGAGCTGGGCCTGGAAGATCTGCGCAGCCACGT
Source organism: Rhodanobacter sp. (assembly GCA_036398675.1). Lineage (GTDB taxonomy): Bacteria > Pseudomonadota > Gammaproteobacteria > Xanthomonadales > Rhodanobacteraceae > Rhodanobacter. Next base: position 3,430 of record DASWOQ010000040.1, on the reverse strand, counting down.
GGCATTGGTGCCGCAGGAAACCATCATTTTCAGCGGCACCGCGGCGGACAACATCCGCTTCGGTCGTCACGACGCCAGCGACACAGCCGTGCGCGAAGCCGCGCATGCCGCCGCCGCGCATGAATTCATCAGTGCGCTCGGCGACGGCTACGACGCCGAGATGGGCGAGCGCGGCGTGCGCCTCTCCGGCGGCCAGCGCCAGCGCATCGCGATCGCCCGCGCGATCCTGCGCGACGCGCCGCTGCTGTTGCTGGACGAAGCGACCTCCGCACTCGATGCGCAATCCGAAGCCGCGATCCAGCAGGCGCTCGAACGGCTGGAGAAAGGCCGCACCACCCTGGTCATCGCCCATCGCCTCGCCACCGTACAGCGCGCCGACCGCATCGTGGTGATGGATGGCGGCCGCATCGTGGCGCAGGGCACGCACGAAAGCCTGCTCGCCGAAGGCGGACTGTATGCGGAGCTGGCGCGGTTGCAGTTCGTGGCCTGAAAGACGTATCTGTCAGACTGCGTAGCCGTGCTCGCGCAGGCCGAATCGCCTTCCCTCATTCCTGAGGTTCAACCTCACCCGCGCAGGCAAAAACCGGCTGTTGTGCAGCAGTGCCGCCGAGACCAGCGACACCAGCACGCCACCGGAAATATCTCCGCGAACCTCATCGGCAGGCGGTACATCGTGATTCGCGTACTTGACCTTGAACGCCTCCATATCGATGTCCAGCTTCGCGAGCGCCGCGCCGTCTACATTAAAGACCGGAAAGTGCATAACTGGGATCAGTGCTTTGGCGGTGCCTACTTTTTGCCATCGTCCGACGTCTTGGCAGGCGACGATCCGATCATGTTCGGCAGCCAGAGTTCGGTCGCCGCCAGGCTGGCGACAGGACTGTCGTCGACAAGAAATTGCGGCAACTTGCCCTGCGGGGCGCTCGTACTCGTAACCGGGTGCATGCCGCATCCTGCATCCGTGCAATTCCAGTTGTTGGACTGGCGGGCGAATGGCAACACCACCAATGGCGCGAACCGCTTGAACCGCTCCGACACGGAGGGCGTCGGGATGTCTACGGGAATGAATTTCTTTCCGTAGCGGGCATGCAGGTTACCCATGAGCGCAACCACCAGAGTTGCGGAGGTTGCTTGGTCGATAACCTGTTCCATCGATTTCGCCATGCCGGCTTCCTTGGCGGCCAGCATCCCGCCAAGCTGAGCGATGTTGGCAGCGTCTCCGTATTGCTCCATCGGGAATACATCCACATCGGCACCTGACGCCATCAGAGCGCGAAGGTGGTCGATCATGCGAAACATCGCCTTGCTGGATCGGCCATCCTGCAAGTCCCAGAATTTGCCTTGCAGCAGCATAGCCTGATCGTTTGATGTTCCCTTGGAATGCAGGAAGCGCATCAAGCCAGCCCGCTCCTCGACGGGTATCTCGAGCCCGAGGCGCACCGGTCGGGCTACCGATGCATCGCGCACGATATCCGTCACGAGTTCCGGAGTTTCATCGCCGCCGTGAACTTCGCCCACGATGAGCAAGCGGCGATCGCGCATGGAACACATGATGTTTTTGGCCGCCTGTGCCAGCGAAGCGACGTTGCCTTGCGCGACGGCTGTGCAACGCTTCTGTACCGCAACTGCCGATGTCGCTGCGACGGCATGACCAGCACTCATCCCAAATGCACTGACGCCGATTGCGGATGCAAGGGCCAATTTCTGGATTCCATTCATACCGCCTGTCCTCACTGAGTTGATGGCTACCAAGCTCGAATATAGCCGCCCCCAACGAGCACCAGTTCTTGCCGCCGCATTGACATCGACACACCGTAACCCGGAGCAACAACGAAGAGACTCCTGACATGGCGTCGACATAACTGAACGGCGCCCATGGCCTGGGTCGCGGTAGCGGAGGATTTCACGTCGTCATCCGGCAGGTAGTGATCCCATCCTTGGAGCATCCATCGGCGACGGCGTAGCGGAACACATCCGCAGACACCGGCCATGCCTAGCGTTCACCCCACGAGGAGTTCACCATGATCAAGCGCCTGTTTCCCCTGTTGATCGGGCTGTCGATTGGCAGTGTTGCCCTCGCGCAGAACGCGCCGGTAACGCCACCAACCGCCGACGCCAACGAAACCACCACCACCACGGTCACCACCTGGACCACCACCCAGCCAGCCGGCGCGCTGAGCCAAGACGCCATCGAAACCTCGATCGCCAACGCCGGCTACAAAGAGGTCGAAGGCCTCAAGTTCAAGGACGGCGTATGGCGCACCAAAGCCCGCGGCGGCAACAAACAGTGGGTCAAAGTGGCCGTCGGCCCGCTCACCGGCAGGGTCTATCCGGCAGATGCGCCATCCAAGCTCAACGAGGACGAAGTCAGCGCCAAGCTGGCCGGAGCCGGTTACCAGAACGTGAAACATGTGAAGTTCGACGACGGTCTCTGGAGCGCCGATGCCAAGACCTCGCGCGGCGATGACATCGCCCTGCTCGCCGACCCCACTGACGGCAGCGTGGTCGCCAAGTCGCGCGATTGATACCTGGCGGCTTGCGCAAGAAACCCGGCGGCGTCATGGCGCCGGGTTTTCCTTTGAGTGGACACGAACGACAAGCGAATGCCGCTATGAATCCTCAACGCCTCGATCGGGAAGCGAAGCGGCGCGCCGATGCGTTGCAGACAGTCCATCACTGGCGCTGTATCCACTTGCGTCGTGACGATGCCGACGTGGTTGTCCAGCTTGATCACGAAGAAGGCACAGTCCCCCTCGACCCTCACTGCCAAGCCCTTATCTTGAGCCGCCCCGGAGTTTTCGCCACTATGCTTGGAGCGCCTATACAGGCTGGCACTCAACGGCCACGCCTGCATTCCGCAGCTATGGCATGCCGGGAGGACGATAACGATGAGGATGTTGCGTTTGGGCTGCCTGGGCATCAGCGCCTTGCTTGCAAGCCAGGCCTGGGCTGACCGCTGCCAGTTGAAGGACTACGGCACATTGCCGGTGGAAATGGTTGGCGGACAGGCCACGACCATGGTGAAGATCAACGGGCACGATACGCACTTGCTCATCGATACCGGGGCTTTCTTCAACACCATGTCGCGCGCCAGTGCGTTGTCGCTGGGACTTAGTCTGCGAGCGGCGCCATTTGGTTTTCGCATCAGCGGTGTGGGAGGCTCGGTGAGCGTCGAGTTCACTCAGGTCAAGGAATTCGGCATCCTCGATACGACGCTCAAGAATATCGGTTTCCTCGTCGGAGGTACCGATACGGGCTATGGATTGCTCGGCGCCAACCTGCTCGATGTCGCCGATGTGGAAATCGATCTGGCGCATGGAAAATTGACTCTGTTCAATCCGGACCACTGCGACAAACTGGCGCTGGCGTATTGGGTCAAGAATGACAAGTACAACATCGCCGATACCGTGCCGGCCGACAATTCGAAGGA
>DASWOQ010000039.1:0-12459 GCA_036398675.1 Rhodanobacter sp. | reverse complement strand
ATTGCCCATCTCATTTTGCGCGGCGGCATAATTTTGCGCGGCGCTCTTGCTGTACCAGGACATGGCAGCGGCGGGGTCTTTCGCGATTCCGGTGCCGTTGATGTAGAAATTTCCCAACATCCACTGCGCCTGGGCGTTGCCCTGATCGGCAGCCTTGCGGAACCAGTCAGCGGCGATGGCCTGATCCTGTTTCACGCCGCTGCCTTGCAGATAGGCGTTGCCCAACGACACCTGTGCCCTTGCGTAGCCCTGATCGGCCGCCTTGCGATACCAGGACACCGCCATCGCAGGGTCCTTGGTTACGTTCCTGCCATATTCGTAGGCAATGCCAACGGCATTCTATGATCGTGGATCGTCCTGTTCCGCCGCCTTGCGGAACCAGGGCAGGGCACTGGCCCAGTCGTTCTTGACCTTGTCGAAGTACAGCGCGAGGTCGCGTTGGGCGTTGCGGTCACCGTGGTCGGCAGCGGCCTGGAGTTTCGTGAGGGTAGCGGCATCCGGTGCGGTATACGCCGAGTCGGTACCGTGTGCACCGGCGGCCTGCTGGGCACCGCACGCAAGCGATGCAGCGAGCGAGGCGACACCGAGGATACGGGATGCAAAAGGAATCATACGCATGACGAGCACATCCTTATGTTCTGAAATCGTCGGGCAATCATCGGGGAATTGATGAGGCAAGTCGATACTCGTGCCGCGCAGTTTCTTTCGGTCGGATGCATCGTTTCGCTACTCGTAATCACGAGTCGTTGCTAAGGCGTAGCCCATGCGTCAGCCGTCGCGAGTCGTCTGGCACGCTGCCAGTTGCGCGCGCCGATCACCGCCAGCACCACGAATGCCGCATACAGCACCGACGTGATCAGCAGCGACTTGTAGACGTACTCGCCGACGTAGATCACGTCGACCACGATCCACAGCCACCATGCGGCGATGTGGCGGCGACCCTGCCACCACTGCGCGACGAGGCTGAAGGCGGTGAGCGCGGCGTCGAGCCAGGGCAGGGCGGCGTCGGTCCAGCGATGCATGGCGGCGCCGAGGGCGATCGCGCCGATCGCACCGATCAGCAGGTGCAGTGCGGCCTGTCGTGGCGGCAATGCAGCGACGCGCACGCGTCCGTCGTCGCCAAGGTGGCGCAACCAGCGATGCCAGCCGTAGACGATCAGCACGGCGAAGGCGAGTTGCAGCAGCGCGTCGGAATAGAGTTTGGCATCGATGAAAATCCATGCGTACGCGATCACCGACGCAAAGCCGACCGGCCAGCACCACGGTTGCCGCCGCGTGGTGAGCCACACGCCCCATGCACTGATAAACGCGGCGAACAGTTCGAACCACGACATCTCAGAAGTCATACGTCACCGACAACCGCCCGAGTCGCGGCGAGCCGGGGAACAGGTAGCTGTCACCGCCGGAACTGCCGGTGTCGCGCCAGTAGAAATGGTTGAACACGTTGTCGACGTTCAACCGCCAGGTCAGCGCGTGGCCGCGCCATGCCGTGACGTAACGCAGGCCCGCATCGAACACGTGGTACGACGGCACGCTGGTCGAGCCATCCGGCGTGGCGACATTGCTGCTCGCATAGCGCCAGCCGCCGAGCAGGCTGAGGTTGGCCGCGAACGGCAGGCGATAGTCCGCATACAGCGCGGTGCGCACGCGCGGCACGTTCACCACTTGGTGGCCCTCATACACCGGTGTGCCGGTGTCCTGCGCGCGCGCCTGGATCAGGTTGACGCTGGCGGTGAGGCGCAGGTTGTCGCTCACCTGTCCGGCGGCGTTGAGTTCGAGTCCGGTGTGCACCTCATCGCCATGCTGCACGAAGGTGAAACCCGCGGCCGAACCGTCTGGCTGTGCGAACTGGTATGGCTGGCGGATGCGATACAGCGCCGCCTGCAGATCCAGCGCATCGCTCCAGGCGTACTTCACCCCGGCCTCGACCTGTCGCGACAGCAGCGGTGGCAGGATGCTGCCGTCGTTGGACGTCCAGTACGGCGCCTCGGTGCCCAGCGACAGGCTTTCGCTGTAGCTGACATAGGCTGTCAAAGGCGCGGTGGGCTGCCACATCACCGCAGCCTGCGGCATGAACTTGCTCAGCCGGGTGTCGCGTTCCAGCGCGCCAGTGTCGTCGTACGCGCGTTCGTGCAGCCGCACGAAGCGGCCACCCGCCAGTACCTGCCACTGCGAGCCGAAATGGATGCGGTCCAGCGCGAACAGCGCGTGCTGCCAGCTGTCGAGCCGGCGCGTCGACGGTCCGGGCTGGTTGGGCGATGGGGCAAAGTACGGCGGATCCTCCTGGTCGATGTTCGCGGTGCCGACGTAGTCGTAGACCTCGGTGCGCTGGTCGATGGTGCGGCGGAACACGCTGGCGCCCATGTCGATCTCGTGGATCAGCACGCCGGTATCGAACGTGCCCTTGAGCACGGCGCGCACTTCGTCGTTCTGGCGCGTGTCGTCCGGGCTGCGGTAATCGTAGACGTCGTAGTCGCCGTTGGGAGCGAAGAAATAGCCGGGCGTGGCGCCGCTGGCGCAATCGGGCGAATAGAAACAGCCATAGGCGAAGGCGACATTGTCGTCGATCACCACGTGGCTGTGGCCGGCAGAAACCTGCGCGCTCCACTGGTCGGTGAAACGATAGTCGAAGCGCGCGGTGGTGTTGCTGGCGTCGATGCCGACCGGTTGCTGCCATGGCTCGAAACCGAGCATGCGCGTGCGGCTGGGGTTCGTGGGAATCGTGGTGCCGCCGAGCAACTGGTAGCCGGATACGGAACGCTGCCCGCTGGTCTGGTAGTCGGTGTCGAGTTGCAGCGTGGCATTGCTGCTGATCTTCCAGTCGGCCGCCAGCGAGATGAAATTGCGCCGGCCGTCCGCATGCTGCACGTAGGAGTTCATGTCCTCGTGCGCGGCGTTGACGCGCACGCCGAACACTGGGCTGAGCCAGCCGCCCACGTCCATCGCGACATAGCGCGAACCACGCGAATCGGTGCCGGCAGTGACGTTGTGCACATCGGCCGGACGCTTGCTGACGTAGTTGATCAGGCCGCCCGGTGCGACCACGCCGGCTTCGAGGCCGCCGAGGCCCTTGAGGATTTCCACGCGTTGCTTGTCTTCCAGCGGCACCAGTTGTTCACCGGCGATGCTCATCTCGTTGAAGCGGAAGCCGGTGGCGAGATCGAGCGGAAAGCCACGGATGGCGACATCCTGGTAGTAGCCGACCGGTGCGTAGTTGTCGCCGACGGCGGCATCGGAGCGCACCAGTTCGCTCAGCGAGCGCGGCTGGCGGTCGTCGATCTGGTCGCGGGTGATCACGGTGATCGCCGCGGGCGTGTCGTGCAGCGGCGCGTTGCCGAAACTGCCGAAGGTGTCCATCTGCGCATCGGCGGCGCGATAGCCTTTGGCGCCGTTCGCTTTCACGTCGACCGGGGCTAGCGTGGTGGTTTGCGGCGGCGTGCCGGCGTCGTCGGCCGCGTGGGCGATCGACACGATCGACAGCAGTGCAAGGGCGAGGGGAGTGCGGTAGGAGGTCATCGTTCGTCGTCTTCTTCAGGTACGGACGAAGCGACGGCGACACGGCCGCCCGTGAGGACGGGCCGTGTCAGCAAGCTCCCTACGCCGGTACTAACCGGGTCAGGTTCCAAGGGACTCTCTCAGCCCGGCAAACGCCGGGCACCCCCGCTTCAAGAACGCCTATTGAAGCACGGATCGTCAGGCGAAGTCGCGGATGGATTTCAAAAATCTTTCACCTGCGGGCGTGCCGAACCACGTGGCATGTCCACAAAGGAAGGTGTCGTAGGCCACGTCGGCGCTGGTGCGCGAATGAGTGATGGCATGGAAATATTCGACTTCCGAGAGCGCGAAATCCACGTGCACCAGCGGCAACAGGTCGGCCAGCAGATGGACGTCCGTTGCGTCCAATGGACGTTGCCGGCGGTAGCCCTCGATCAGCGCGCGGGCGATATCGATGTGCGCGGCCTCGGCCGTGTCCAGCGCGAGCCAGGCGATCGCGTTGCGCTCGATCGCGGTGGCCAGGTCGAACAGCGCGAAGGTGGCGGCGGACAGGCCGAAGTCGAGTACCGACGTGATGCGCGCATCATCGCCCGCACCGCTCCAGCACAGGTTGGAGACATGCCAGTCGCCGTGCGTCCACAGCCTCGGTTGCTGCATGAGTCGCGGTTGCAGCTTCGCGTGCCAGGGTGCGAACACTGTGCCGATATCGGTGATCCAGTCGCGGTCGCGCAGATAGCTGGCCAGGCCCGGACGCTGCGAAAGCTGCGCACGCAAGGTGGCGACCGGATCGGCCGAAGCGATCAGCTCGCAGCGCGCCACCAGGATGTGCGTGTCGCGTTGCGCTGCGTCGTAGCCGCGCGCCGCGTCGTGCATCGTCGCCAGCATGCGGCCGGCGGCATGCGCATGACGGCGGTTTGCCGGCGGCGACCAGGAGATCGCTTCGCGATAGAGATCGATGCCCGCCGCGCATGCGTGGATTTCGTAAACCCAGTCGCCGATCGCCACCGCGGTTCGGCCATCCAAATCGCGAAGCACCGAAGGTACCGGAACCCCCGCATCGCGCTGGTGCGCCATGAAGCGATGTTCTTCCGCCAGTGTGTCGACCGATCGCACGCTGGCGTGATGGCGCTTGACGAACACGCTGGCGCCATCCGTTTCCACCAGGCAGGCGGCCGACAATGGCCGCGGGCTGTGCCAGCCGATGCGCACGACGTGTCCGAGTTGCGGGTAGCGATGCACGAGTGCGTCGATCTCCGCATGCGTCAGCGCCGGCCAGTCCGGCGCGATGTCGTCGCCGGTCAGTCCATGGACCTGGTGGATCGTTTCGTTCATGGCGTTGGGCGGGAGCTTGATGGCAGGAGTGGAATTATCTCCGAAGCATGGTCGCCACGCTTCCAGCCGTGCGCGGCATCGCGTCTAATGAGCTGTCTTCCCATGATGCAGCGGATTCGATGAGCGCCCTGTTGCTGCTGTTTGTCTGCCTTGCCCTCGGCGTGCTGGTGGCACGATTCGCGCAGCCACCGGCCGGCATCGTGCCGGGTATCAACTGGTGGGTGATCAACGTGGCGCTGCCGGCGCTGGTGCTGGAGCTGATCCCGCGGGTGACGTTCGATCCGCAACTATGGTTTCCGGTGGCGGCGATGTGGCTGGTGTTCGGTGGCGCGTGGCTGCTGTTCGGCCTGCTCGGGCCGCGACTGGGCTGGTCGCGGCAGCGTATTGGCGCGCTGATCCTGGTATGCGGACTGGGCAATACCTCGTTCATGGGCTACCCGCTGCTGCAGGCGATGCATGGGCAGGCCGGGCTAGCGCTGGCGGTGGTCGCCGATCAGCTGGGCACGTTTCCGCTGCTCGCGTCGGCCGGCATCGTGGTGGCGTCGATCTACTCGGGACGCAGGCCGCGCGCGGCCACGATCGCGAAGCGCATCGCGACGTTTCCCGCCTTCATCGCGTTGGTCGTCGGCATCGTGGCCGGAGTGATCGGCGGTTGGCCGGCATGGCTCGACGATGTATTCGCGCCGATCGGCGCCACGTTGACGCCTCTGGCGTTGTTCTCGGTCGGCCTGCAATTCAAGTTTTGCCTGGGCGACCGCCAGTTCGGCGCGGCGCTCTGGGGGCTTGGGTGGAAGCTTCTGCTGGCGCCGTTGCTGTGTCTGGCGCTGGGTACGGTGGCAGGCATCGGCGGGCTGGCGCTCACGGCTGGCGTGCTGCAGGCCGCGATGGCGCCGATGATTTCGGCGGCGATCCTCGCTGACGAGTACGAACTGGAGCCGGCGTTGGCCAATACCGTGCTCGGTGCAGGCATCGTGCTGTCGCTGTTGAGCGTGCCCTTGCTCAATCTTTGGCTTGGGCCATAGTGCGAACGGCTGCTTGCGTCATCCGGTCGCTGCGTCGAAACTGATTGCAACTTCATGGGCAGGGGGCCTGTGTCATGGCGAACTTCGAACTGATCCGGCGGGTGTTCGGAAGTGCGCAGGCCGAGCGCCGCGTCGTGCCGCGCAGCGGGGTACCGAAGAATGCGCTCGTGCTGGTCGTCGACGATTCGTCGACCATCCGCGCGGTGCTCGGCAAGATGCTGGCGCAGGACAGCCACGTGGTGCTCAAGGCGCCGGATGGCGAGACCGCCATCGAGATGGCGCGCAGCGCCGGCCCCGACCTGATTTTTCTCGACATTGTGATGCCCGGCATGAATGGCTTCGCGGTATTGCGAGCATTGCGCCGCGACCCGCTGACCCGGCACATCCCGATCGTGATGATTAGCGGCAACCTGCAGGCCACCGAGCAGTTCTACGTGCAGCGCTTCGGCGCCGACGATTTCATGAAGAAGCCGTTCGGTCGTGGCGAGGTGTTCGCGCGGATCCGGAACCTGTCCGAAAGCGGGCGGCTGGTGGTGCGCGAGCGCGAACCGCAGCAGGACAACCTGCCGCCCGAGCACACGCAGGCCGAGCACGACGCGATTCCGGATGTCGCCATGCCGGATACCCACCATGCATTCACGCCGTCGTCCGAGTCGTCCTGATCGGCATGCAGGCGTCGAGACGCGCTTCGGCGCCACGATAATCCCGGCAGTGAACCAGCCTGTCACCCAGCACGGAGCGCGCCGACATCTGGCTGCGGGCTGCGCTTTTCCCAAGGCCTGCAACCTAGACAGGCAGGCGATCGGCAAATGCCGGCTAGTGTCGGATGCCATGGCGATCGGCCAGCATCTCGACCGCTCGTTTGGCCTCGCGAAGATTGCAGCCGTGGTGGTGGCGATAAAGCTTGATCGCTTCGACGAAGCGGCCGGCGCGCAATTCCGCCAACAGGCGGGTTTCGTCGAAGTCCCCACTCAATGACGGTGGCGTGGCATGGGCCACGGAAGGGGGTGGGCGTCGGGGATCGGATTGCCGTTGGCGGGGGCCGATGCGGCCGAGCACGAAGCCGAGCAGTACCAGCAGCGCGCCAACGATGTAGTGCTGGGTCTGGCTATCCATGCGATCTCTCGTCGGGTCGGGGCTCTTCCGCGATAATGCACGCATGCGATCCACCCCGAACAGTTCCCTCAGCGAAGTGCGCGCCGACGTCTGGCTGTGGGCCGCGCGCTTCTTCAAGACCCGCAGTCTCGCCAAGCAGGCGATCGAAGGCGGCAAGGTGGATGTCAACGACGGTGGCTGCAAGCCGGCCAAGGTATTGCGCGTGGGCGACCGGCTGAAGGTCGGCCGTGGCGAGGAGCGGCTGGATGTCGAGGTGCTTGCCTTGTCCGACAAACGCGGCCCGGCCAGCGTGGCGCAGCAGCTTTATCGCGAGACTGAAGCCAGCCGGGAAGCGCGCGAGCAGGCTGCCGCGCAACACCGGTTGATCGGTTCGAACGCACCGCGTTCCAGGCCGGACAAGCGAGCGCGCCGATTGATCCGCGCGCTCGGCGACATCGACGCGTTCTGATGCGGCGGGACGCGGAAGGGCGGCTCATGGCAACGTGGAGCTCGCTGCCATGATGCCGCCCGATACGCCGTTTACAGCTTGAGGCCGAGCGCCGTGGCGACGCCTGCCGCATAGGCCGGATCGGCCTTGGCGAAATGGCCGAGCTGGCGTCGCACGATCGGCTCCGGTACGCCCTGCATCGCTGCCGCGATATTGCCGAACAGTTGCTGTTGCTGGTCCGGAGTCATCAGGCGGAACAGATCGCCGGGCTGTGTGTAGTCGTCGTTGCCCTCGCGATGGTCGTAGCGGTCGGCGTCGCCGGAGATGCGCAGCGGCGGCTCCTTCACCGACGGATCCTCGACCGGGCCGCCGAACGAATTAGGCTCGTAGTTGACGCTGCCGCCGCCGTTGTCGCCGAAACGCATCGCACCGTCGCGCGCATAGTTGTGCACCGGGCAGCGCGGCTGGTTCACCGGCAACTGGTCGTGGTTGGCGCCGAGCCGGTAGCGCGCCGCGTCGGCATAGGAAAAGATCCGGAACTGCAGCACCTTGTCCGGCGAGAAACCGATGCCGGGCACCACGTTGGCCGGCGAGAAGCTGGCCTGTTCGACCTGCGCGAAATAGTTGTCCGGGTTGCGGTCGAGTTCCATCACGCCGACTTCGATCAGCGGATAGTCCTTGTGCGGCCAGACCTTGGTCAGGTCGAACGGGTTGTACGGGGTTTTCTCCGCATCTGCTTCCGGCATGACCTGCACGTAAAGTGTCCACTTCGGGAAATCCTTGCGCTCGATCGCCTCGTACAGGTCGCGCTGGTGCGATTCGCGGTCGTCGCCGATCAGCTTCGCCGATTCGGCGTTGGTGATGTTCTTGATGCCCTGTTGAGTCTTGAAGTGGAACTTCACCCAGTGGCGCTCGCCGGCGTCGTTCCAGAAGCTGTAGGTATGGCTGCCGAAGCCGTGCATGTGGCGCAGGCTGGCCGGGATGCCGCGATCGCTCATCAGCGTGGTGACCTGGTGCAGCGACTCGGGCGACAGCGACCAGTAGTCCCACATCGCGGTGGCGCTGCGCATATTGGTGCGCGGGTCGCGCTTCTGCGTGTGGATGAAGTCGGGGAATTTGTACGGGTCGCGGATAAAGAACACCGGCGTGTTGTTGCCGACCAGATCCCAGTTGCCTTCCTCGGTGTAGAACTTCAACGCGAAGCCGCGCACGTCACGCTCGGCATCGGCGGCGCCGCGCTCGCCGGCGACGGTGGAGAAGCGCGCCAGCATCGGTGTCTGCGTGCCGGGCTTGAACACGCCTGCGCGGGTGTAGCGGGTGATGTCGCGGGTGATGGTGAGCGTACCGAACGCGGCGGAGGCCTTGGCATGCACCACGCGCTCGGGAATCCGCTCGCGGTTGAAGTGCGCATGCTTCTCGAACAACTGGTGATCCTGCACCAGCAGCGGGCCGCGCGGACCGGCGGTGAGACTGTTCTGGTTGTCGGCCAATGCGGCGCCGGCATCGGTGGTGAGGGTCTTGCGGTCCTGGCTCATGCGGATTCCTTCTTGCGTCGTGAGGTGGAGTGGCTGGCGATGGCTGGCTGAAGGCGAATCTACGCAGCTGCGGCGATCAATGGAATTCGATTGTTCCGATATGAACGATAGTTCCTGGCTATCGTTCAATCATCGCGCGTGAAAGTTGCCGGTTGAAGACCTGCGCAGAACTCCGCTTCGTGGGATCGCCGTTTGGCGAGCGTGGAAATCCTGCCGGGTGCGAGAACGCCTATACGAAAGACACCCGATGCCCGGCGCTGGCGGCCTGAACGAACGGAGCGCGCATCAGGTGCCGCCGCTTCACTTCAGCGATTGCTTCAACCGGTACAGCGCTTCGAGCGCCTCGCGCGGCGACAGCGCATCGGGATCGATGTCCTGCAACATGCGCTCCGCCGCGGAAGGCGGATTCGGCGCGAACAGTCCCAGTTGCGGCGAGGATTCGTTTGCGGCAGCCGGCGTACCGGCATGCGCGTGCATGCCGCGTTCGAGTTCCGCCAGGGTGCGCCGCGCATCGGCGATCACCGATTTCGGCAGGCCGGCCAGCGCGGCCACCTGCAGGCCGAAGCTGCGGTTTGCCGGGCCGTCCTTCACCGCGTGCATGAATACCAGTTGCTCGCCGTATTCGACGGCGTCGAGGTGCACGTTGGAGACACCGGGCAATTCACTGGCCAACTCGGTCAGCTCGAAGTAGTGCGTGGCGAACAAGGTGTACGCGCGGCTGCTGGCGGCCAGGTGCACGGCTGCGGCGCGCGCCAGCGACAGGCCGTCGTAGGTGCTGGTGCCGCGACCGACCTCGTCCATCAGCACCAGGCTGTGTTCGGTGGCGTTGTGCAGGATGTTGGCCGTCTCGCTCATTTCCACCATGAAGGTGGACTGGCCGCGCGAGAGATCGTCGCCGGCCCCGATGCGGGTGAAGATGCGGTCGATCGGGCCGATCACCGCGCGGCTGGCGGGCACGTAGCTGCCGACGTGCGCAAGCAGCACGATCAAGGCGTTCTGGCGCATGTAGGTGGACTTGCCGCCCATGTTCGGGCCGGTGATCACCAGCATCCGGCGCGTGTCGTCCAGGTGCAGGTCGTTCGGCTCAAACGGCTCGTCGCGCACTTTCTCGACCACCGGATGGCGGCCGCGTTCGATCGCGATGCCGGGTTCGTCGGTGAGTTGCGGTGCGCTCCAGTCCAGCACTTCGGCGCGCTCGGCGAGCGTACCGAGCACGTCGAGTTCGGCCATCGCGGCGGCGGCGGTTTTAAGCGGCTCGAGCTTTTCGGTCAACGTGTCGAGCAGCGCTTCATAGAGCGCGCGTTCGCGCATCAGCGAACGTTCCTTTGCCGACAGCACCTTGTCCTCGAAGGCCTTCAGTTCCTCGGTGATGTAGCGCTCGGCGTTCTTGGTGGTCTGCCGCCGTGTGTAGTGCGTGGGCGCCTTGTCGGCCTGCGCCTTGGTGATCTCGATGTAATAGCCGTGCACGCGGTTGTAGCCCACCTTCAGCGTGGTGATGCCACTGGCGGTCTTCTCGCGTTCTTCCAGTTCCACCAGGAATTGATCGGCGTGCGTGGACAGTCGGCGCAGTTCGTCGAGCTCGGCGTCGTAGCCGTCGGCGACCACGCCGCCGTCGCGTTGCAGCACCGGCGGCTGTTCGACGATGGCGCGCGCAAGCAGTGCGGCGGTATTGGCGTGATCGCCGATGCGCTCGACCAATGCGCGGAGCAGAGGAGATGGCTCTTGTTGAAGAGTGCGGCCATGGATGGCCGCTTTTTGACCTTCGCGATCAAGGATGAGCGCACCAATACCCGGCGCCGCCGCGAGGCCGTCGCGCAAGGTGGAAAGGTCGCGCGGACGCGCCGAGCGCAAGGCCACCCGGGCGAGGATGCGCTCGAGATCGCCGATGCCGCGCAACAGTTCACGCAGGCCGTCGTAGTGGCGCCCGTCGATCAGCATGCCGATCGCCTGGTGCCGATGCCGCAGCCGCTCGCGCGAACGCAGCGGACGGTTGAGCCAGCGGCGCAGCAGGCGCGCACCCATCGGCGTCACGGTTTCATCGAGCACGCCGAGCAGGGTGTGTTCGGTACGGCCGCTGGGGTGCGTGTCGATTTCCAGATTGCGTCGCGTAGCCGCGTCCAGCGCGATGGTCTCGCTGGCGCTTTCCACCGCCATGCCGGTGAGATGCGGCAGCGCGCTTTTCTGGGTTTCCTCGACGTAGCTGAGCAGGCAGCCGGCCGCGGCGATCGCCAGCGGCATGCCGTCCACACCGAAACCGCCGAGATCGCGCGTGCCGAAGAAGCGGTTGAGTTCACGTTTGGCTGCATCGCCATCGAAATGCCACGGCGGACGCTTGCGCAAACCGGGCAGGGCGGTGACCCCTTTCGGCCAGGCGACGTTTTCGTCGATCAGTGTTTCCGCCGGCTGCAAACGCGCAAGTTCGGCGGCGAGGGCTTCGCCGTTCGGTACCTCGCTTAGCAGGAAGCGTCCGCTGGACAGGTCGACCCAGGCCAGCCCATACGCACCGTGCGTGCCTGCGGCGATCGCCAGCAGCAGGTTGTCGCGGCGCTCCTCCAGCAGCGCGGCATCGGTCACCGTGCCGGGCGTGACGATGCGCACCACCTTGCGTTCGACGATGCCCTTGGCCAGCGCCGGATCGCCGATCTGTTCGCAGATCGCCACCGATTCGCCGAGCCGCACCAGCCGCGCGAGATAGTTCTCCGCCGCGTGGTAAGGCACGCCCGCCATCGGGATCGGCGAACCGCCGGACTGGCCGCGCTGGGTCAGCGTGATATCGAGCAGCCGCGCTGCCTTGCGCGCATCGTCGAAAAACAGCTCGTAGAAATCGCCCATGCGGAAGAACAGCAGCACGTCGGGATGCTCGGCCTTGGCCGACAGGTACTGGCGCATGAACGGCGTGTGGTCGGCAAACGGCGTTGCGGCGGAGGTGGTGGAACTGTTTTGGGACATGCTGTATCGCGTGATGGTTGAAGACGGAATGCCGCACTCGCGGGCGAAACCCGCGGGGCAGTCCCGCATCGTATTCGATACCGGGCCGCAGAGCAGGACTTGCTCAGCGGTAAGCCAGCGTATCCAGGTGATCGGCCAGCGGCAGGGTGTCGTCGGCCGGGCCGACAGCGGCGACATAGCCGTCCGGTCGCACCAGCCACACGCCACCGGCGGCGTAGGGCGCGCGCAACGTTTCATCCAGCAGTGCGGGATAGCGTGCGAGCAGCGTATCCACGGCATCGCTGCGGTCGGCACACAAGGCAAGGCGCGGGATGTTGCCGGCCCCGAAGGGCATCTGGCCGTCGACCGGCGGCGCGCGTTCGCCGACGCCCGGGCCTTTCACGCGTTGCGAGCCGGTGCCGTTCAGCGGGCTTTGCGCGTAGTGGATGGCCAGTTCCGACATGGTGTCGATCATCGCGTGGCGCACCGGCGCGAAGCCGAGCAGGAAGGGTACGGCCCGATTGCGGATGGCCTGCAACGCGTGGCTCTGGGTCACCGCGACCGCCGTGAGACGGCCGGCGTTGGACAAGACCTGTTCGCCCAC
>DASWOQ010000038.1:0-2549 GCA_036398675.1 Rhodanobacter sp. | reverse complement strand
GAACGAACCCGCTTCGCGGGAGGGTGTAGGCGGCGACGATCGCGTAGACCCACCGACACCGCAGCTGTGATCAAGCAGGGCCGCTGAGCGGACAGATCATTTCGGCTTCTTCAACCAGGAAGGAGCCGACCGATGAACGAGACCATTCGCACTGCTGCGATCAGCCCCCTGCGCCAGCGCATGACCGACGATATGAATGTGCGCCGGTTTTCGCGCGAGACCCAACGCAACTACATTCGTGACGTAAGCCGATTTGCGACATTCCTTGGCCGCTCACCCGACACGGCGACGCCTGAAGACGTGCGCCAGTTCCAGATCGAACAACGCGAGGCCGGCGTGCCGACGCCAACGATGAACAGCATCGTCTCGGCGTTGCGGTTCCTCTTCACGCAGACCATCGATCGGCCCGACCTGGCGCGCAAGCTGGTCCGGGCGGCGCATCCGCGCAACCTGCCCGTGGTGCTGAGCCGCGACGAGGTGGTGCGACTGCTCAACGCGACCACCACAATCAAGTATCAAGCCGCCCTCTCGGTGGCTTACGGCGCCGGCCTTCGCGTGGCGGAAGTTGCCGCCCTCAAAGTCACCGATGTCGACAGCGAGCGCATGCTGCTGCGGGTGGAGCGTGGCAAGGGGGGCCGCTACCGCAACGCCATGCTGCCAGCCGATTTGCTGACCTTGCTGCGGGAGTGGTGGAAGGTCGGGCGGCAACAGGGCGTGATGCGCCCACAAGGCTGGCTGTTCCCCGGTCAGGACCCGATACGACCGGTCAGCACGCGGCACCTGCACCGGATCGTTGTCGAAGCGGCACAGAGAGCGGAGATCACCAAGCGGGTCGGGCCGCACACGCTGCGGCACAGTTTTGCGACGCATCTGCTGGAAGACGGTGTCGATGTCCGCGTCATCCAGGTCCTGCTCGGCCATGTGAAGCTCGAGACCACCGCGCTCTACACCAAGGTGGCCACGCGCACGGTGCGCGCCGTGATCAGCCCGCTCGACAGGCTCGGGATGCTTGCGGCCCCAGACGGCACACGAGAGGGCACACCCGCCAGCTAGACGGTGCGCGCCTCACTCGAGGTCGCCGACATCCTGCGGTCCGCCGGTCCCGCTTACCGCGCCACCCAGGCCGGACACCTGAGCCTGCAGCAACTCAAGGTCATGTCGGCGATCGAGTACTGCCGCACCGCCGCCCTCGGCGGCCATGTTGAGGCCTGCGCGGACTGCGGCCACCAGCGCATCGCCTACAACAGCTGCCGCAACCGGCACTGTCCCAAGTGCCAGAGTGCGGCCGCCCGTGCCTGGCTTGCCGAGCGCGAGGCCGATCTGCTGCCGGTCGGGTACTTCCATGTCGTCTTCACGCTGCCGACCGAGATCGCCGAGGTCGCCTACCAGAACAAAGCCGTCGTCTATGACCTGCTGTTCCAGGCGGCATCCGAGACCATGCTGAGGATCGCAGCGGACCCGAAGCATCTCGGTGCGCGGATCGGCATCACCGCCGTGCTGCACACCTGGGGATCGGCGCTGACCCACCATCCGCATGTGCACATGGTCGTCCCGGGCGGCGGCATCGCGCTCGATGGCCAGCGTTGGATCTCGTCACGACCCGCGTTCCTGTTGCCGGTGCGCGTGCTGGGCAAGCTGTTCCGGGGCGTGTTCCTGAACCGGCTGCTGGCCCTGTACGACGCCGGCAAGCTCGTCTTCTTCGGCAGCCTCGCAGCGCTTGCCGCCCGGCGCGCCTTCCTTCGCCACCTGGCACCAGTGCGCAAGAAGCGCTGGGCCGTCTACGCCAAACCACCGTTCGCCGGCCCCGAGGCGGTGCTCGCCTATCTCTCGCGCTACACGCACCGGGTCGCGATCTCCAACCGCCGGCTGCTCGCCTTCGACGATGCTGGCGTCACCTTTCGCTACAAAGACTACCGGCGCGACGGCGGCCAACGACAGCGCGTCATGACGCTGGCGACCGACGAGTTCATCCGCCGCTTCCTGCTTCACGTGCTGCCGCGCGGGTTCCATCGCATCCGCCACTACGGCCTGCTCGCCAGCTCGGCTCGCAAGGACAGCCTCGCCCGCGCCCGCGACCTCCTGGCAGTCGCACCGCCGCCTGACGACGATGTGCCGGAAGAGCCGCCCGATGTGCGGCTGCCGTGCCCCTGCTGCGGCGGGCAGATGATCGTCGTCGAAATCTTCGCTCGCTGGAGCCAGCCTCGGGCACCGCCTCCAGCGCGATACTCAGCCGAGGAGGCTTCTCCGTGACCCGGCACGCACCGAACCACGCCTGCGTCGCAGCGACCTTGCTGCGGCGATCAGCCGATGTCGTGCCCATCGTCGCCAGCCATGCTTTAACGCCCATTGCCGGCCATCATTGCAGCCTGGCGAACCGGCAAATCGCGCATCGACACCGGAACAAAACGGGCTGCCGGAGATGCCGCGGCAATCGCCAGGCCGGTTCCTGCATCAGCCGAAATCCCCAATCCCCATAGACAGAGGCCTGCCCACCGCGGGTTCGTTCCTCCAAGACTTTCGTACGCCTTCGGCGCCCGAAACTCTTCAGG
>DASWOQ010000037.1:0-4472 GCA_036398675.1 Rhodanobacter sp. | reverse complement strand
CAGATCGATCCGCAGGATATGGAAGGCTATAACAAAGACGCTGATCCGCCGAAGCAGATGACCTGGACCGACGCGATGAACCTGCTGCATGCGCGCCGCGGCACGCGGCAGGTGGCGATGAGCGGCGGCCAGGTGACGGTGCGCCCGCCGCAGGGTGAAGCGCGGGCCTTCTTTGCCCCTGCGCGCTATGCCAGCGCCGATTTCTTCGCCATGTTCGAGGTGCCGTTCGCCTATGGCCATGGCTGGACGGCCGACGATGACGACAGGCAGGCACGCGTGGCGGTGATCTCGCGCGAGCTGGCCGACAAGCTCTATGGCGCGGACCGCGCGATCGGGCAGTCGCTGCACCTGGGCAAGGAGTTCTTCCGCGTCGTCGGCGTGATCGATCCTTGGCAGCCGGTGCCGCGCTTCTATGACCTCAACGGTGGCGGCTACAGCAAAACCGAACAAATCTTTCTTCCGCTGGAAACGGCACTGGCCCTCAAGCAGCGGACGCGAGGTAGCATGAGTTGCTGGGGCCACGACGGCATGGGCGGTGGCGATCTGCGCAAAGCTACCAGCTGCGTATGGACGCAGTTCTGGGTACAGCTGGATACGCCGGCGGCGGTGCAGGCATACCGCGAATTCCTCGTGCACTATTCGCAGCAACAGAAGGCGCTGGGCCGTTTCGAGCGGCCACCCAACACGCGGCTGCACGATCTGATGGGCTGGCTGGATTACAACCACGTGGTGCCCGGCAGCGTGCAGTTGCAGTCGCTGCTGGCGCTGGGCTTCATGCTGGTCTGCCTGATCAACACGGTGGCGCTGTTGCTGGTGAAGTTCCTGCGCCGCGGCGGCGAGCTGAGCGTGCGCCGGGCGATGGGTGCCTCCAAACGCGCGGTGTTCGCGCAGTTGCTGATCGAAGCCTCGCTGATCGGATGGAGTGGCGGCATCGCCGGCCTGCTGCTGGCGCTCTGCGGCCTGTGGGTGGTGCGCCAACAGCCGGCGGCCTATGCCGGCTATGCACACCTGGACACGACGATGCTCGGCGCCACCTTCGCGCTGGCGCTGGTGGCGACCTTGCTGGCCGCGCTTTTCCCCGCCTGGCGTGCCTGCCGCCTGCCGCCCGCCCGCGCCCTGAAGATCCAGTGAGGAAGACGACCATGCACCCGATCATCGCCGCACTGAAGCACCACAAGACCGCCGTGATCCTGGTGGCGCTGGAGATCGCCATCACCTGCGCCATCGTCAGCAATGCGCTGTATATCATCGGCGACCGCCTGGCCGGCATGCGCGTGATCACCGGCGTGGCCGACAACGAGCTGGTATGGGCTCAAAGCAGCGGTCTGCGCGACGACGCGTCGGCAGCCAGCATGGCCAGCCGGCAAGCCGCCGATCTCGCCGCCCTGCGAGGCATGCCCGGCGTCAAGGCCGCCGTCATGATGAACTCGGTGCCGCTCAGCGATAGTTACTGGACGGATGGTGTGTACCTGAAGCCTGGCGACAAACCGGACATGGACAATGTGGTCAACTATGTCGGCACACCGGGCATGGTCGCCGCGCTGGGCCTCGTCGTGACCGAGGGCAGGGATTTCCTGCCGCAGGAGTACGTCGACTACAGTCCTTTCGACCAAGAGAAAAAAGTACCGCCGTCATCCATCATCGTGACCCGTGCCTTGGCGGATCGGCTTTGGCCGGGGAAAGACCCGCTGGGCCAGGCCGTCTACCTCGGGGATAGCGGTAAATACGTCACCCATGTCGTCGGCGTGGTCGCGCATCTGCTCAACCCCGACCTGACCAAGCCCGGCGAGAACGAATTCAATTTGCTCATGCCGGTGACTTCCGTCAGCGGCGGCATGTACGTGCTGCGCACCACGCCGGGCGCGCGCGATGCCACGCTGCGCAACCTGCCCAAGGTGCTCGACGGCGTCGACGACCAGCGCATCATCACCGAGAGCCATAGTTTCGCGGACACGGTGAAGGACTACTTCCATGACGACCGCGCACTGATCTGGCTGCTGCTCGTGGTGATCGGCTGCCTGCTGGCGCTGACCGCGCTGGGCGTGGTCGGCCTGTCCAGCTTCTGGGTGCAGCAGCGCACGCGGCAGATCGGCATCCGCCGCGCCATCGGCGCCACGCGGCGCGATATCGTCGTGTACTTCCAGGTCGAGAACCTGCTGATCGTCGGCATCGGCATCGTCGCCGGTTCGCTCGCCGCCGTGGCACTCAACCTGTTCCTGATGACGCACTACGAACTGCCGCGTCTGCCACTCTATTACCTGCCGCTGGGCGCACTGCTGCTCTGGCTGCTCGGCCAGCTCGCCGCGCTCGGCCCCGCGCTGCGCGCGGCATCGGTGCCACCGGTGGTGGCGACTCGGTCGGGTTGATGTTTTCTCCCTCCCCTACTTGTCCCAAGGGGATTCCCTTCGGTCACAGGGAAGGGCTGGGGTGTTGTTGCAGCGACGGAAGAGCAACCACCTCCCGACTTCCCCCTGTGAACAGGGAGTAGCCAATTAATGGAGTGCAAGGAATGTTTGGCTATTACTTTGATTTGGCGCTGCGCAGCCTGAAACGAAATCCGATCCTCACCGCGCTGATGATGCTGGCGATCGGGCTGGGCATCGGCGCCAGCATGACCATGATCACGGTGCTGCACGTGATGACGGATGATCCGCTGCCGGGGCGCAGCGGGCAGTTGTTCACTCCGCATCTGAACCCGCTGCCGCTGAACTACAAGCAGGGCGGCGATGGCCCCGATCCGAGCGACAACCTGACCTGGCCCGACGCGATGGCATTGTTGAATGCCCGCCGCGCGGACCATCAGGCGGCGATGGCCGGGGCCCAACTTCTGATACGTCCCGGACAAGCGGGGACGCGGCCGTTCTACGTATCCGGCCACTATGCGACCAACGAATTTTTCCCGATGTTCGGCGTGCCGCTCCAGCGGGGCCAGGGCTGGTCGAAGGCCGACGACGATGCACGTGCGCATGTGGTGGTGTTGAGCGATGCGCTCAATCGCAAACTGTTTGGCAAGGCGGACAGCATTGGCCTTACGGTTCGCCTGGGCGACAACGATTTTCGCGTGATCGGCGTCAGCAATGACTGGCAGCCGCAGCCGCAGTTCTATGCCGACGCCGGCGCGCGGCTATTCGGGGACTTCGACCAGTTCTATCTGCCGCTCGCCACGGCGGTCGATCTGAAGCTGGACGTCAACGGGAATTTCAGCGGATGGGGCGAGGACGATGCGGCGACCCGCATGGTGAGTCCGACCACCAGCTGGCTGCAGTTCTGGGTGCAACTGGATACGCCGGCGAAGCAGGCGGCTTACCGCCAGTTTCTGGTCGACTATTCGGCGCAACAGAAATCGCTGGGGCGGTTCCAGCACGCGCCCACCGACGCGAGGTTGTACAGCCTGATGGGCTGGCTGCAGCACGAGAGCCTGGTGCCGGCCGACGTGCATCTGCAGTTCTGGCTGGCGCTCGGGTTCCTGCTGGTGTGCATGATCAATATCGTCGCGCTGCTGCTGGCGAAGTTCCTGCGTCGCAGCGGCGAGGTCAGCGTGAGGCGCGCGCTAGGTGCGCGTCGTCGCGACATCTTCCTGCAGTTCGGCGTCGAGTCGGCGGTGATCGGGTTGGCCGGCGGCGTGCTCGGTCTGGCGATCGCGCAGGCGGGTTTGTGGAGCGTGCGCCATCGTCCGGATGATTACGCGAAGCTGGCCCAGATGGATCCGTCGATGCTGTTCGGCACCTTCGTGCTGGCCATCGCTGCGAGCATGCTGGCGGGGCTGTTGCCGGCGTGGCGGGCCTGTCGCGTTGCGCCCGCACTGCAGTTGAAAACGCTATGAGGCCGTTCATGCAGTTTCAGCCGATTCTTTCCAGCCTGCGCCACCACAAGCTGACCGCACTGCTGTTGACGCTTCAGGTCGCAGTCACCTGCGCGATCGTCTGCAACGTGGTGTTCATGATCGTCGACAGGATCGGTCAGATCACGTTGCCCACCGGCCTGGACGAGAGCTCGCTATCCATCGTGCAGGTGAACGGCATTGGGAAGGACGGGAACCCGGCGGCCCGGCACGCAGCCGATCTCGCCACTTTGCGTGCGCTGCCGGGCGTCTCCGCCGCGATCGCCGTCGATGCGCTGCCGCTGACGCGCAGCGATTCGAGCTACGGCATGTGCGCAAGCAGCGAGGCGATGGACAAGGTGATCGCGGCAAGGTCGATGCAGGGCAACCAGGGCTGCCTGCAACCCAGCGTCTACAGCGGCACGCCGGGTGAAGTGGCGGCGCTGGGACTGAAGCTGGTCGAGGGCCGCGACTTTCTGCCGGGCGAGTACCTGCAGGCGGACAAGGGCTGGAACATCGCCCATGTATCCAGCGCGATCATCAGCCGCGAGCTCGCACAGCGCATGTTTCATGGGCAATCGGCGCTGGGGCAAAGCCTCTATCCGGGCGATGGCCATCCGATGCGCATCGTCGGCATCGTCGAGACCTTGCT
>DASWOQ010000036.1:0-29122 GCA_036398675.1 Rhodanobacter sp. | reverse complement strand
TACGCCATCGGCGAGGCGTGCCGCCAGCGCGACGCGGACGCGCAGACGTGGCAAAGTGGAATGCCCCGAAAGCGAAGGATGCCGCACCATGCGCCACTTCGAAGCCGTGCGTTCCCATCTTGGCAGCCAGCATGAGCTGCGCCACAACGATCCGTACCTGATCAGTTTCGACCTGCAGCTTGCGCAGGGCCGGCATCAGGGCATCTATCTGGCCGAACTGGAAGACGAATCAGGGCGCCGCTACCTGCGCGTTTCCACCCCGATCGGCCCGCTCTCGGGCACCGACCCCAATCGCTGCCTGCGCTTCAACTGGCAGCAACGCACGGGCTTTCTCGCGGTGGCCGATCTGGATGGCGCGCCGTATCTGCACCTGTGCGAAAACCGTCCCTACGAAATCCTCGACGACGAGGAACTCCAGCGCCTCGTCGGCGAGCTGGGCACGTTGGGCGATCAGCTGGAACAGGTCATCGCCAGCGAAGGCGATGCGCTCTGAGAAATCGCGTGCTCTGGAAATCGATTGGCGCTACGGCGAAATGAGCTGGGCGCCGCGCACCATCGCGTAAGCCAGCAGCGCGGTGATCGGCAGAGTCAGAATCCACGCCCACACCATGCGCTCCACCACCGACCAGCGGATCGAGTTGAACCGCTTGGCCGCACCCACGCCCATGATCGACGCCGACACGTTGTGGGTGGTCGATACCGGAATGCCGAACACCGACGCGGTGAGGATCACCGCCGCCGAACTGGTTTCGGCGGCGAAACCGTTGATCGGATGCAGCTTGACCATCTTGTGGCCGAGCGTCTTGATGATCCGCCAGCCACCGCCGGCCGTACCGGCGGCCATGGTCAGCGCGGACACTACTTTCACCCATACTGGAATTTCAAAGCCACCGGCGGGATTGCCGGCAATGCGCAGGAAGCCCAGCCATGCCGGCAGGTGATCGAAATGATGCGCGGCCGTGGCGCCGGCCAGCGCGAGGGCGATGATGCCCATGCTCTTCTGCGCGTCGTTCATGCCGTGCGCCACGCCCATCGCGGTGGCCGAGACGATCTGCGCCTTGCCGAAGAAGAAATTGACGAACGGGGTGCGGCCGAAGCGGCGCAGCCAGCCATGGCGATCGGCGAGCCACGCGAGCAGCGCGTACAGCGCGCCCATCAGCAGGAAGCTGATGATGAAGCCGGCCAGCGGCGACAGCACCATCGGGATGATCACCTTGGGAATCACGCCGTGGCCCTTGAGCCAGTCGCCCTGCAGCCAGATCACCGAGGCGAAGTTGTTGCCCGAGGCGGCCACCGCGGAACCGACCAAGGCGCCGACCAGGGCGTGGCTGGAACTCGAAGGCAGACCGAGCCACCAGGTGACCAGGTTCCACACGATCGCCGCCAGCAGCGCGCAGATCAGCAACTGCGAACCTACCTCGATCACGCCGGCATCGATCAGCCCGGAAGCAATGGTCGCCGCCACGGCCGTGCCGATCAGCGCACCGAACAGGTTGGTGACCGCCGCCAGCAACACCGCCTGACCGGGGCTCAGCACCTTGGTGGCGACCACGGTGGCGATCGAGTTGGCGGTGTCGTGAAAACCGTTGATGTAGGTGAAGATCAGCGCGATCAGCACGACGGCGATGACCAGGCTCATGCGCGTGCTCCATGGACGTACGGACGGACGCGGACGGTCGGCGGCGCCACGGCGCGCAGGCAGTGCGGGATGCGCAGGCTCACGATGGCGACCTCAGGAGTTCTTCAGCACGATCGAATAGACGATGTTGCCGACGTCGCGGCACTTGTCGATGGCTTTCTCGATCAACTCGAACAGGTCCTTGGCCAGCACCGCGCGCATCACGTCGCCACCCTCGACATACAGCGTGCGATAGGCGGCGAGCAGCATGCGGTCGCCTTCGGACTCCAGCGCCTGCAATCGGTCCTGCAGCTTCTTCACCGGATCGATGCGCAGGCCGCGGCGCAGTTCGCCGATCATCTCGGCGACCACTTCGCTGGAACGCTCCAGCACCAGCGCGCGCTGCGCAAAATCCACGCCGTCCAGGCGCGCGGCGACGATCTCGTAGCGCTCGGCGAACTTCTCGATGGTCTTGGGAATCTTGTACAGCGCGGAATTCAGCGCCTCGATGTCCTCGCGGTCCAGCGCGGTGACGAAGGTGTTCACCAGGCCCTCGCTGATCTGCGCGGCCAGTTCCTTTTCGCGGGTGCGGGTGGCGGTAAAGGCGGCCATCACCGAGCCGTGGTTCGGCTGCGCCAGCATGTCGTGCAGCGCCTTGGCGCTCTCGCAAACCGTGGCCGCGCTTTGTTCGAGCAGTCCGTAGAACTTGTCGCCTTTGCCGAAAATCGTCTGCAGTGAAAACATGCGGTCATGCCCGAGGAAGCGAGATGACAGGCATGTTACAGGCTGCCGTGCTGCCCCGCACCACTGCGCGGGTGCTGCGCAAGCCGCGCCTGCCTTACACTGCAGCCCATGGCCCACCTATCATTGACGCGATGCTGACCGAAATCGCGCTCGTTCTCATACTGGCTCTTTGCAACGGCTTTTTCGCGCTGTCGGAGATGGCGCTGGTCGCTTCGCGCAAGAGCCGGCTCAAGCAGATGGCGAAAACCAGCCGCCGCGCCGCACTGGCGCTCCGTCACGCCGAGTCGCCCGAGCATTTCCTGTCCACCGTGCAGGTCGGCATCACCCTGGTGATGCTGAGCACGGGTGCGATCGCCGGCGACGCGCTGGGCGCGCACATCGCCGATGCCTTGCGCGACGAACACCTCGCCTGGCTCGCGCCGTATGCGCGGATCATCGGCATCGTGCTCGGCTTCGCACTGATCTCGTTCATCCAGATCGTGTTCGGCGAACTGGTGCCCAAGCGGCTGGCGCTGTCGGCACCGGAGCGGTTCTCGACCTACGCGGCGATTCCGATGCTGGTGCTGTCGCGCATCACCGCCCCGTTCGTGTGGCTGCTGAACGTGTCGAGCAACCTGCTGCTGCGCCTGCTGCAGGTCAAGCAGCTCAACAGCGGCGTGGTCACGGAAGAGGAAATCCGCCTGCTGGTCGCCGAGAGCGCCGAACAGGGCGTGCTCGATCCCGACGAGCACAACATGGTCAACCGCGTGCTGCGCCTGGGCGACCGCACCGTGGACAGCGTGATGACCCCGCGCATGCGCATCGCCTGGCTGGACATGGCGGCCACCCGCGACGAGAACATCGAAGTGCTGCGGCAGACGCCGTACTCGCGCTATCCGGTCTATCGCGGCGACGAGAGCGAGGTGGTCGGCGTGGTCGAGGTCAAGCGCATGCTGCATGGCTTCACCGAAGGCCGGCCCGAACTGTTCGATCACCTGTCCAAGCCGTTGTTCGTGCCGGCCACGGCGCGCGCGCTGGATCTGCTGGAAGAATTCCGCGACGCCGAAACGCCGCTGGCGCTGGTGGTCGACGAATACGGCGACATCGAGGGCCTGGTTACGGTCAACGACCTGCTGGCCGCGGTGGTCGGCACCAGCCAGATCGGCCACGGCGGCACGGACGAGAACTCGCCCATCGTGCGGCGCGCGGACGGCAGT
The DNA here is from genome assembly GCA_036398675.1 of Rhodanobacter sp. Classification (GTDB taxonomy): domain Bacteria; phylum Pseudomonadota; class Gammaproteobacteria; order Xanthomonadales; family Rhodanobacteraceae; genus Rhodanobacter. Next base: position 25,564 of record DASWOQ010000036.1, on the reverse strand, counting down.
TGGCTGATCGACGGCAGCCTCTCCACCGACGACCTGCGCGAACTGCTGCACCTGGAGCAGTTGCCGGGCGAGGACGAGCACGATTTCCGTACCGTCGCCGGCATGGTGATGACCGCGCTCGGCCACATCCCTCAAACCGGCGAAGTCTTCGCTTGGCACGGCATCCGCTTCGAGGTGATCGACCTCGATGGCGCCCGCATCGACAAGCTGCTGGTCACGCCGGCGCCGTCGCTGGAGCTGTCGGAAGACGAGCAGTAGACATCCTCCGGCATTTACCCCTCCCCCCTGCCTGCAGGGGGAGGCTGGGAGGGGGTGAGGCTTTAGATTCCAGCGAAGAGCACCCCACCCCAACCCTCCCCTGCAAGCAGGGGAGGGAGAAAATCCTCGCCCCTCGCCCCTCGTTACTCGCCCGGCTTCGCCAGCGAGGCCATTCGCCGTGCATCTGCGAGGATCCCGTGCAGCACGCGCAATTCTCGCTCGTCCGGCTGTGCGCGCTGGAACAGCTTGCGCAGGCGCAGCATGATCGTGGTGGGTGCGCGACCCTTGTGGAACTCGATGTCGTCCAGCGTCAGCGCGAGATGTTCGTAGAACTTCTCCATCTGCGCCGCATCGGCCGGCGGCTCGTCATGCGTCGGCGGCGGAACCACCGGCGACTCGCCCAGCATCGCCACGCGCAGTTCGTACGCCATCACCTGCACCGCCTGCGACAGGTTGAGCGAACTGAAATCGTCCACGCTGGGAATGCGCACCATCGCGTGGCAGCGCGCCAGCTCTCCGTTCTCCAGCCCGCTGCGCTCATTGCCGAACACCAGCGCCACCTGCTCGCCGCGCGCGGCGGCGGCGAGTGCCTGCCGCGCCGCCTCGCGCGGCGACACCTCCGGCAAAGTCACGCCGCGCCGGCGCGCCGACAGGCCAAGCGCAAGACTGGTACCGACGAGGCCGTCCACCAGCCCCTCGTGGATACCGGCATGGGCCAGCACGTCGTCCGCACCCGCAGCCAGCGCACTGGCTTCGCGATCGGGAAACTGCGCCGGCGCGACCAGTTCGAGCCGCGCGAAGCCCATCGTGCGGATCGCCCGCGCCGCGCTGCCGATGTTGCCCGGATGCGAGGTACGCACCAGTACGAAACGGAAGCGGGCAGCAAGGTCGGTGGCAGCGGTCATGCGCGGAAACAGTCGGGAAACGGTCGCCAAGGATAGTGGATACGGCAGGACCCGGACGCCCGCCTCTGCTAGAATCGCCGGCCGCAACCCCGCTCTCTTCCAAAGTCGAAACCATGGCCAGACCACACGTCACGATCGCGGCGCGCGCCGCGCGTTCTGCAGGCAATGTGATCCTGCGCTACATGAATCGCATCGACGGCCTCAATGTCGTCGAGAAGCAGCAGATGGATTTCGTCTCCGAGGTCGACAAGCTGGCCGAGGCGGAAATCATCAAGGAACTGCGCCGTGCCTACCCCGACCACGCGATCCTCGCCGAGGAAAGCGGCGCGACCGGCAAGGGCCCGCTGACCTGGGTGATCGATCCGCTCGACGGCACCCACAACTACCTGCGCGGCATCCCGCATTTCAGCGTGTCCATCGCGCTGCTCGAAAAAGGCGTGCCGATCCATGCGGTGGTGTTCGACCCGCTGCGCGACGAGCTGTACACCGCCAGCAAGGGCGACGGCGCGTACCTCAACGACCGCCGCATGCGCGTCACCAAGCGCGAGAATCTCGGCGGCGCAATGATCGCCACCGGCTTCCCGTTCCGCCAGCGCGAGCATCTCGGCGCGCAGCTCGACATGACCCGCGCAATCCTCGGTCAGGCCGAGGACATCCGCCGCTCCGGCTCCGCCGCACTCGATCTCGCCTACGTCGCCGCCGGCCGTTACGACGGTTATTTCGAGATCGGCCTGAAGCCATGGGACATGGCCGCAGGCGTGCTGCTGGTGCATGAAGCCGGCGGACGCTACTGCGACTTCGCCGGCCGCGACGGCATTCCCGCCAGCGGCAACATCATCGCCGGCAATCTCAACGTGGCGAAGGCGATGATCGACGCGATCGGGCAGCAGGCGACGCCGTCGCTGCTCAAGGCCTGATCCACTCATCACTCTTTGCGGGGCATGCCTTAGAAGCAACTCAGCGCCAAGCACTCATTTCGAAACTTGATGGTCGCCTCGTGCCGGGCGTCATCGCGCTTGGCAGCCTTTGAACCTCAATGCTCGCGATACGGGCCCCAGGACGGTTCACGCACATCGCCGTCGGTCAACATCAGTCGCTGACGGACATTGCCATCGTCAGATACCGAATACAGCACGCCGCGCGTACCCTCGGTGGCGGCGTATAGCAGCATGCTGGCATTCGGGGCGAAACTCGGGGATTCGTCATACGGGCCCGGCGATACGTAGCGCACCTGACCGCCGAGGCTCTGATCGGCGATGGCGATCCGGTACATGTTGCCGTTGCCCTGAACCATCGCGATCTGCTTGCCGTCGTAGCTTACTGAGACGTTCTGGTTGTTCTGGCCCTGGAAACTGATGCGGGTGACGGTGCCGCCGCTGGCAGGCACCTGGTAGATCTGCGTCTTGCCCGAGCGGTCCGACGTGAAGTAGATGCTCTGGCCGTCCGGTGCCCACACCGGCTGGGTATTGATGGAAAGATTGTCCGATGTGATTCGCGACTCTCGATAGCTGGCCATGTCCAGCACGTAAATATTCAAGTTGCCCGAAAACGAAAGCGCCACGGCCAGCTTTCGTCCATCGGGCGACCACGCCGGAGCTCCGTTGATGCCCTTGGTATGCGACTCCACCAGTTGGCGAGAACCGGTGGTGAGGTCCTGCACGTAGATATTCGAGTTGCCGCTTTCGAACGAGACGTAGGCAATCTTCTTGCCGTCCGGCGACCATGACGGCGACAGCAACGACTCCTTCCAGGGGCCGGCGACGACTTGCGGATTGAAGCCATCGGAATCGGCCACCACCAACGAATACGACGTGTTGCTGCCTAGGCCAACGGCGGTGATGTAGGCGATCCGGGTCCAGAAGGCACCGCGTACGCCGGTAATCTTCTGATAGACAGCATCGGCAATCTGATGGGCGACATTGCGCAGATCACCTGCCGGTACGGGCTGCATGGCCTGGGACAACAGGCTCTGCTGCTTGTTCACATCCCACAATTCGTACTCCACCTGCACCAGGCCGTTGCCGCTGTCCTTGATGCGACCGACGACGATGAAGTCCTGCTTTAGCAGCCGCCAGGTAGCGAACTTGATGTCCGAACCTTGCGACGGCAACTCCACGATGCTGCCCTTGTCCAGCGCTCGAAACTTGCCGGAACGGTTGAAGTCGTTGTGGATGACGTCGGCGATATCGGTCGGCAGTGGCGAACCGCCCTGCAGCGCGAAGGGCACAACCGTGATCGGCGTGGCGGTTTTTACACCAATGAGGATATCGACGTTGAGAGGCTGCTGGGCATTGACAGAGGTAGCGAAGATCGACACGAAGACCAGCACGGCGATGGCGAAGCGTGAGGTGATTTTGTGCATGGTTGGAATCATTGCGTCCTGCAGATGAGGATGAGTTTCGTGTTGGAAAGAAATTTCAAAGCCTTTGCAGGACAGCTAAAAGCAGGGATTGCCGGCTCATTTGAGCTCGCTCAGAAATCCTCTCAGGAACGGAATCGTGATGCGTCTCTGCGCCGCCAGCGACGCAACATCCAGTTTGTCGAGCAGATCCAGCAGCGCGCCGAGATCGCGTGCGTAACGCGCGAACAGCCAGTCCAGCACGGTATCGTCCAGTTCGATGCCACGGGAATGGGCCTGCGCTTTCAGCACCGTGCGGCGCTCGTGGTCATCGAGCGGCTTGAGCGCGAACTGGGTGCAGGCGCCCAGGCGTGAGCGCAGGTCGGGTAGCGTGATGCCGAGCTGGCTCGGCGTGGCATCGGCGGCAAACAGCATCGCGCTGCCGTCGGCACGGGCGCGGTTGTAGAGATCGAACAGCGCATGCTCCGCATCGCGGTTGCCGGCCATCGCACCGAGGTCGTCGAGGGCCAGCAGCTCGCTGCCGGCGACGCCGCGCAGCACGGCGGCGGCATCGCTCAAGGTTGCCAACGGCAGGTACTGCACGCGCCGCCCTTCGGCGCTGGCCGCCTGGCATGCGGCGATCAACAGGTGACTACGACCACTGCCGTTCGCTCCGTGCAGGTAAACCCACGGCGCACCGGCGTCCGTCGCCAGCGCCTGCACGGCGGCAAGCGCCGCAGCGTTGGCGCCGGCATGGAAATGTTCGAAGCGCTGCCGACGCGGCCAGCGCAGGGCGAGCGGTAGCTGCGGAATCATGGCTTGGCCGGATCGCCCTTTGGCGCGGCGACCACGGTGTCGGTCTCGACCTCGCCATCGGCATGTACCGTGACGTCCACCTCCGCGATGACCGGATCGTCCTCGCCCTCTTCGGTATAGAGATCGCTGAGCCGGTATCGCTCGACCAGGTAGCGCAGCAGCACCATGATCACCGACGCCGCCGGCAATGCCAGCAGCACGCCGAGGAAGCCGAACAGCGAGCCACCCGCCAGCACCGCGAAGATCACCGCCACCGGATGCAGGCCGATCTTGTCGCCGACCAGCTTGGGCACCAGCACGTAGCCTTCGAGCAACTGGCCGACCACGAACACGCCGCACACGATCAGCAGGTGAGTCCAGTCGCCGTACTGCACCAGCACCGCGATGACCGCCGCGCCGAAGCCGATGATGAAACCGAGGTACGGCACGAAGCTGAGCAGGCCGGCAACGATGCCGATCAGCAAGCCTACCGACAGCCCGGCCAGCGACAAGCCGGCGCCATAGAAAATGCCCAGCGCCAGCATCACCAGCAACTGGCCGCGCACGAACGCGCCCAGCACGGCATCCGACTCGCGCGCCAGGTGCGCGATGGTCGGCTGGATCGAGCGCGGCAACATGCGGTCGATCGTCGCCACCAGCCGGTCCCAGTCGCGCAGGAGGTAGAACGCCACTACCGGAATCAGCACCAGGTTGGTCAGCCACAGCACGATGCCGAGGCCGGAACGCGATACCTTACCCAGCACCGCGGTGGCGACGCCGCCGATGGAATCCATGTGCGACTTGAGCGCCGCCAGCAGGCGATCGCTGTCGAACATGCTTGGATCCAGATGCAGCTTGGACTGCAGCCACGGCCACGCCGTGCCCTTGGCCCATTCGCCATAGCGCGGCAGGTTGTCGACCAGGTTTTCGATCTGCCGCGCGATCAGCGGCAGCAGCAGCAGCAGCACGCCAACCAATGCCAGCAGCAGCACCACGAACACCACGGTGGCTGCCCAGTTGCGGCTCAGGCCCAGTCTTTCCAGCCGATCCGCCAGCGGGTCGCCGAGATAGGCCAGCATGGCAGCCATCGCGAACGGCATCAGCACCGGCGCCAACAGCCAGATCAGGAAAACGATGGCCGCCGTGATGGCGAACATCTGCCAGCGGCGCGAACTTTCGTGATTCATCGACTCATCCTGTCCGTCGCGCTGTCCGTCGCGTGCGCGCTACCGCGAAAATCCGCATCAATGCAGCCAGCGCAGATTGGCATCGGCGCCGTCGTGCGGTTCGTTCTGCAGCAGCAGCCGCCCGCCTGCTGCAAGGTTCGCCGCCAATCCGCTCATCGGCAGCGTGGCCTTCACGTCCAGTATCACGCTGTCGTTCTGCGCGCCGAGAGTAGTCACCTGCTGCACCGACGGATCGGCACGCAAGGTAGCCAGCAGGTAGGCGTAATCCATCGCCGAGGTCAAGCCGCTGACCCATAGCTTGCCTTCGGTCGCGCCCGCACCGATCACGTTGAGCTGCTTGCCGAGGCGGTCGACGAGGCCCTTGCCGGCGTCGCCCAGCACGGCATCCTCGGTGTCGCCCTTGCTGCTCCAGCGCTGTGCCTGGCCACCGGAAATCAGCGTCCAGTCGGCACCGTCCTGGCGCAGCTTGCCGAGCAGCACGATGCCGGTGTGGTATTGCTGGTTGATCGCCGCCAGCGTGCCCGGATCGACCGCCGCCGCTTTGGCCGCGTCCGGAGGATTGGCCGCATCGGGATACGCCACGTTGGTTCCGCGCGCCGCCGCCGACGACGCCAGGCTGGTCAATGCGGCCTGATCGAAAAGCTTGCCATCCGCGCCCTGCACCAGAAGCAGGACCGGCGGCTTGATGCCCGCGCTGGCCACGCCCAGTTTCGATACCAGCCGGCGCACCGAGCCCGGCTCGAAATCCACCGCCAGGGTCATGCCGGTGGCCGCGCGCTGGTACTGGAATTTCTGCACCAGGGAACCGGCGTTTTTCAGCGCATCGCCATAGCCGCCGTTGCCGCGCAGATCCTGCCCGCCGGCGACGCGCGCCAGCACCTGGCCGAGCGCGGTGGTGAACGCCTGATCGCGCTGGGTGTCGCTGGTATCGGCCACCGGCACGACGACCGAATACGGCGAACCCTGCGTCTGCGCGTGCAATGCAGGCAACGCGGCAAAACCCAGCAGGAGTACGGCAAGCAGCAGACGAGGCAGGCGCATGGGGAGTGGATCGTGGGGAGGCTTCGGGAAGTCTGCCCAATCGCGCTGCCAGCGTCCATCCACATGTGGTGAAGGCTACGCCGCGCGGTCCGGCGAACGGCCTGCATGCTGCTAAACTTGCGCGCTTCACCCCTTCCGCAGATCCTGACCACGGTCCTCGCCATGTCTGACGCCCTTACCTACCGCGCCGCCGGCGTCGATATCGATGCCGGCAATGCCGTGGTCGAACGCATCAAGCCGCTGGTCAAGCGCACCTTCCGCCCTGAGGTCATGGGTGGGCTCGGCGGCTTCGGCGGATTGTTCGACCTCAGCGGACGCTACAAGGAACCGGTGCTGGTGTCCGGCACCGATGGCGTGGGCACCAAGCTGAAGCTGGCGCAGATCCTCGGCCGCCACGACACCATCGGCATCGACCTTGTCGGCATGTGCGTCAACGACGTGTTGGTGCAGGGCGCCGAGCCGCTGTTCTTCCTCGACTACTTCGCCACCGGCAAGCTGGACGTGGACACCACGGTCGCGGTGGTCGGCGGCATCGCCAAAGGTTGCGAACTGGCCGGCTGCGCGCTGATCGGCGGCGAGACCGCCGAGATGCCGGACATGTATCCGCCGGGCGAGTACGACCTGGCCGGCTTCACCGTCGGCGCGGTGGAAAAGTCGCAGATGCTCACCGGCGAGGCGATCGTCGCGGGCGACGCGGTGCTCGGCGTGGCATCGTCCGGCCCGCATTCGAATGGCTACTCGCTGATCCGGCGCATCCTCGAACGCGCCGGAAATCCACTGGACCTCGACCTCGGTGGCGTGAAGCTGGCCGATGCGCTGATGGCGCCGACCACCATCTACGTCAAGCCGATGCTGGAGCTGCTCAACGGCGCGACCGTGCACGGCATGGCGCACATCACCGGCGGCGGCCTGAAGGAAAACATCATCCGCGTCGTGCCGGACGGCTTGGCCATTGCGCTGGAAGCCTCGAGTATCGTGCTGCCGCCGGTGTTCGAGTGGCTGATGCGCGAAGGCAACGTGGCGCGCGAGGAAATGTGGCGCACGTTCAACTGCGGTGTCGGCTTCACCGTGATCCTGCCGCGCGATGCGGTGGCTGGTGCGTCCGCGCTGCTGGCGAAGCATGGCCTGGCCAGCTCGGTGATCGGCGAGATCGTGCCCGCACAGGGCGACGAACGCGTGCGGATCGGCTGAGTCCATTCGCAGCACGCATCGATGACCCGTTCCCCGCCACGCGTGGCCGTGCTCGCTTCCGGGCGCGGCAGCAACCTCGCCGCGTTGCTCGCTGCGCGTGAACGCGGCGAGCTGCCGGTCGAATTTGCGCTGGTCGCCAGTGACAAGGCATCGGCCGGAGCGCTACGACTGGCCGAAGCGGCCGGCATCCCGACCTTGGCGCTGGATCCGCGCAGCTATCCCGACCGGCGCGCATTCGATGCCGACCTGTTCGCACGCATCGCCGCCAGCGGCGCCGGGTTGCTGGTGCTGGCGGGGTTCATGCGCATCCTCGATGGCGACGTGCTGGCGCCGTGGGTCGGCCGCATGATCAACATCCACCCCTCCCTCCTGCCGAAACACCGCGGCCTGCACACCCATCGCCGCGCGCTGGAAGCAGGCGACCCGGAGCATGGCGCCAGCGTGCATTTCGTCACCGCGGAACTGGATGGCGGGCCGGTGATCGCCCAGGCGAAAATCGCCGTCAGGAACGATGACGACGAACAGTCGCTGGCCGGACGATTGCTGCCGCTGGAACACCAGTTGCTGCCGGCCGTGCTCGGCCTGCTGGCAAGCGAACGGCTCGGATGGGACGGTCGGGCTCCGCGGTTCGACGGCCAGCCATTAACCGCGCCGCTCATGTTGGTGGATGGGAAAGTGCAGCCGGCGGAGTGATCCACGGTTCAGGCCACCAGCGGCAAACTCCGACAATGACTATCCGCCCCCTGCTCGCTTCCGCCCTCGGCCTGCTGCTCGCAACGCAGGCCGCCTGCGCCGCCACGCCATCCGCCTTCACCGCCACGTACAACGTGCTGCAGGGTGACCAACCGATGGGCCAGGCCACTGTCACCTTGCGTGCCGCCGGCAACGGCGAATGGATCTACAGCAGGGACGTCAAGGGCACCGGCGGCTTGGCGGCACTGATGGGCGCCAGCGTGCAGGAAACGTCCCGCTTCCGCTGGAAAGACGACGTGCCCGAGGCGATCAGCTACGACTATCACATGGTCGCGATGGGCAAGGACAAGCAGCGTCATCTCGAGACCGACTGGAAGAACAACCAAGTCACCGTCGACGAACGCAAGGGTCCGCACAGCTACGCCGCGACACCGGGCATGGTCGAACGCAATACGGCAGCGCTGGCGCTTGGCGTGGCCTTGCGCGACGGTAAGCAACACGTCGAGTTGCCGATCGCCGGCCGAAAGTCGGTCGAAGTCCAGCAGTTCAAGGTGACCGGCAAGGAAACCGTCAAGGTCGCGGCCGGTACGTTCAATGCCGAACGAATCGACCGCAGCGATGTCGCCCTCGACTTCAGCGCGTGGTACGCGCCTGCCCGCTATCCAGTGCCGGTGAAACTGTCGCAGCACGAAGGCGGCGATCTGACGTTGGAGCTGGTGAGCTACAAGGCCGACTAGGCCTTGTCTCCCCGCCCGGCGCGCAGCGCGCGCGCCAGTGCTTGCGAAAGATGAAGGTCAAGAGCCGCCCCCCACCCCAACCCTCCCCTGCTTTGCAGGAGAGGGAGCTAAGCGCAGATCAGTTCGGCAAGCGCCGGATCTTCGCGCCCAGCACGCCGAGTTTCTCCTCGATGTTCTCGTAGCCGCGATCGATGTGGTACACGCGATCGACGATGGTGTCGCCCTTCGCCACCAGGCCGGCCAGCACCAAGCAGGCCGAGGCGCGCAGGTCGGTGGCCATGATCGGCGCCCCGCTCATCTGCTGCACGCCCTGCACCACGGCGGTGTTGCCTTCGAGGCGGATGTCCGCACCCAGCCGCTGCAGTTCGTGTGCGTGCATGAAGCGGTTCTCGAACACCGTTTCGGTGACCACGCCGGTGCCCTCGGCGACGCAGTTGAGCGCGGTGAACTGCGCCTGCATGTCGGTCGGGAACGCCGGGTACGGCGCGGTGCTGATGTTGACCGCCTTCGGCCGGCGCCCCTGCATGTCCAGCTCGATCCAGTCGTCGCCGGTGGAAATGTGCGCACCGGACTCCTCCAGCTTGGCCAGTACCGCATCCAGTGTGTCGGCGCGAGCGTGGCGGGCACGCACCTTGCCGCCGGTCATCGCCGCGCCGACCAGGAACGTGCCGGTCTCGATGCGGTCGGGCAGCACGTCGTACTCGGCGCCGTGCAGGCGCTCGACACCGTGGATCACCATGGTCGAGGTACCGGCGCCTTCGATCTGCGCGCCCATCGCTATCAGGCAGTACGCCAGGTCGACGACTTCGGGTTCCTGCGCGGCATTCTCGATCACCGTGGTGCCCTGCGCCAGCGCGGCGGCCATCATGATGTTCTCGGTACCGGTGACGGTGACCATGTCCATGACGATCTTCGCGCCCTTGAGGCGGTTGGCCCGCGCCTTGATGTAGCCGTTCTCGACGCTGATCTCCGCACCCAGCGCCTGCAGGCCGCGGATATGCTGATCCACCGGACGCGAACCGATCGCGCAGCCGCCCGGCAGCGAAACCTCCGCCTGGCCGAACCGCGCCACCAGCGGCCCGAGCACCAGGATCGATGCGCGCATCGTGCGCACCAGGTCGTACGGCGCCACGCAGGTACTGGTGGTGCGCGGATCGATGTGCATCTTCATGCGGTCGTCCAGCACCAGTTGCGCGCCCATCTGGCCGAGCAGCTCGATGAAGGTGGTGACATCGTGCAGGTGCGGCACGTTGCCGATGCTGACCGGCTCGTCGGCCAGCAGGCAGGCGGCGAGAATCGGCAGCACGGCGTTCTTGGCGCCGGAAATGCCTACTTCGCCTTGAAGCGGCACGCCGCCGCTGATAAGGATCTTGGCCATCGTTGTCCTTTAATGATTGCGTGATGAGCGGCTGCGGCCTTCAAGGGCGCGCCGCTTCCTCGGGAGTCAAGGTCTTGAGCGCCAGCGCATGGATCGCACCGCCCATCAGTTCGCCCAGCGTGGCGTACACCAGCCGGTGCCGGGCTAGCGGCAGCTTGCCGGCGAACTGGCTGGCGACCACGGTGGCTTCGAAATGCACGCCGTCGGCACCGCTGACGTTCGCCTGCGCGCCCGGCAGGCCGTTTTCGATCAGTACCTGGATACTGGCTGGATCCATCGGGTCAAGTCCATGAGGTAATCGGCGAAGGAGGCGGATCCGGTCGCTTGTTGAATCCAACGCGCGGACTTATGACGTTAAAATGCGAATATGTCATGGTAATGGAAATCCGCTGGCGCATAAACGACAACACGGCTCATGCCGTGCCCGCCAGCCGTCGCTTCAGCCTTCTCCTTCCGAGTCCACATGAACGTACTTGTCGCCCCGCATAACCCGATCGAGCTGGACCCGGGTGCCATCGTCGGCAGCGCCCGGGCGGCGATCGCGACCGAGGCGGAGGCGGTTCGGGCGCTGGGGCCGCGGGTCGGGGCGGAGTTCGTCCAGGCCTGCCGCCTGATCCTCGACTGCAAGGGCCGCGTGGTGGTGAGCGGCATGGGTAAATCGGGACATGTCGCGCGCAAGATCGCCGCGACCCTGGCATCCACCGGCACGCCGGCGTTCTTCGTGCATCCGGGCGAGGCCAGTCACGGCGACCTCGGCATGATCCTGCCGCAGGACATCGTGCTGGCGCTATCGTATTCCGGCGAAACCGACGAGCTGTTGTTCATCCTGCCGATGATCAAGCGCCAAGGCATTCCGCTGATCGCGATCACCGGCAAGCCCAACTCGTCATTGGCCACCCAGGCCGACGTGCACCTGGACGGCAGCATCACCAACGAGGCCTGCCCGCTCGGGCTGGCACCGACCACCAGCACCACCGTGGCGCTGGTACTGGGCGATGCGTTGGCCGTCGCGCTGCTCGAAGCCCGCGGCTTCACCTCCGACGACTTCGCCCGCTCGCATCCGGCCGGAAGCCTTGGCCGGCGCTTGCTACTGCGCATCAGCGACGTGATGCATGCCGGCGACGACGTGCCGCGGGTTCCACCCGACGCCAACGTCACCGCTGCGCTGGTGGAGATGACCCGCAAGCACTTGGGCATGACCGCCGTGGTCGATGCGAACCGGCAACTGATCGGCGTGTTCACCGACGGCGACTTGCGCCGCGCGCTGGACGACGAAGGAGTCGACCTGCGCAACGCCACCGTGGCCGAACTGATGACCCGCGGCCCCAAAACCATCAGTGCCGACAAGCTGGCTGCCGAAGCGGCGCAATTGATGGAAAAGCACCAGATTCACGCGCTGTTGGTCGTCGACGACGAACAGCGCGTGGTCGGCGCCCTGAACATTCATGATCTGCTCCGTGCCCGCGTGGTCTGATTTGCCTTGGCAAATCAGAAAAATCAAACACGCCGCTCTTGACTTGGCTTCCCCAGAACATCATTCCGTGCCTATCGACTACCTCGCCAATCTCCCCGCCGACACCCTCGCACGCGCCGCCAGAATCCGCCTGGCCGTGTTCGACGTGGACGGCACCCTGACCGATGGCCGCCTGTGGTATGGCGAGGACGGGCATGAAACCAAGGTGTTCCATGTGCACGACGGGCTCGGCCTGAAGCAACTGCAGGCGAACGGCGTGCAGGTGGCGATCATCTCGGCGCGGATCAGCCATCCGGTGGCCCTGCGCGCCGAGGAGCTCGACATCGCGCATGTCTATCAGGGGCAGAGCGATAAACGCGCCTGCCTGCTGGAACTGCTCGATGCATTGCACCTGACGCCGGCCCAGGCCGCCTTCGTCGGCGACGACCTGCCGGATCTGTCGCCCATGCGCATTGCCGGCCTGGCGGTGGCGGTCGCCAACGCGCATCCGTGGGTGTCCGAGCAGGCGCACTGGCAAACCCGTCTTGGCGGCGGACTGGGTGCGGCACGTGAAGTGTGCGACCTGATCCTGCTGGCGCAGGGCAAGAGCGATGCCGAGCGGGAGCGCTGGCAGTGACCCTCCGCCGCTGGCTGCGCGACCGGCGCCTGCCGGCCGCGATCGTTCTGCTGGCGCTGGCCGCCGGCGGTGCGCAGCTACTGTTGTGGTGGATCGAGCCGGAAGCGAAAAACACCGATTTCGTCGGGCCGCCGCGTTCCGGCTACACCCTGACCAACGCCAGGGTCTCGGAATTCAATGCCGAAGGCTTGCCCAGCTTCCACGTGCAGTCTCCGCATGTGGAACGGCGCGAGGGCGACGAATCGCTTTACTTCAACACGCCGACGTTCCAGATACCGGCCAAGAAACCGGGCATCCCGGACTGGCAGGGCAATTCGCTCTATGGCTGGACCGACAGGACCGGGGTGCTGCTCAAACTGCAGGGCCCGGTGCACGTGCACCGGCCGCCCTACGCCGATCAGGCAGCCGTGGACATGCAGACTTCCGACGTCACCGCCTGGGCGAAAGAAAACCGCATGGAAACAGCCGCGCCGGCACGGATCGTTCAGGGCGAACGTACAATGAGCGGGGTCGGCATGCGTGCCAACCTCACTGACAACCACCTGGAGTTGCTCGATGAAAGCCAAGGCACGTTCCCGCCGCGCAAGCGCAAATCCTGAGCTCACCTCAGGGTGGCGATTCACCGCCCTGCTTTCGGCTGTGCTGCTGTCACTGTTGCCGCTGCATGCGTCTGCCAAAAAGGCGGATCGCCAGCAGAACATGAACTACGAAGCAAAAACGACCAACGCTTATAACCAGCCGAACACGATCACAACGCTTACCGGCGCTGTGAAAATCACCCAGGGCACGTTGTTGCTGACCGGCGATCTGGCCAAGATCTATCTCGATGGCGATACGCAGATTTCGCACATCGTCGTCACCGGCAATCCGGCGCATATCCAGCAACTGGACGAGAACAACAATCTGATGACCGGCGACGCCGCCCAGCTCGACTATGACAGCGTCAACGGCATCGCCGTGCTGACCACAAATGCCGCGGTGCACCAGCAGTGCCGTGGTGAATTTCACGGCGACAAGCTCACTTACAATACAAACACCAGCCTGATCACCGGCGAGTCGGGCGGCGACGGCCTGGTGCATGGCGTCATGCTGCCCAAGGACAACCCGGCAGCGCCCGTCGCGGCACCGGTCTCGTGCGCCAAGCCTCCCACAGCGCAACCCGTGCCGGATAGCGAGCCAGTCGCGGGCAAGCTTCCCATTAAACCTGCCGCGAAACCCGGCAAGAGCAAGTAACCGATGCTTTCTGCCGAAGGTCTGCAAAAGAGTTTCAAGGCGCGCAAGGTCGTGCGCGACTTCGCGTTCTCCATCCGCGAGGGCGAGGTCGTCGGCCTGCTCGGCCCCAACGGGGCCGGCAAGACCACCTGCTTCTACATGGTGGTCGGCCTGATCGAGGCGGACGCCGGCAGCATCAAGCTGGACAAGCGCGACATCACCGGCCTGCCGATGCACTCGCGCGCCAAGCTGGGCATCGGCTACCTGCCGCAGGAGGCGTCAGTGTTCCGCCGGCTCAGCGTGTCGGACAACATCATGGCCGTGCTGGAGTTGCGCGAGGGGCTCAACGAGCAGCAGCGCAACAGCGAACTGGAAAGCCTGCTCGACGAACTGAAGATCGCGCACATCGCCGACCAGAAAGGCATCAGCCTGTCCGGTGGCGAACGCCGCCGCGTCGAGATCGCCCGCGCGCTGGCGGCGCAACCCCGCTACATGCTGCTGGACGAACCGTTCGCCGGCGTCGACCCCATCTCGGTCGGCGAGATCCAGCGCATCGTGCGGCACCTGAAGGAACGCGGCATCGGCGTGCTGATCACCGACCACAACGTGCGCGAGACGCTGGGCATCTGCGATCGGGCCTATATCCTCAGCGATGGCGAAGTGCTGTCGCGCGGCACCCCGGCGCACATCCTCGCCGACGAGAAGGTGCGCGAGGTGTATCTCGGCCGCGAGTTCCGCCTCTGACCTGCCTGCCGCGGCTTCCATCCAGCCTTCCCGCCTATGGCTGCGCCAGCGGGCAAGCGCTAGGATGGCCGCGAGTTCCTTCGACCCGGCTGGCATGAAACCCGCACTGCAGTTTCGCCTTCATCAGCAGCTGACCCTGACGCCTCAATTGCAGCAGGCGATCCGCCTGTTGCAATTGTCGCAACTGGAGCTGGAAGCCGAACTGCGGCAGATCGCCGAGAGCAACCCGCTGCTCGAATTCGCCGAAGAGAGCGAGGACGAGACCGCCGAGGGCGAAGAAGCGGAAAGCGATTACCAGATCCCTACCGGCAGCGCATCGAACAGCGCCGAAAGCGATGGCGGCAGCGATGATCCTGCCGAATGGGCCGATAACGGCGGTATCGCCGAATCGCCGATCGATTTTTCCAGCAGCAGCCTGGGTAGCAATACCGGCTCCGGCTCACGCGGCGACGAGGATTTCGAACCGCAGAACGCGGCGCCGGAAACCCTCCAGCAACACCTGCTGTGGCAGCTCAACCTGGCCTCGTTCAATTCGCGCCAGCACCTGATCGCCACCGTGCTGATCGATGCGCTGAACGCCGACGGGTATCTCACCGAAGGCATGGGATCGGTGCAGGCGGCGCTGCCTGCCAGCCTCAAGGCGAGCATCGGGGAGATCGATGCGGTGCGCCGCAAGCTGCAGGGTTTCGACCCTACCGGCGTGGGCAGCCTCGACCTGCGCGACTGCCTGCACGTGCAGCTCGAACAGTTTGCGCCGGAGACGCCCCAGCGCGAGCTGGCGATGCGCCTGGTCGAGACCGAGCTGGAACTGCTCGCGCGCAACGACATCGCGCGGCTTGCGCGCCGGCTGCATGCCGATGAAGACGATGTGGCGGCGGCGGCCGTATTGATCCGCAGCCTCGATCCCCGACCCGGCGCGGCGCTGGATGCGACCCCGGTGGAATACGTCGCACCGGATGTCTACGCGTTGCGCGACGGCAGCCGCTGGCGCGTCAGCCTCAATGCGGATGCGCAGCCACGGCTCGGCCTCAATCAACATTACTGCGGGCTGATCGCGCGCGCGCGCGGCGAAGACGCCAGTTGGATGCGCGGCCAGTTGCAGGAGGCGCGCTGGCTGATCAAGAGCCTGGAATCACGTGCGGAAACCCTGCTCAAGGTGGCCGACGCGATCGTGCGCCGGCAAAGCGCCTTTCTCGATTACGGCCCCGAGGCGATGCACCCGCTGGTCTTGCGCGAAGTGGCCGAGGAAGTGGGCATGCACGAATCGACCATTTCGCGCGTCACCACGCGCAAATACCTGCATACGCCGCGCGGTACGTTCGAACTGAAATACTTTTTTTCCAGCGGGGTTTCCACCGAAGACGGCGGCAGCGCATCGGCCACCGCGATCCAGGCAATGCTGCGCAAGCTGATCGGTGCGGAGGATTCGCGCAAGCCGCTCTCCGACCAGTCGATTGCCGAAGAACTGCAACGAAAAGGTATCCAGGTCGCACGTCGCACCGTGGCAAAGTATCGTGAAGGATTGCGCATTCCAAGTTCCAGCGAACGTCAACGCGCCGGCTGACCCTCTGCGGAACATGCACAGGAACTTGGCTTGGCCGAAAGCGTCCACATACCTGTAAGAGGATGATTGACGCTGCATCGTCGCCATGACGACGATGCAGCGACCCCGCCGCCCCAGGCGGCACTGCACCAGAGGAGGCGCCATATGCAATTCCAACTCAGCGGCCAGCAGATCGAACTCACCCAGGCCTTGCGCGACCACGTCACGGCCAAGCTCGACCGCCTCACTCGCCTCGACGACCGGTTGATCAATCTCTCCGTCGTGCTGACGGTCGACAAGCTCCAGCAGTGCGCCGAAGGCACGCTGGCCGCCACCGGCGCCACGCTCCATGCGGAAGGCGCCGGCTCCGACATGTACGCCTCCATCGACGTGGTGTTCGACAAGCTGGTCGTCCAGTTGCGCAAGCACCGCGAAAAAGTCTGCGACAAGCATCAGCAGGAAGCGCGCGAAGCGCGCCAGTACGGCTGAACCCCGCTTCCGTGGCCCGCCGCCTTGGCGGGCCACGGCTCCCTTTTGAAGACGCCTGAGCGTCCAAGCTGGCACAATGGCTGCGTCGTCGCAGAGGCCTGAACGCCTCGCCATGCGACACAAGGACTCAGCTTGGAACGGATCAGCGCGCGACAACTCTACGATGGCGTCCACGAACGCATGGCTCTGCGCTGGATCTCCGGCATGCGCGGAGAATCGCGCGCGCTGGAACCCGGCGCCGCACAGGCACGACGGCCGTCGCTGATCGGCTACCTCAACGTCATCTATCCGAACAAGATCCAGATCATCGGGTCGGAAGAACTGAATTTCCTCGACGGGCTGGATTCCCGCCAGCGCTGGGAGGTGATCCACAAGGTCGCCGCCTACCAGCCGGTGGCGTTGATCGTGACCAAAGACCAGGCCATTCCCGCCGACCTGCGCGAAGTCGCCGAGGAAACCAACACGCCGCTGTGGATCAGCCCCAAGCGCGGGCACGAACTGCTGACCTACATGCAGTACCACCTCGCGCGCCAGTTGGCGGCCAAGACCACGCTGCATGGCGTCTTCCTGGAAGTGTTCTCGATCGGCGTGCTGATCACCGGCGAAGCCGGCTCCGGCAAGAGCGAGCTGGCCCTGGAGCTGATCAGCCGCGGCCATCGGCTGGTGGCCGACGACGCCACCGAGTTTACCCTGATCGCGCCGGACGTGATCGACGGCAGCTGTCCCGAACTGCTGCAGGACCTGCTGGAAGTGCGCGGCCTGGGCGTGCTCAACGTGCGCGAGATGTTCGGCCACATGTCGGTCAAGCCGTCCAAGTACCTGCGGCTGGTGATCCACCTCAAGCCCTTGCGCGACGGCGACGGCCATCCCGACACCAGCAGCGACTCGCTCACCCGGCTCACCGGCGACATCGGCCACCGCGACATCTTCGACGTGCCGGTGCCGATGATCACCATACCGGTGGCCTCCGGCCGCAACCTTGCCGTGCTGGTCGAGGCGGCAGTGCGCAGCCATGCGCTGAAGAGCAAGGGCATCGACCCCGCCCAGACTTTCATCGACCGCCAGGCCCACCAGCTGCGCCGGCTTCCCCCGTGGTGAACCCATGACCGATCGCGACGCCCTGCTTGTCAATCCACTGGTCGATCCGCGCGAGATCCACCTGATCGTGCTCACCGGCATGTCCGGCGGCGGCAAGACGGTGGCGCTGCGCGCGCTGGAGGACCTCGAGTTCTACTGCGTCGACAACCTGCCATCCGCGCTGCTGCCGGAGCTGGTCAACGCAGTGGTGGAAAGCGACAGCAAGCACCGGCGCATCGCGGTGGGCGTCGATGTGCGCAACCGTGGCGCGGATTTCGCCAACATGCCGATCGTGCTGTCGGAACTCGCGGCGGCCGGCGTGCAGGTGCACCTGATCTTCCTGGACTGCCTCAACGAAGTATTGATCAAGCGCTATTCGGAAACGCGTCGCCGCCACCCGCTGGCCGCGCGCGGATGGTCGCTGGCCGATGCGATCGCCGAAGAGCGCAAGCTGCTTCGCCCGCTGATGGGCATCGCCGAAACGGTGATCGATTCCAGCGAGCTCAATGTCCATCAGCTGCGCCGCCTGGTCGCCACCGGCTACGCGCAGGCCACCGAAGGGCTCACGCTGATGTTCGAGTCGTTCGCCTTTCGCCGCGGCTTGCCGCTGGACGCGGATTTCGTGTTCGATGCGCGCTGCCTGCCCAATCCGCACTGGCATCCGCATTTGCGGCCGCTGTCGGGCAAGGATGCGCCGGTGCGCGAATTTCTCGACGCCGAGCCGCTGGTCGGCGAATACTTCGACGACACCGCGCGCTGGCTGGACACCTGGCTGCCGCGTTTCGAGCAGGACGATCGCAGCTACGTCACCATCTCGGTTGGCTGCACCGGCGGCCGGCATCGCTCGGTCTACCTGGTCGAGAAACTCGCCGCCCACTACCGCGACCGCCACGATGGCGTACTCACCTTTCACCGTGAACTCGAATGATCTTCATAGCATGCAGCCATCAACGGTATCCGCACATGAACCCCAGCACATGAACGTCGGCGTGATGTTGATGACGCACGAAGCGGTCGGTCACGCGCTGATCTCCGCCGCGCACCACGTGATGCCCAAACTGCCGTTGCGGATCGCGGCGGTGGAAATTCCGCCGCAATCCGATCCGGACGTGATGCGCACGCTCACCGCGCACCACGCACGGGAACTCGACCAGGGTGACGGTGTTCTGATCCTTGCCGATCTCTACGGCGCCACGCCCTGCAACATCGGCCTGTCGCTCGGGGAGCTGGGCGTGCACCTGCGCTGCGTCTCGGGCTTGAACCTGCCGATGCTGCTGCGTGTCCTCAACTACGCGGAAAAACCGCTGGACGAACTGGCGGAAATCGCGGCCAGCGGCGGCCGCGGAGGGATCTTCATCGACCATGCTTGAACAGGACATCGTCATTTCGAACCGGCTCGGCCTGCACGCGCGCGCATCGGCCAAACTCGTGCAACTGGTGCAGAGCTTCAAATCCACTGTATGGCTGGTCAGCCGCGGCCGCGAAGTCAACGCGCAAAGCATCATGGGCGTGATGATGCTGGCCGCCGGCCTCGGCACGCCGCTGACGATTCGCGCCGACGGCGTGGACGAAGAGGCCGCGCTGGCCGCGGTGGCCGATCTGTTCGAACGCAAGTTCGACGAAGGAGCATGACGGGCATGGGATACGGGATTTGGAATTCGGAATTCGGCAAAACGCGCTGCGGCAAGACTTGCCGTAGCGATTGGCGTGCAGCACTTGCCTTTGCGAATCCCGAATTCCAAATCCCGTATCCCACGCCCCAAAGGGGCGCTCCATGAGGCACGTGCTTCCCGGCACCGTCGCCGCACACGGCATGGCGCTGGGTCGCGCGCGCCTGGTGCAGCCCAGCCGCTATACCGTCGACACGCGGCCGCTGGCGGAAGACGAGATCGAAGGCGAGCTGAAAAAACTGCATGTCGCGCTCGATACCGCACGCCAGGAACTGCGCGAACTGCGCGGCAAGCTGCACGGCGCGCTGGCGCGCGAAGTCAACGAATTCATCGACGCACACAGCCTGCTGCTGGACGACGGCGAACTGCTGCGCGGCCTGGACGATCTCGTGCGCATCGGCCATTACCGCCCTGGCGCCGCACTGAAGAAACAGCGCGACCGGTTGTCCGCCGTGTTCGAGGCGATGGACGATCCGTACCTGCGCAGCCGCAAGGAAGACGTCGAGCAGGTCATCAACCGCGTCATCTCCGCGCTGCAGCGGCAGACCAGCCCGGAGGAGCGCAAGCTGGCCGCGCGCGTCGGCGAGATTCTGATCGCCGACAGCATCGCGCCGGCGGACATGGCGCAACTGGCCGGCAACGGCCTGCTCGGCGTGGTCGGCAGCTCCGGCAGTGCGTATTCGCACAGCGCGATCCTCGCGCGCAGCCTTGGCCTGCCGATGCTGGTCGGCACGCGCGACGCACTGTCGAACATCCACGACGACGACCTGATCCTGCTCGATGCCGAGCGCGGCGAAGCCATCGTGCATCCCACCGCGCAGGACCTGTCCCGCTACCGCGCATGGCAACGCGAAGCGGCGATCGAGGGCCGCCGCCTGGCCAAGCTGGCGAACGCGCCCACGCGCACCCGCGATGGCATCGAGATCTGCCTGCTGGCCAACGCCGAGACCGCCACCGACGTCGCGAGCGCACGCGCACGCGGCGCCGACGGCGTCGGCCTGTACCGCACCGAATTCCTGTTCCTCAAGCACAAGGCGCTGCCGTCGGAAGACGAACAATTCATCGCCTACCGCGATCTGGTGATGGGCATGGGCGGCCTGCCGGTCACCATCCGCACGCTCGATCTAGGCGCGGACAAGGCCGACGCCGCCGGCCTCACCATGCAGGGCGAAGACAACCCCGCGCTCGGCGTCCGCGGCGTGCGCCTGTCGCTGCGCTACCCGGCGGTGTTCACCACGCAGATCCGCGCCATTCTGCGCGCCGCCTGCTACGGACCGGTGCGCGTGCTGGTGCCGATGGTGACCCAGCCGGACGAACTGATCGCCGTGCGCACGCTGTTCAAGCTGGCGCGACAGGAGCTGAAACGCGAGAACATCGACCTGCCGGAAAAACTGCCGCTGGGCGCAATGATCGAAGTGCCGGCCGCCGCGATCAACGTGCGCGCACTGCTCGAACATGCCGACTTCCTGGCGATCGGCACCAACGACCTGGCGCAGTACGTACTCGCCGCCGACCGCGGCAACGACGCGCTGGAGAACATCTACAACCCGTTGCAGCCGGCGCTGCTGCGCCTGCTGTCGCACGTCATCAGCGCCGGCCGGCGCGCGAAGAAACCGGTCAGCCTGTGCGGCGAGATCGCTGGCGACGTGAACTTCACCGCACTGCTGCTGATGCTCGGCCTGTGCGAATTCAGCATGCATCCCAGCCAGATCCTGCTGGTTCGCGACCGCCTCGCCACACTCGACCATGCGCACCTGCGGCGGCATGCCGCACGCATCCTGCGCGCGCATACGCACGAGCAGGCCGAGGCCATATTGAGCGGAATCATTGACGCATTGCCTGTTCCGGCCTGACAAATATCAGCCCGACAAATCCATGGCGCTGAACAATCAACGCGCGTTGCTTCAATGGGCACACGCCTGATCAAGCAGGGCCCGTCGCTGCTGATAGGCCTTTTCCGTCCGGGGGTTGTACAAACCGATCCATGAAAGATATTTCCGCGCCACTTCGGCGCCGAGACTTTCGTTTTGCCCACGCGCCGCGGTATCGGACCAACGCGTTCCGTGGCATGGCAACTGCTGGAAATGGCGCATGTCGACCGCATCGGCGGCACGCAACTTCAGCGCCTCTCGCGGTATCCGGATCGAACCATCCCTATTGAACAGCGACGCTGGCAGCACAGTGACGACCGGCGCAGGCGATCCCGGCTTCGGCACGGAGGATGGCATGCGCGGAACCGACGCAACCGGTCGGGGAGGCAGCGGATTCGAATGCCTGGCAACAGCCACCGCAGCCATCGACCTCTGCCGGAATCGTTTGGATGGGCGTGGAGCAAAAAGCCTCAACTGCAATCGGTGCGAAGGATCGATCGTCCGATTCGAAAGCGGCCTTGCCCCGATCATGGCCGGACGCAACAACCACAGCAGCATGACCGCATGCAGCAGCAGCGTGATCACGAGTGCCGTCACGACAGCCAGGTTCAGGCCCGATTTGCGCTGCCGCCGGCTGTGCATGGCCCACTCCCTGATCGTCCGTGTACTTGATGGACACGGTGACCGGGCAAAGATTCAATCAGACGCGGGAATCAAAGTCGGGACCTTCGAGAAACGCGTCGAGCAAGGCGCCGCGATATTTCTGCCGGTGCAACAGCAGGGATAGTTTGCGGCGCAGATCGAGGAAGGGAGTCTTCAGCGCCTTCAGCTTTCCCGTCGCCAACGCATCGGTCACGGCGACCGCCGGCAGGCAGGCGATGCCGAGGCCGGCGATCACCGCCTGCTTGATCGCCTCGATCTGGTCGAGTTCCATCACGGTTTCGCCGGGCGGCAGTTGCGCGAGCACGCGTTCGCTGGTGGCGCGCGTGGCGGAACCCGGCTCGCGCAGCACCCATCGCGCGCCGGCGAAATCCGCAGGCTTGAGGCTGCGCTTGCGCGCCAGCGGGTGATCCGGCGGTGCGCATACCACCAGCAGGTCGTCGCGCCACGGGCGCACTTCGAGCAGCGGATGGGCCACCGGCCCCTCCACGCAACCGATATCCAGGCTGTGATCGAGCACGCCCGCTGCGATGGCTTCGGTATTCGCCACGCGCAGCCGGATCGCCACCTGCGGATGCGCCCGCACGAACGTGCCGAGCAGTTCGCCGACACGGTAATTGCCGACCGTGTTGCTGGCGCCGATGCGCAATTCGCCGGCCAGCGTTGCCGGGCCGTCACTGCCGCGACGGCCGAATTCGGCGTGTCGTTCCAGCAGCTCCTGCGCCAGCGGCAGCAGTTCGCGGCCCCGCGCATTCAGCCGCAGTCTCCCGCGCTCGCGCGCGAATACCGGTGCATCGAGCTGCCGCTCCATTTCCGCCAGCGCCATGCTGGCGGCGGGCTGGGTCAGGTGCAGGTGACCGGCGGCAACACGCACGCTGCCATGCAGGGCAACCTGCACGAACACCTGCAGCTGGCGCGGACTGATGTTGATCATCAGTACATCTTATACGAACCATCACAAATTCAAAGTTTTCCTGATGATGCGGCACGCGGACAATGGCGGTCTCGCCGGAGCATCCATGAACTCGCCAGCCATCGCGTCATCCAATCCGACACTGCGGCAGTGTGCCCCCGGCCTGCTGCTGGCGATCGGCATCGGACTGGCGGCGCTGATCCTCGGCCGCCATGCACCGCTGGTCGGCGGTCCGGTGATCGGCATCGTGCTTGGCATCGCAGTACGGAATACGCTCTCTCCCGGCCAGCGCTACGACGCGGGCATCGCGTTCGCCGGCAAGAAAGTGCTGCAGTGGTCGATCGTCGCGCTGGGATTCGGGCTCAGCCTCGACCAGGTGGCGAAAACCGGGCTCGAATCGCTATCGGTGACGCTGGTGACGATGACCGTCGCCTTCCTGGCCGCGTGGCTGCTCGGCCGCTGGCTGGGCGTGCACGACAAGCTGAAGATCCTGATCGGCGTGGGCACTGCGATCTGCGGCGGCTCGGCGATCGCGGCGGTCACGCCGATCATCCGGCCGGACGATCACGACACCGCGTTCGCGATCTCCACCATCTTCCTGTTCAATCTTGTCGCGGTACTGCTGTTTCCGCTGCTCGGCCATCTGATGCACATGACCGACATGGGTTTCGGCCTGTGGGCCGGCACCGCGATCAACGACACCTCGTCGGTGGTGGCCGCCGGCTACAGCTACAGCAAGGCTGCCGGCGACTACGCCACCATCGTCAAGCTGACCCGCGCCACGCTGATCATTCCGATCTGCCTGGTGCTGGCATTCGCGGTCGCCGCGCGCGAAAAGCGCAGGCGCAGGTCGGAAGGCGGGCTCGCTCACTTCAGCCTGGCCAGCATCTTCCCGTGGTTCATCCTGTGGTTTCTGGTCGCTTCGGCGATCCGCACCGCCGGGCTGATCCCGGTGCCGGCGCAACCGGCGATCCATGCGCTGGCGGAATTCCTGATCATCGTCGCGCTCACCGCGATCGGTCTGTCGGCCGACCTGCGCCGGATGGCTGCCAGCGGTGCGCGCCCGATCCTGCTGGGCCTGGGTGTATGGATCGCGGTTTCCGTCAGTAGCCTGCTGGTGCAGCTGGCGATCGGCCAGCTCTGACGTTCGGCCGTCCAGGCGGCTGAACGTCGCTCAGGCCAAGGAGCACTCAGGACTCCTTCGGCTTCCTCTTGCGCAGCGGCTTGGCTTCCCTCGCCGCGATGAGTTCCTGCAGGTATGCGATGCCTTCCTCTTCCGGAAAGAACGCGACCACATCGGCCACCTTGAGGCCATAGCGCTTCTTCAACGCCAGGAAATCGGCCTTGGCAAGCGTCATGCGCGTGTCACCGTTCGGTGGTTTTTCCTTTGGCAGGTGTTCCTTGCGGTCGACGGCGGCGAGCTCTTCCTGGAAGCGCCGGAATGCGTCTTGGGAGATTGTCATGGCGTGGATGATCTAGAACGGACTGAAGGCGATTATCGCACGGAGCCAAATCCAGGCGGCCGTTCATCGGCGAGAAACGAATCGATCCCGGACTGCGTCGCTTGAGGAGTCTTGCTAATCGAGCCACTGCGGACAGGGCAACGCATGCAACCCATCGAGAGCCAGGCCTTCGCGCGTCAGGCCTTGCCCTGTTCCACCAGCGTCAGCGCCACCTTGTCGCGCAGATAGACCGGCAGCGCCAGCTCGGGCGGCTGAGCGTGGCCGGCCTTGAACTCGCGCAGCGCCAGCTCGGCGACATGCGCTGCCTGCGGGTAGCGCAGGCCATCGGCCGAGCGCAACGTGCCGATGAGGCGCTGACTGAGGATCGTGGCGTAGGTCGTCCAGCCGCTGCCCACGACCTGCCATGCACCGGCGTCGGGCAGTTGCAGGGCATCGGCGGTGCAGATGCGCTCGCTGTCCAGCGCGGTCAAGCCGCCGTTGCCGTCGCGGCGGTAGCAGGCGGCGTAGATCTCGCCCATGCGCGCGTCGATCACCGCGAGGATCGCCGAGTCGTCGTCTTCCGGCGCTTCGAGCGCGAGCGCGGCCAGCGAGGAAATGGTGATCACCGGCAGGTCCAGCGCGAGCGCCATGCCCTGCGCCAGCGACACGCCGAGCCGCACGCCGGTGAAGGCGCCGGGACCGCGACCGACCGCGATCGCATCGAGCGCATGCCGGCCGATGCCGGCTTCGGCGAGCAGGGCATCGGCCATCGGCAGCACCAGTTCGGTATGCCGGCGTGGCGCGATCTCGCTGCGGGCGATCAGTTCGTCGCCGTGGATCAGCGCGACGGAGCAGGCTTCGGTGGCGGTTTCGATCGCGAGCAGATTCATGATCGCTCCATGATAGCGGCTGGTGGCGCCGGCGGCGGCGTCGAACCCGATGCCATGGGCACATACGCGTACCAGTCGATGCGGCGGGTGAGATACATCATCAGCGCCACCATCGCCAGCAGCACCATCGCACCAATCAGCAGCGCGTATTGCTCCGCAGCGATCAGCCCGTACAGCATCGCGTAGATCAGGGCGAGCACGCCGCCGAGCAGCAGACCGGCACGACGCACGTTCAGCACCGCCGTGGCATAGCCGCCCACGATCAGCACTACCGCGGCCGAAGCCGCCGCATAGGCCGCGCCGAATCCGATCTGCTCGGACAGGGCGAGCAGCACCACGTAGAACGTGGCCAGCGCCGCGCCGACCAGCAGGTATTGCACGGGATGCACGCGCAGCCGCTTGAGCACCTCGAACAGGAAGAACGCCACGAACGTCATCGC
>DASWOQ010000035.1:0-107152 GCA_036398675.1 Rhodanobacter sp. | reverse complement strand
ATTGATGGTCTCTCTATCGGGCGGATCGCTTTTTGAAGGAAGTCCGGGCCAGCGATATCGTGTGAGTCCTGCATTGCTTCCCTGCCAAATGGCACCTGACGAATCAACCATCTGTTCGGTGTCGCCCGGCATGCCCAGCGGTGGGACCGGCAGTGGTACGCCCAACCCTTGCCGAGAATAGGAAGCCGCATCCAGCGTTTCAAAACGTGAGCTCTTAGGCGTCAGTCGATAGCTGTGCTCGCCGTCATGCACCCATAACGTGCCGTCGGCCGCCAGATGCATTTCCGTTGGATGAATCCCCTGCACACCCCAGTCCGCCCCGAGGGTTCGCCAAACCCCGTTCGTCAGGCGGGCAAGCCCCAAGGTGGTGGCTACCCAGAGCGTGCCATCGGGTGTGCGGGCGAGTCCGAAAGCCGTGCCTGGCGGAAGTCCGCCACCCAGGTAATTGGTGACATGGCCGCCCCGAATGACACTCACCCCTCCGACTGAAAAGCCCATCCAAAGATCGCCGTTCTTATCTGCCCAGAGCCCATGGACGTGCGACGATTGCAATTGGCCATCCGCCTGGATCTGAAAGCGGACGCCGTCGAACATGTACAGTCCATAGTGCGTTCCTACCCAGAGAAACCCATCTGGAGTTTGCGCAAAGGAGGTCACTCCGACCGGCGCACCGTCTCGTTCCGTGAAGGAGGTATGGTGCAGCGCCGAAAGCGGATGATTGAGAGGGGACGCTGCGACGACTGGCGTTAATCGCGGTGGAGTCTGAACGGACTCCGCTCGCACAAGGCCTGACGCACTGACGGCGAGCGCAGTTACCAAACAGCAAAGTGCGACCTTGCGATGGGATATCTGATTCAAATGCCCCCCAGCCTTGTTCTCACCTGTTACGGTCACAGACCGACTTGCAACCAGAGCGTATCGCTAACCTCTGATGATGCCTCTTTTCAGGCCAATCGAAACCGCATGCGTCCTATCTCGCGCTGCGAGCTTGGACATGATCGCCCTCATGTGACTCTTGACGGTTTCCTCGGAGATCGCGAGTTCCCGCGCGACCAGGATGTTGGAGTTTCCCGAAGCCACTGAAATCAATACTGCGATTTCGCGCAGGGTAAGCTCTTCATCCACCGCGTGGCTTGCCAGCCCAGCCGCAATTTCCGCGGGCACATACTTCTTGCCTTCCGACACACGCCTTATGGCCAGCGACAGTTCATCCAGCATGCTGCTCTTGAGGAGATAGCCGATGGCCCCCGCCTTGAGCGCCCGAAGGGCCTCTACATCACCTTGATAAGTGGTGACCACGAGGATACGTGCGTCGGGATGCTCCGAAATAATGATCGATATTGCTTCCACGCCGCCGAGGCCGGGCATACGAAGGTCCATAAGTGCAACGTCCGGCTTATGTTCGCGGTAGAGCTTCACTGCTTCGTGACCATCGCTGGCTTCGGCCACGACCACCATGTCCAGCTCCTTGGATACAACGGCAACCACTCCAGCGCGGAACAGCGGATGGTCGTCTGCCACCAAAACTCGAAGGCTACTGTGCGTTTGTTCCATGGACCTCGATCTCATAAGCAGTTGGGCCAACACGAACATGGGAGGCTGCCCGCCAAAAGATCGGAGCGGCCGATGGCCTGTCGATGGCGTCAGGACGCCCAATCCTGCTACGGGACACATCGCCTCACTCTTCCCAACATAACCGTACTGCATTGATCCCGTTTGGGCATCAAAGGCAAGCACAGCCTGACTGCGCCTTCTGAGTGGCTCTGAACCTTGTGAAGGGCAAACTGCTACGGATGCGACGAAATGCTCTCCACGAAGCACCCCATGACATGGGCAGCGAGCTCCGGATATTGATGCTGAACCGCATTTCCGGCGCGGGGTAGGACGCTAAGATACAACGATCGCCATTTGCGGCTCAGGTTGAACCAGTTTTCGACAGGAAAACCGATGTCGTGATCCCCGGAAATGACAAGAATGGGAATCTTCGTCCTCTCCAAAAAGGAGCGATACCCACCGTCATCGTGAAATACTTCATCGTGCAATGACTCTTTGAGAAGTCTCAGGTATAGACCTTCCGGAACATCCGGGCTGCGTCCGGTCGTCCGCAGTCCCATGCGCAGGCGAGATGTCCGGGCAGCCTCCCTGCTCTCTGCAGACATGGGTTCAAAGAAGAGGATCGTTTCTTCGTCCAGGTTGTTATAGAGCTTCAGCGCATAGGCGGAGAAAGCCGGGGTGGACGCGTGCGCACTATCCCCCGGTGGCGTGGTGCCAAGCAGAATCACGTGCGTCACGCGCTCTGGCCATACGGTCGCCACCACCTGAGCTGCCTGCCCCCCAAGCGACCAGCCTCCAATGACGAATTTGTTCTCATCCAAGGCATCGGCAAGAGCAACCACATCATGCGCAAGCGATTTCGGGTCATAGCTCGGCGTGCCTGTGGACTGACCGATACCTTGGTAGTCGAAGGTAATCACGCGAAATCGTTCTGCAAGGGAATCCAGAAACGCAGGATCCCAAGTATCCAATGTGCCGCGAAATCGCGTGCAAAGTATCAGGGCAGGCCCCGTTCCCAGCGAACGATAAGCTATCCGGCGATTGCCTACATTCGCAAACTGCGTAGGGATGCTCGTAGAGACCCAGTTTCCCGCCGTAGCCACTGCAAATCTCCGGCAATGAACAAAATGCGATGATAGAACTTGACGTATCTGCGAACCCGCCGAAGCACGCGCCGACAGGCAATCTGAGCTATGGCCCAATAGACAACGCTGAACCTGCGGCGTAAGAGTACCGAGAAGCTATTGGCATATCAGCTTGCTATGAATCCTGCACGCTTTGACCGCGCATTTGCACCCTCAAAAGAATCATGATCGGCTGCCTCAAAAGAGTGAGGCTTTGTTACTTGGCGACGGTGAAGCCAAAATTCGGGGCAATGGAACGCGCCATTTCATCCCATACGAGATCGTCGTCAGCGTGAGCGCGACGACGTTGATCCAGTGCATGAGCCGGATCGGCAGGCTATGCCGATAGACCAGCCGGCGTGTCGTCGCCGATGGCGCAGTCAGCGGCATATCCGCATCGGTAGTGGTAGTGGATGTATTCACCGGACAGGACATTCTGGAACGACGAAGTGGCAGGTTGCATCGAAGTGTATGCGCGCCTGAAAGCTGGCAGCGGCGGCTTGGCGCTGTTCAGTCGCGCGATCTGTCGAGCGTCCCGGCGGAGCAACGCCGGTCCGTTACATCGGCGGCACGGTTCCATCGAGGCCGACCGCCACGGTGGCGGCAGCGACCGGCGTACCGGGCTTGCCGGCGACGAACACATGCGCGCCTTTCACGATGGCACTCTTGTCGCTCGGCATGAAGGTGACGACCGGTGTGTTCGACATGACCTCGATGGTCTTTTCGCCCTTGCCGTAGTCAACCACGATGCTGCGCGAGCCGCTGCCGATGGCGGTTTTCACGGTGCCGTTGGTCATCGCCGAGTGCATCATCGAACCGCCGCCCATCTTGCTGCTCTTGACCGTGCCGCCGGTCATCGCCGTCATGCCGCCAGCGTGGGCAGGCAGGTCCCACGGATAGTCGCCCAGGCCTGATCCCTTCATGGCCGGCGGAAACACCACCACTTCCTGCGCGCGTGCGTGGGTTCCGTTCGTCAGGTTGGCTGAACCAATGAACGAGCCCGGCTGGATGGCATCGATGCTGCTCGGTACTACGCCGGTGATGCGCGTATCGGCAGCGAGAGAGATGGTTTCGGCGCCGGCAGCGGTTTGCACGGTAAAGCCACCGGCCGATACCTCGGTGATGACGCCGCGTACGTGCACGGCCTGTTCGGCCGCCATGGCGGATGCGGCAGCAGCCGACAACGCGGCGAGCATGCCGGCGGCCAGAAGGTTGCGCAGAGGCGATCGATTCTTCATGGGCTTGACCTTTCGTTGGGCGGGAACGGTGGTTGCCCTGATCTTTCGTTGCGGATCGACCCATCGTTACATCACCACCCGATGGCATCGCCGCCAACCTGTCGGATCGGTGCCAAGGTTACAATCGTGGCCCCGTTCCCACCCGACATCGCCCGACCATGCGCAATCCCTTGCAGGAGCAATTGCTGAAAGCCGGCCTGGTCAACAAGACGAAGGCTGCCCAGGTCGTGCGCGACCAGGCGAAGCAGCGCCTGGGCAAGGTACCGGCGCCGCCCAGCGCCGAGCAGAAAGAAGTCCAGCGGTTGCAGGCCGAGCGCGCCGAGCGCGATCGGGCATTGGCCGCCGAACGCAACGCGCAGGCGCGGGTTGCCGAACAGCTCGCGCAGATCCGCCAGATCGTCGAGGCGCACAAGGTGAAGCGCGGGGGCGAGATCGTTTACCGGTTCGCCGATAGCGACCTGATCAAGAGCCTGCTGGTCGACGAATCGCAGCGCGCGCAGCTCGCCGCCGGTGCGCTGGCGATCGTGCGCCACGATCAAGGTTACGAATTGCTGCCGCATGCTGCCGTGGAAAAGGTCCGCGCACGCGATGCGTCGGTGATCGTGCTGGACCACGGGCAATCGCAGGCCAACGATGCGAATGGCGAAGACGACGAGTACTACAAGCAGTTCGAAGTACCCGACGATCTGGTCTGGTAGATCTCCGCCACATCCACCACGAACCGAAGGCGAGACCGTATGGCCCTGCCTGCGCTGCAAAAGCTGGCTGGAAGGCGTGGACGAACTGGTGAACATGCGTGCCGCCATGCCCGGCGAGCATCAATGGTTCGTTCCGTTCATCGGGCTCTGGACACGGAAGAAACTGCCCTGGGTCGACATGCCGGCCACGTACGGCCATGCGCGGGAACCTGAAGAAAGCGGGTTCATGGGACTGCTCGTGGAATACGCGGCCACGGTCGCGACGCCGGGTTGAACGAACGACGGCAACCCGCATCCCAACATTTCCATGACGCGGCGACGGCGTAAAATGCATCTCACGATGAAGATCCTTCCCGATACCAGGCAGGTGCTGTTTGCCGTCATCCTGCTGCTGGCGGCAACGGGAACGGCGGGCGCGCAGAACATCTACAAGTGCACCCATGGCGGGCGCATCGAATACACCGACCGTCCCTGCTCTACCGGAACCGGTGAGCTGATCCACAAAGCCGACGACAGCGAGGTCATCGACCAGTATCTCGACCTGGGGCAGAACGACATCGCAAAGCGCTACGCGGCGGCACGCCATCTTGAGGCGCTGTATCAAAACCGTCTCGACGCCTACAAACAGCGGATGGAGGAACGATCGCAACGCGAAGCTGCCGATGCGATTGCCGCGCAGCAGCGTGACGAACAGGCGCAGCAGCAGGCCCTTGCCGACGAGGCCGCCAACCGTGAACGCCTGCAGGCCGAAAACGATGCACTCCGGCAGCAGAATGACCAGTATCGCGACCAACTCGCACAACCTGTCGCGGGTTATGAAACGAACTATTGGGCGCCACCCTACTGGGATCACGGCCACGACCATGGCCAGCATCCTGCGCCACCGTCGCCGCCGGTGTTCCATCCATGCCGTCAGCTTGCGGGCGGTCGGGTGCAGTGCTGAGTGACTGATGGGCTGTCACGGAATCCCGTGACGCGATCGTGAAGTGCCGAATACCGGCGATCTGGCATCGGCAGTGAAAGCTGAAGCTTCCCGACTCGAAAGAGCCTGTCGAGTTATCGAGCGGCAATCTCCAGTTGCCGAACGAAGCGGATATCGGCGGATTCGTGCTTCCGCATCCGCAACACCGAAAAGCCCACTCATGAAAAAAGCCGAGCCACCCCGACCTGCATCCATCACCGCCAGATGGTCGGCCAGACGGGCGACTTCATCGATGGCATGGCTCACGTAGATCGCCGGCACCGCGAACTCGGCGTGCCACTCTGCTCGAGGCAACCGAGCAATCCCGCACGCGCATCCGTATCCACCGCGGCGAGCGGCTCGTCGAGCAGCAACAATTCCGGATTGGCGAGCAATGCGCGCACGATCGCCTCGCGCTGGCGCTCGCCACCGGAGAGCTGCGACACCTTGCGGCCGAGCAGGCGGTCGATGCCGAATTGCTACATCAGCCGCGCTCGGTCGATGCGGCCGCCGTGCCCTGCCCGGTGTTGCCCGTAGTCGAGTGCCGCGCCGATGCGGCGGCGTGAATCGGTGCGTGGCGCTGTCCTGCCAGAGCGTGCCGCCGAAGGCGACGCGGCCGCCGATGTCGTGTTCGAGCCCGACAATGGCGCGCAGGCAGGTGGTCTTGCCCGCGCCCGCTGGCCTCAGCCGGCCGGGGCGCGGTGATCGCGCGCGACCTGCTTGATCACCCGCAGCCAGTCGTAACCGTCCTTCACTTCGACCACGGACATGCCTTTGTTGTCTTCGTGCGGGAGCCCCCTGTCGTCGGCGCCTTCGAATTCGGCGCGCTTGCGCTGCAGGAGGGTATTGGCGTGACGCTTCATAAGCAGTGAGTCCTGTGACAGTCATGGGTGGCCGGACGAACATCACGCTACGCGGGCCGGTCCACCTGCGTGCTTGCATTACATTGGGGTCGATCCGATTCGTTAAATATCCGTTCGATGACCGCTCCGTTTCTGCAGATGAACGATCAGGCGCCCGCATGGCAAACTGCAGCGATGACTCCGCATCTGTATCTCGTTCCCGATCCTGAGACCGTGCCATCGGCTGAAAGTGCGGCGCTATCCGGTTTCGTGGCGGCACATCAGCGGTTGTTCGTCATTACCGGCGCGGGCTGCAGCACGGATTCGGGCATTCCGGACTACCGCGATACCAATGGCGACTGGAAGCGGGTGCAGCCGGTGACCTATCAGGCCTTTGTCGGTAACCCGTTGACCCGCCAGCGCTATTGGGCACGCAGCCTGATCGGCTGGCGCAGTTTCGGGCAGGCCCGACCGAATGCCGCCCATCGCGCCCTGGTGCGGCTGGAGCAATCGGGCAAGCTCGCCCTGTTGCTGACCCAGAATGTCGATGGCCTGCATGAGGCGGCCGGCAGCAGACATGTGATCGACCTGCATGGCCGGCTCGATCAGGTGCGCTGCCTGGCGTGTGAACTGCGCCTGCCTCGCGACGATTTCCAGGCGCAACTGGCGTCGCTCAATCCCGGCTGGGCGGAGCTGCACGCTGCGGATGCACCCGACGGCGATGCCGATCTGGAGGCTGGAGACTTTTCGCAATTCAAGGTGCCCGCCTGCCCCCGTTGTGGCGGCATGCTGAAGCCGGACGTGGTTTTTTTCGGGGAAAACGTACCGCGCGCCCGGGTCACGGCTGCCATGCAGGCGCTCGAAGAAGCCGACGCCGTGCTGGTGGTCGGTTCGTCGTTGATGGTGTTTTCCGGCTACCGGTTCGTGCATGCCGCCGCACAGGCCGGCAAGCCCATCGCAGCGGTCAACATGGGGCGCACTCGCGCCGATGCGTTGCTCAGCCTGAAGATCGAGCAGCCTTGCGCGCAAGCCCTGGCATTCCTGTAGCGCCCGGTCAGCGCCGCGAGCGGAAGAAGTCGCGCAGCAAGCTCGCCGATTCCTCGGCCATCAGGCCTCCGGCCACCTCGATGCGATGGTTGTGGCGTTCGTCGATCAGGGTATCGAACACGCTGCCGGCGGCGCCGGTTTTCGGATCCCTGGCGGCGTACACCACGCGGCCGACGCGCGCATGGATCATCGCCATGGCGCACATAGAACACGGCTCCAGCGTCACGTACAGGGTGGCACCTGGCAGGCGGTGATTGGCCAGTTTCTCGCCCGCCGCGCGCAGGGCCTGGATCTCGGCATGCGCCGTCGGGTCATGCAGGATGATGTTGCGGTTCCAGCCGAGGCCGACGGTGTCCCCGCCATGCACCAGCACGGCGCCCACGGGCACCTCGCTTTCGGCATCGCGGGCGTGGGTGGCCAGTTGCAGTGCGCGCTGCATGTACTGGACATCCCTGGTCGAAAAGGGTTCGTGCAAGCTGGAAATTCCGTGGGTCATGAGCGCCATTCAACCAGCATCCACGCCGTTAGCATAGCCGTGGCCTGCATCGGGATAGCCACCCGGTTGGCCAGGTTGGCGAATGCATCGAGCGAGGCGGGATCGCATGGGCGAAGAATTCTTCCTCCCGCGATCAGGTTCCTGCCGACAGGCTACGGGTACCGCCCCGATACAGCTTCACGCCGACGTCGATCAGCAAGATCAGGATAGTCGCACTGATCAAGCTCAACGCGGTTTTGTTCGGAACCGCCTCCTTGAAGACGTTGCCTGCAACGAGAAACCAGACGAGGATCAGGACAACACCTGTTTCCAGGCAGACGTCCACGCGTCGCAATGTGGGGTTCCATCGGCCGCGCATCGCAAGGACGGCAAACAGAGCGGCCTGGCATAGCCACAGGAAGAAAAGCACAGGCAGACGCGACGAACGGAATACCGGGTCGTAATCCAGCCAGGCGGTCAGCGTCAGGCCATGGGTGATTTGCGAGAAAAGCCAGCCTGGCGCGCCGTACGCGACGATGCCCACGAGAATCAGTACGATCAGCGCAATGGAGCCGAGCCGGCTCACATGGTCGCTGCCGCGCGGGACCCAGGAGCTTGTCGCGTTTCCTTGCCGATGCCGGAAGCTCTGGATTCCGAAGTAAGCGACGAGCACACCCAGCCACGCGAGTATCGCCAATCCGAGTTGTCGTGCCAGCGAAGGCTCGTGGTTGAGCGGGCTCAGCGCAATGAGTACCAACGTGCCGATGATCGCGGCAAACATGAACCGGCGCGTCTCGGTCGGTGGAATGATGACCCACGGTTCGAAGTACCTTGCGGCTACGTCCTGCGGCCGGCCGAAGGCTCTCAATCCCTCCAGCGCGATAGCCCTGTCCAGGGTACGCCCCAGCGAGGCCGCCCGGGATTGCAGTTCTTCACGCACCAACTCACGCAGTTCCAGCGCAACATCGGTTCGCTGCTTTCGCGGCAGCAGCCGCACCACGTCCTGAACATAGGCATCCATCAGAGCATCAACGTCCATCGGGACCTCCACTGGTGAGCAATCGATCCATCGCTTCGTTCAAGCCATGCCAGGTCTCGGTCAGCCTCTTGAACAGGCGCCGGCCTTCCGCGCTCGTCATGTAGTAGCGCCTTGGCGCGCCACCGTTCGTGCGCCATTCGCTGGTCAGGACTCCCTGTGTCTCCAGGCGACGTAGCAGCGGGTACAGCGTGCCCTCTTCGATGGCCATGCCGCATTCGGCAAGCGCTTGCCGCAATTC
The DNA here is from genome assembly GCA_036398675.1 of Rhodanobacter sp. Taxonomy (GTDB): domain Bacteria; phylum Pseudomonadota; class Gammaproteobacteria; order Xanthomonadales; family Rhodanobacteraceae; genus Rhodanobacter. Next base: position 97,936 of record DASWOQ010000035.1, on the reverse strand, counting down.
GTACCCGTATCGGGGCGTGCGAAGTTGGGAAAGGGTTGCCAGGACAATGACGCCTCGGCGTAGTTCGAGCGCTAGAGCTGGTGTGTCTTCCTTAGCCATGCGGCGCACACTACTGTGCATAGCACAGTTTGGTCAAGCATCCATGACCGGGCCTTCGCCGGTTGACTTCGGCGACCTCCAGACAGGGAAATATCCGTGTTGCCGATAGAGCGGGCATGTCTGCATGCGACGCAGATGCCAATGTGCCCGATGGAAGGTCCATTGCACGCGCAAGCAGAATCGCCATCCTGCAAAAGTCGGGTATCGATGTCGACGCGTCAAACCCCGCTACGCCCAACCGCCGCGGTCAGCTTCAAGCCGCGCGGGATTCCATCAAGGCAATGAGCCTGCGTGGTTCCTCCGGCGCAGGCCCAGCACGTGGCTGGCAATCTGCGGCAGGCTCTGGAACAGCCGCGACGGCCCGTCGTCCTCAACGGCCCGCCCCTCGTTGTAGCCCCACGGCACGGCCCAATCGGCCACGCCCGTATTGCGTGCCGCACGCAGGTCGGTCGCGGAGTCGCCGACGTGCGCTGCATTCGTTGGTTCGCAGCCAAGCACCTTCAGCACGTATTGCAGCACTCTCGCATCGGGCTTTTTCCAGGCCAGCGAATCGCCGCCGATCACCAGCTCGAAGGATCCGGCGAGGCCATTGGCGTGCAGTACGTGCCGCGCATGGCGCAGCTCCTTGTTGGTGACGCACGCCAGCCGCACGCCATCGACGCGTAGCGCTTCCAGGCATTCGGCGGCACCGGGATACGCAACGCCGCTGGTACCTGCGGTATCGGCGTAATGCTGGTCGAAGCGCGCAATCAGCTCCGCGCGATCTACTCTTTCGTCCGGATCGATGGTCGTCAGCAGCCGGCGCATCAGCTCGTGTGCACCGGCGCCGATCAACGCCTCGATCTGCGATTTCTGCCTCGACTGCATGCTGAAATCCGCCAGCGTGCGATTGACCGCTTCGGTGATTTCGCTGCTGGTATCCACCAGCGTGCCATCCAGGTCGAAGGTGACTGCATTGATGGTCTGCTCTGCTGTTCCGAATCTTTCTTTCATGCGCCCAGTATCTCCTGTATCCGGGCAACCAGCGGATCTGGTGAAACGCTGCAAACTTTTGATCCCGCGCAAGCAGTGTGAGGCTGCTCCGCATGAAACCATTTGGCCGCGCAGATAACGTGCAGTTCTTCCGCAGGAAACAGCGACCAACACAGCGTCATTCCTGCGACTTATTTTGTGGCGAAGGCGTCTATGCCGGTGAGTTTCGCCGAGAGTGCCCACAGGCGTTCTGCCTGCACGGGATCGATCGCATATGGCCGGACGCCAACCAAGGTCGGTGGCTCGCTTTCATCCAGAACGGCAACTTCGCAATCTTCGCAATACAGACCACCCATGCCCTCCAATTGGGGAGATGTGGCGGCCCACACCTGGGTAGCAGCCCCCTGCTGCGTGGTCTTGAAAGTCGGATCGACCGGATTGCCGCTGGCATCGAGCCAGCCAGCCGCGATCATTTCGTCCTGGGCCAAATGGCGCTGGAGAGGAGTGAATATCTTGCCCGGATGAACCGAGAACGCACGTACTCCCGCACTCCGGCCCAGCTTGTCCAGATGGACGGCAAAGAGTGCATTGGCGGTTTTCGACTGGCCGTAGGCCAGCCATTTGTCGTAGCCCTGTTCGAATTGCACGTCATCCCAGCGGATGCCGGACCAGCGATGGCCGCCGGAAGACACGACCGCTACCCTGGCGCCACCTTTCAAGACCGGCCACAGCAGGTTCACGAGAGCATGGTGCCCTAGGTGGTTGATGGCGAACTGCGCTTCCCAGCCTGGCCCGACGCGGGTTTCGGGGCAAGCCATGATGCCGGCCCCGCCGATCAGGATGTCGAGATGCCGACCGGTCGCAAGGAAGCGCGCGGCGAAATCGCGCACGCTGGCCAAGTCGGCCAAGTCGAGTTGGCCGACTTCGACATTTCCGATTTCACTGGTCGCGGCACGGGCTGCATCCGGATCGCGTGCTGCAACGATGACGTGCGCGCCGGCGCCTGCCAATGCTTTCGTCGCCTCGAAGCCAAGGCCCGAATGTCCGCCCGTGACGATGGCCGTGACATTCGAAAGATCGTGTCCTTTCAGCACTTCGGCGGCCGTAGTCGCCGCATTGAAACCGGAATGAATGGGAGTCTGTGTGTTTTGCATGTGTGGTCCTGTGGAAGACTTGGAACCAAAGATTGTGGAAACGTCAGGGATTGCATTGTCCAAGCTGGACTCGGGATCGTGAATGCAACAAAGTCCAGCTTTCTATCGAGACCGTCCGAAGATGCACATGGACCCACTGTCTGAAGTCCTGTCCCTCCTCAGTACGCAAAGCTCATTTTTTGCAGGACTCCACGCTGGCGGTGACTGGGCCATAGACTTTCCGCCACCCGATGGAATCAAGTTCAACGCCGTCGTCGAAGGTGCATGCTGGCTGACGGTTGAAGGTCGGAAGCGGCCTGTCCGGCTGGAAGCAGGCGACTGTTTCCTGCTGTCCCGGAAACGGGCTTTCTCGCTCTGCAGCGATCTGTCGCTGCCTACCGTCAAGTCCGACGAGGTCTATCGTCATGCTGTCAACGGCATCGCTCGCCATGGTTGCGCCGATGGTTTTTTCCTGATTGGCGGCCACTTCGCTTTTGGTGAGGAAGGCCGTCTGCTGTTCGACGGCCTTCCTCCGGTCGCCGTCATCGCGAGCCGCTCCGATCACCGTACCGTGCGTGCTAATCGTGTTCATCTGCATATGTTATAGACCGATTGGTTCCAAATTATCCAAAAAAACTACCGCAAAGCTTGCAGCGCGACTTCAACAATCTCCGACATTTCTTTTTCGGTACGACCCGTTTTCCCTAGCACGCCCATGCCTTCGATCGTGCAGAGCAAAAAACGTGATAGCGCATCAGCGCTATGTCCGATTGAGATTTCGCCTTCGGCTTGGCCTCGCACGATCGCCTCGCGGAGAAAGCCCTGCATACGCGAGAACGTCTGTTTGATGTGCTTCTTTACCTCAGCATCTTTGGATACCATCTCAGTCGTCGAGCCAACCACGAGGCAACCGCGCTCGCCCAACGTAAATGCTGATGCCTTCGCGATAGCCAGCAGCGCCGAGCGAATTGCCTCACGCGGGTGTCCTTGGGTCAGCGCTTGGCGCAAATTCTCCATGTTCTCCGTCGTATAGCGATCCAAGGCTGCTAGAAAGAGCGTTCGCTTGTCGCTGAACGCCTTGTACAAACTCCCGCGACTCAGCCCTGTACCCTCTAGGAGATCGATCAGCGACGTGCCCTCGTATCCGCGAGTCTGGAAGACTTCCATCGCGTCATGCACGACCTGATCGAGATCAAACTCCCGAGGTCTCCCAGGGGATCGAGAAAGAGATTGTTTAGATGCCATACGAACATTATGGACCGATCAGTTCCTAAGTCAAGTTTGACCGCTCAATGCGGGCTTACCCTCGGCCGAATTAATGAAATGCAGCGTCAACGACCGCGCTTTGCGAGCGTGTCAAAGCCCGCAATGAGAAACTCAATCAAGTGAGGATATTGTGCTGAATCACCGGCTCTCGCCCCATGATGCGAAAGTCGTTCGACACGATCATCTGCAATGAGCATGAGCAATGCGCCAAGGGAATATTCGTAAGCCCAGACCACTCGATCACGATGAACTTTAGGCAACGCCTTACACATGGTGTCAATGAACACTTCAGCCAAATGATCGTAGTACTTCGTAACAACGTGTTTTGCCTCGACCCCTGGCTCCCACACGGCTCGGGCGACCAACATGGAAAACGGCTGACCGTCCGAACTTGAACGCAAGCGGACGACAGGCTCCGCCCAAGCCCGAACGATATCCTCCACGGCGTTCTTGTTCTTGGCAGAGCAGTCAACCATTTTTATACGCTCGATGCGCTCAGTAATGTAGTTCTTGCGGTGCTCGAAGATAGTTTGCAACAGTTCGTGCTTCTTGCCGAAATAGTACCCAACGAGCGCAATGGGTACTTCAGCATGCGCCGCGATGTCCCTCACCGTCACGGCTTGATAACCGTGGCGGGAGAACATCAACTCGGCACTGTGGAGGATGTCCTGCTTGCGGTCCGTCCGACCCAACTCATCCGCGGCATGTGGGGAACGATGTGCGGCGGCACTCTTCTTGAGTGTGGAACCTTTTCTGGGCGTCTTAGCCGTGCGCGTCATGGGCAACGTCTCCTGACATTAGTCGCAATGCCTTGATAGTACCTATCTCCGTAACATCGGGGCGACGATGCTGCGACGCAACTTGAACGAACGTTCAACATCTTGTACATCTGTACAAATTCCATGGCTACTGAGGCATAAACGTTACACGAATGCAGTGGCATTTCGGGCTTGGTTAAGTCCGTCCGGCCGAACAACCGCCGAGCAAGTCCGCGGCCCTGTCCTCCAGAGGTATCCCGTCAAGGGTCGCAAAACCATGAACGTCACCCGCACACGGGAGACGCGGGGCTTTGCTTTTCTTGAAATCCTTAGTCCTAACCTGTGGGAGCACGCGCATGTTGTTTGGCAAGAACCTTGTATGGATGTCGCTCGCCCTAGTCATTGCCTGCACTGCTTGGTCACGAGTAAGCAAAGCTACTGAGAATCTCAGCCCCTATTTGCCTGGCGTGAGCACCGGCATTCCTGTCGGAGCCGCTCCGCCGCCCGGCTTCTATCTGGTGGACACGATGTACACCGCTCGCGGTAATGAACTAAAGGATGGGAAAGGAAACGGAGTCCCACTGAAACTACGTAACTACGTCAATACGACGATGTTCCTGTGGGTGCCCGACTGGCATGTGCTCGGCGCGCAGTTCAGTGCTAACACGATCGTGCTGTATGCCCAGCATGACGTGGACACCACAGCCATCGGTGGGTATAGCTCCCGATCGAGCGGCTTCTTCAATGTGATCGTGACGCCAGCATCGCTCTCCTGGAATCTCGGGAATGGGTTGTTCACATCGGCCAGCGTTGCCTTCTACGTGCCCGGCGGAAATTACGACTATGCGGGCGGAAAGACACTACAGACCAGCTATGCAAACGACTTCTGGACCGTCGAACCAAGCTGGGCCATCAGCTACCTGCACGATGGCTGGAACTTCACGCTCAACAACGTCTTCGATATCAACCAGCGCAACTCGAAGACCGACTATCTCTCCGGCAATGCTTACTATCTTGACGCGACAGCGACCAAGGAAATCGGTCGTTGGACGATAGGCGCCGTCGGAAATTATTCGCGCCAGTTCTCGGACGATCGGCAATACGGTCAGGTGGTCGGTGATGGCACTCGCTTCGAGCACGTACTGGTGGGTCCACTCGTCGGTTACGAACTTGGCAAAGCGCGCCTGACGTTTCGTTATTTGCAGGATGTGCGAACGCGCAACGACGTGAACGTCTCTTTTGCCTTCGTCTCCCTGTCTTTCAAGATCTGAGCGTCCGAGCGAGGAATCGACCATGAATAACCGTTGGCTCGCCTTGAGCATCATCTTTGTGTCATTTCTTCAATTCACACTTAACTGGTTCAACGTGGTTCCCACGTTTGGCCACCTGACAACCGATCTGCATCTCGATTTGCCGCAGATCGGTGTGATCGTCGGCACCTTCATCGCCGGCTATGGTCTCGCCCACATTCCCGGCGGCATGCTCGCCGAGGCGAAGGGGGTGCGGTTTGCGATGTTGTTCGGCATCGCCGTGGAAACCGTCGGTACTGTGCTTTCATCGCAGGCACACTCCTATCCGTTTCTGTTGGTTGCGCGCTTCATTTGCGGCGTGGGCGGTTCCGTTTATATAGGTAGCGCCATCGGCCTGACCACGGCGTGGTTCAGGGAACACGAACTGGTGACGGCGAACGGCCTGATTACCGGCGTGGCCTTCACGGTCGGTGCGGCGCTAGGGCTTTTTGCATGGGCAGGTGTCGTAGCGTCCTTCGGGTGGCGGCAGGCACTGCTGGCTGGGGCGGGCATTGGCCTGGTCACTTTCCTCGGCATGCTGATCGTCTTTCCGACACCGCCCGGCCACAAACACGCGATCCAAGGCAATCATCTGGATCGCGCGGCCCTGGCACGCGTGTTTGGCAATCGCGACTTATGGATACTCGGCCTAGGTTTCCTTGGTGGCTATGGCAGTTATTTTACGGCGGCGGAATTACTGCCGACCTACGCCCAGGCCCACCTTGGGTTGAGTGCGCAGCAAGCGGGAACACTTGGCGTAACACTGCTGGTCAGCGGCATTCCCGGTTCCTTTATTGGCGGCTGGCTCGCCGACAAGGTTTTGGGTGTGCTGCCTACCATCCTGCTCGCATGGTTCGTGGAAAGCGCGGCGTTGTGTGCGATTCCCTATCTCGACGCGACGGGCTTGCAGGTTGCAGCCGCAATCATCGGCTCGACGGCCATCCTCGGGTTCGTGGCGTGGATTGCTGTGCCTGGCCTGTACCGAGACACGATCCACCTTCCTGACGTACCCACGGCATGCGGATTGATGCTGACCATCGTCGGCGTTGGCGGCGTGGCCGTACCTGCGCTCTTTGGTCGAATTGCCACGGCCTTCGGCTACCCCGCAGCGTGGTCATTCACTGCCGCCATCTCGTTCGTCACCGCGCTGTGTTGCCTGTTGGCACAACGACCAAGCAGCAAGGTGTCCCAAACACATTCCCTAAAGACTGTTGCTTAGCATGCCCCGCAGGACCTTTGCATGATCACACTCGACGAAACCCACGATCCCCATCGACGTAGTTGGATAGAAAGCGCCAATACGTCCAACACGGATTTCCCCATCCAGAACTTGCCAATAGGCATGTTCAGCCTGGATGGCCGTCCGCCGCGCTGCGGTATGGCCATCGGCGATGCCGTGCTCGACATCGGCATCGTTCATGACAAAGGATGGTTCACCGGCGACGCGGCTGTTGCCGCGGAAGCCGCCATCAATGCCTCACTCAACGACCTGTTCTCGCTGGGTCGCGGCCCCCTGCGCGAATTACGGCGCCAGGCCGCAAGCGTCCTTGCCCATGACGGACCCGTCGCAAGAAAGACTCGTGTGGTACGCGAGGGACTGCTGCACGCGCGTGACGCATGCGCCATGCAGCTTCCCGTACGCGTCGGCAACTACACAGACTTCTACGCTGGCATCTATCACGCCAAAGCCGCAGGCGCATTGTTGACGCCCGAAGATCCGTTGCCGAAGAACTACAAATGGGTGCCTATCGCCTATCACGGCCGCGCATCATCCGTGGGAGTCGGCGGCGGCATGATCAAGCATCCGTATGGTCAACGGCCACCGACCGATGATGGAAGGCCGAGCTTCGGTCCCTCCGAGCGATTGGATTTTGAGTTGGAAATGGGCTTCTTCATCGGAAAGGGCAATGCACTGGGCCAGCCCATCGACATCGCCAGCGCAGGCGAACACATCGTCGGATTTACTCTACTCAACGATTGGTCGGCAAGGGACATCCAGCGCTGGGAAATGTTTCCGCTCGGCCCCTTCCTGAGTAAGAACTTCAGCACGTCCATATCGCCCTGGATCGTTACAGCAGACGCGTTGCTGCCGTTCCGGATGCCCACCATGGTCAGGGATGCAGGCGATCCTGCCCCTCTGGACTATCTATTGAATGCAGATGACCAGCAGCATGGAGGCGTTGACGTGGCACTGTCAGTACAACTGCAAACGGCACAGATGCGCGACAAAGGCCTACCGGCGGTCGAAATACTGCATTCCAATGCACGTCACCTTTTCTGGACTCCGGCCCAGATGATTGCTCACCACACTTGCGGCGGCTGCGATTTGCAGCCAGGCGATCTTATCGGTACGGGAACCATTTCCGGACCCGAGCCTGACCAGCTCAGCAGTATGTTGGAACTTACTGCCGCAGGCTCTAGGCCGATCACGCTTCCAAATGGCGAACAGCGAGGGTTCCTCGAAGACGGCGACGAAGTCGTTTTCATGGGCAAATGCCACCGCGACGGCTTCGTCTCCATAGGCTTCGGCGAACTCAGAGGACGTATCACCGCCTGACTCCATTCATTGCACACTTCAAGGCTTTGTCATGAGCAAGATCATTGATATTTCTATCACCCTCGACAACGACACCATTTCCGATCCGCCGTTCATGCGTCCGGCAATCACCTACACGACTCATGCCGAGTCCGCGAAAGACCTTGTCGCATCGTTCCCCGGAATGACCATTGACCAGCTACCCGAACGCATGGGCTGGGCGGTCGAACAAATCAATCTGTCCACACACAATGGAACGCATATCGATGCGCCGTGGCATTACCACCCGACGATGGATGGTGGAAAACGCGCCATTGCCATCGATGAGGTGCCGCTAGAATGGTTCATGCAGCCTGGAGTCAAGCTCGATTTTCGGCATCTTCCTGATGGCCACCTGGTTACGCCTGATGAGATCGATGCCGAACTGGAACGTATCGGACATAAGCTCTCGCCGTTAGAGATCGTGCTGGTCAATACACGGGCTGGCGAGAGGTACGGCCATCCCGACTACATCCATTCCGGTTGCGGCATGGGGCGCGATGCAACCCTGCACCTCACATCGCAAGGCATCCGTGTCGCCGGAACGGATGGTTGGAGCTGGGATGCACCGTTTAGCCATACGGCCAAGCGCTTTGCAGACACCGGCGACGCCGGCCTGATATGGGAAGGTCACAAGGCGGGCCGCGATATCGGCTACTGCCAGATTGAAAAGCTACACAGTCTTGAAATTCTGCCGCCCGATGGTTTCACGGTCATTTGCTTTCCAGCCAAAATCCGTGGAGCCAGCGCTGGCTGGACACGGGCTGTCGCGGTGCTTCCCTAATGATATGGATCGGTTACAACAAAATCTTCTCCGTTGCGATGATCCATGCCGACTCCCAACCGTCAAACAGTCTTGGACGGAAGCAAGATACGCATCAACACATGTCAACTTCACGGTACCGCAAACAGCGACAATAACCAGACGAAAACTATGCAACGGGCGCGCCAGTTTATTCGGTCGCGCTCAGTTTTCGACAGCCTCTGTATCGCCCAGAACAAAGCGATTTTGATTGCGCAACCTTCATCCCACGAAAGGTCCACGTTGCCGCCCAATGTCCCATGACACTCCGCCGCCGCGCACTGTCGCGGCGAACTGCTGCCCTAGCCGCTGCTCGATCACCGGCTTCCACGGCACCAGGGAGAAGCCCATGCCGTCATCGAGCATCGCGTAGCGCCCGCTGGCAAGCATCACGCTCCGCCGGTAGATACCAGCCACACGCTGCCCGTCGGCTAAGGGCCGATATTCCAAGCCGGTTTCGGCAGCAATATCCTTCGCGGCTTGCGCTAGCTCGCGCCCGCGCAGCGTCACCAGCAGATTCCGCGCAAGGACGACGCGCTGCCCGCGCTGCTCGGCTATCGGTTAGGTCGAGCGATTGGAGCCAAAGTTGCTCGCCATATTTTTCCTTCAGGCCGATCAGTGCATCCATCTTGCGAGCAGTGCCGGCAACGCGTTCGCCGCGTTCCAGAAGCTGCTCCGTCATCAGTCGACCGAGGCCACTGTTTACCCCTGTGATGAACCAAGTACGCGCCGTCATCTTTGCAGCGAAGCGATGCGGCGGGCTTCGCGGGCGTTCGGTTCGCGGCGCTGGCGCGGCGCGTTCTGGAACGACTGCCGCTCGGCATGGCTCACATGCGGCACGGCTTCCACCCACGCCCAACCCTCGGCGCGCACTTCCTCGGCCAGCACATCCAGCTTGCCACGCACCAGAGATTCCAGCAGCGCGGCATCGGTGAGGTAGGTTCCGGCATCGCCTTCCGCAAACAGGTCGCGGCGGATGCCGCCGCCTGCTGCCGTGTAACCGTCCAGCCCGACGAAGCACACCAGTGGATGCGTGGCGGTAATTTCGCGTTCGGTCAGGCGTTCGCGCAACGCGGATGCGCCGCGCTGCCATTCGGGCGCACCGTAGTACGCGGCTTCCTGTGCGTTGTGGTCGTCGGTGATGGTGAGGGCCATCAACTGCTCCAGCGTCGCGTCCCCGGCGCGGTAGTCGGTCAGCAGGCGCGGCGACACGTTAGCGAGTTTGAGACGGCGCTGCACCACCAGCGGGGACACGCCGAAGTCGGCGGCAACGTCTTCGACGGGACGGCCTTCCTTGACCAGCGCGGCGAAGGCCGCGAACTGATCGGCGGGGTGCATGGCCTCGCGCTGCACGTTCTCGGCGAGGCTCACGGTACGGGCGGACGCATCGGCCACCAGCAAGCACGGCACCTCAACATCGGCGGCGGTGCGCTTCTTCTTCGCCAGCAACTTCAACGCGGTTAGGCGGCGGTCGCCTGTGACGACTTCGTATTGCTCACCATCGGCGGACAGGATGACGATGAGGTTTTGCAGCAGGCCGACGCGGGCAATGCTCGCGGCCAGTTCGGGGATAGACTGGCGCGGGGTCGTGCGCACGTTGCGCTTGGAGCGGCGCGGCAACAACTGCGACAGCGGAACCAAAATCAGGTTCTTGGTCGGGTCGGCCACTTCCAGCGGCGCGGCGGTGTCGAGGGCGATGGTTTCGGTTTTCAGTACGGCATTCATGGTGACAACTCCTAGCGGTTGGGATGCAGCAGCGAGAGAAGCGGCAAGGGCTGCTGCCTGCCCCTGCCGCGTGGGGAATCAGGCTTTCAACTGGCGCAGGCCATCGGCCAGCAGCCACAGGGCGCGATTGAGGCGGATGCCGTTGTCGATGCCCTGCACCGGGCGCGTGGTCTGGCGGCGACCGTTCGCGGCGCGGGCGGACAGGCCGCCTTTGATGAGGTTTTCCTGCGTGCGGTTGAACACGCTCCACAAGTCGCGGCGGCTGTCGTCGTGACGGCGCGGCATCAGGATTTGCGATTCCGTGATGGGCGCGGGCGTGGCCTCGTCGTACTTCAACGCCAGCGCAGCGCGGGCGAATACTTCCGATTCCCCGGCGTCCAGCGTGATGGCCTGCATGGCATCGCGGGACTCCTGCGCCCGGTCGAAGCCGTGCAGGACTTCGTAAGCACCTTCGATGACGTGCCCGGCTACGTCGCCCTTGTGAGGAACGCGCACGTCTGCCACGGTGTCGCCGCAAACGAGGCCGTTCTGGCACACGAAGCGGAACATGCCGGCGAGCATCTGGTAGCTGCTGGTGCCGTCATGGGAGTTCAGCAGGATGATTTCGTTGGCCTCGCGGCCATTGATCTGGCTGGCATGGCGCAGCCGGATCATGTGCTTGGTGTAGTCGCGGCGGTCGTCCTGCCGCACGCGGGTCTGACACACCATGAAAGGCTCGAAGCCTTCGCCGCGTAGTTCTTGCAGCACCGTAGCAGTGGGGATGTAGCTGTACCGCTCGGAACGGCTTTCGTGCGGCGCGTCCGCGAAGATGGAAGGCACGACGGCGCGGATTTGGTCATCCGACAGCGGATAGTCGGAACGCAGCACTGGCGAACGGGATGCGAAACGGGATGCGAGTTGCATGGCACTTCTCCTGACAAAGAAAGGGTTGGCTGTTCACCCGCAACCGGATTCCTAGATTCGGAAGCCCAGCCTTTCGGCTGTTCGGTGCGGTCGGCACAAAGAACCCGGTTGGCCTCGTTGCCACCGTCTTTCCTGAGTTCATCGCCCGCGACGGTCAGGAGCGCGCGGACGGGGGCCGTCAAGGAAACAAGCGCAGGGTTGGTGCGGCCCGCAGGCGCAGCCGAGGACACGGCCCTGCGCGCCTTGACGGCACACGGACGCGGGCTACAGTCGCGGACAAGGTGATGAAGTCAGGGGAGACGGCTGGACAGGCAACGGCCATCCCTGTGTGCCGACCGCACGCAAGCGAAGCGCGCAGGCCCGGATCGAGGAGTCCGGGCCGTAGGCGTCAGCGATGGAAGCCCGAATGGGGCGAGACTTGCGCAGCGAGGCTCGATGCGAAGCACGACAGCGCGACCCGGCCATGCTTTCTGGCCGGGGGACGCACATGCAGCATGCGAAGATCCCGCGTGAGCCTTCTGTACGGAACTGTGAGACGTTACGACTTGAGTGTTGCCGCGCCGGTGCAGCCAGGGCGGCGGGCTTTCAGGGGCGCCAAGTGCAGCGCTGCGGGGATAGCCCGCAGGGCCTTCGGCCAGAATGTGCAAAGCGCTTTGTTATTATTCCAAGGGTAAGTCCGGGGTGATCGAAATATCCGGGAGAATGTAAACCCACCTTTAGGGACGACATGACGACGCCACAGCCAACCACCTTCGGTCAACAACTTTTCTTCAGTCCAGAAGCCGGAACGTGGAAAGCGCTCAGGCCGGACTTGGCTGGCGAGACCGACGATGCCAAGAGGCAGCAGATGCTGTCGGAGGCCGCCGCTGCGCGCGAAGAGCTAAAAGCGGTATTGCTGTCCTCGCTTCAGATGCAGCATGTGGTCGCACTCGCCGGGAGTGGGACATCTCTCGGGGAAATCAACGGCCCGTCGATGTGGACGCTGTGGGACCACTGCGTGAATTCGAATCCTGACACTGGAGAGGATAAGAGAAAGCCGACCGAGCAGGCTAAAGCCGTCATTGCTGAGATCGGCTACGAGACTGTCGTCGAACACGAGAACATCGAGGCCCTGCTTTCGCGTTGCGATGCATACCTTCAGATCAAGAAAAGCGAGCAGGTCGAGAAATTCGTCTCCGCCTCAAAGGCCGTGATCCTGAAGAAGTGTTCCGCTTTTCTCGATGATGCTGACGATTCCAAACTAGCCAGCCATCGCACGTTCCTGCACCGACTGTCTCGTCGCCGCGTCCGCGACTCGCGAATGAAGTTGTTCACGACGAACTACGATCTGTGCTTTGAGCGTGCTGCTGGGAAGCAGGGGCTGGTCTTGCTCGATGGTTTCTCGTTCACGCAGCCTAGGCAGTTTGACCCGCGGTTTTTCCTGTACGACATCGTCCGCAGACCTTCGACAGGCGACGAGGTCGGCAACCCGCTGGAGGGCGTGTTTCACCTCTATAAGTTGCATGGCTCGGTCAATTGGGATCAATCCAGTTCAGGTGATATTGAGATCAAAACCGATCCGACGCCGGAAACGGCCTGTCTCATTTATCCCGCCAAAGGCAAATACCAGCAGTCCTACGTACAACCGCATCTAGAACTGATCTCCAAGTACCTAGCGGCGCTGCGCGAGCCGAACACCTGCCTCATCGTCTCAGGCTTCGGCTTCAATGACGATCACCTGTCTGAACCCATTGTTGCGGCAGTTCGCACCAACCCGCATTTGCGGTTGATCATCGTCAATCCATCGGCGGACGACCTGACCTCCCGCCCCAAGGAAAGCAATCGATACTGGGATACGCTTTACGGTCTCGCCAAGCAAGGCGAGGACGTGTGGCTGATCAATGCCACATTCAGCGAGTTTGCCGAAATGATTCCGGATCTTAAGTCGCTGACGCCCGCACAGCGGCTCACGCGTGACATCAAGTCGCTGGTCAAACCGACATGAGTACCGCGCTTGACGTCACCGACGCCTTTCCACGCGGCTTACTCCGGCCAGAGTTGTATGTCGGTCAGCTGTGCTCAGTCTCTGCCCAGGTGGTGAAGTTCAACCTAAACGAGGCGGGCTCGCCCAGCGGTTCCCACTTTCTGGGCGGCCGGTACGGAAAAGGTGAGGTTGGAGAGTTCGTCCTGATCGAAGGGCAGATCAATCTCCTGCTTGGACGGGTAGTCGAGATCCACTTGCCGGATGCCGACCGGCACCTGATCGACACCTCGCATGGCAGGGTGCCAGACTTGGACGGCATTGGGACGATCCAACTACTGGGCTCCATTGCGATGGACTCTCTTCGAATCTCGGCAGGCGTTGACTCCTACCCTCGCTTGGGCGATCGCATCTACGCAGCGCCGCACCACTTCATCGCCAACTTGCCGAAGTTCATGGAAGCGGCGGACGCCGAAGCGAGCCATGTCCTTCTCAGGCTGGGCTCAATCGATGTCGCGCCGGAGAGCTACGTGTCGGTCAAGCCTGAGAAACTCTTCGGGCGGCACTGCGCGATTCTGGGCGCCACTGGCGGTGGCAAGAGTTGGACGACCGCTCGGATCATCGAAGAATGCCTGCGCTACAACACCAAGATCATCCTCCTAGACGCGACGGGGGAATATCGCGGGTTCGACGGAGGACACATCTCGAACCTTCACTTGGGCACGCCGGTCAACACTGCGACGTCTTCTGCTCCATGCTCCTTGCCACACACGTCCTTCATGGAGTCGGACTTCATTGCGCTGTTTGAGCCTGCCGGCAAGGTTCAGGGACCGAAACTGCGCGCAGCGATTCGCAGCCTTCGACTCGCCACCCTCGCTCCTCATGTCGCGACGGGCGGGATTATCAAGAAGATTGACCAGTCCAAAGTCCCGATCCTGGCTGAAGAAGCCAAGGCTGGCATCGCGGAGAAGCTCGACGATCCACAGCAAGCGTTCGATGTGTGGAAACTCGTTTCTCAGATCGAGCAGGAGTGTGTTTACCCCGACGGATTCGGCGTGGCCCGGGGATCGAAGGACACAACTAAATGGGGTGGCGACTCGGGAGAGGTCTCGTATTGCCTGTCCTTGATGTCGCGCATCAGCGGAATTCTCAGTTCGTCGTCCTTCGACTGTGTATTTAAGTCGAAGGCTCCTCCATTGACTGAAAGCATCTCGTCCTTCGTCTCCAATGAGGACCGGCTGCTCCGGATATGCCTGAGTGGTGTTGCCTTTGAGTTCAAAGCACGCGAGATCATTGCGAACGTGATTGGGCGGCATCTACTCAACATGGCACGTAATGGAGCGTTCAAGAACCGCCCCGTCGTCGTCATCGTCGATGAGGCGCACAACTTTCTCGGGCGGCATATCGGAGCCGATGATGCGGTCGCTCGCCTGGACGCATTCGAGCTGATCGCCAAGGAGGGTCGAAAATACGGTCTCAACATCTGCCTCTCGACCCAGCGCCCGCGCGACATCACGGAAGGTGTTCTGAGTCAGATGGGAACACTTGTAGTGCATCGACTCACGAACGATCGGGACCGCGAGGTTGTCGAACGCGCATGCGGCGAAATCGATCGGTCCGCCTCGTCGTTCCTGCCCAATCTGAAGCCCGGCGAGGCCGCGATCATCGGCGCCGATTTTCCCATCCCGTTGACCATTCAAGTCTTCCCGCCGAGCGCGAAGCCTTTTTCTGATGGTCCCAACTACCAGACCCACTGGAAGGTATAGCTTCATGCCTACCTGCGTCGGTACGTCCGAATGGACAATGTCAGTCGCGGGGCGGTGGCGGATGTAGTAAGTGCCGACGTGCGGAACACCGGCGGCCTTTAGCCCCCGTAGTGCTCGCCAAAGGTCAGGAGTTTGACGGCGGGAACGCCGTGATACGGTAAAGAGAACAGCAAGACCGCTCCTGTCTTTTCGCAGTCTCGCCATTAGCAAGCGAGCGCGCAGGCCCACGAGAACCGAATTGTCAGAATGAATTTCCCAGGCATTTTCCCGGAAATCTAAGGAGCAGCGACGTGGTCGGGTCAAGTGCGACGTACTACGCTTCAGCAGGTTGTCCCGATAGATATTGCGCCTCACCATGCTCCCATGCAGCGTACTCACGGAGTCCGAGGTGGAACAGTCATCGCAAGCGTCCAACGCCACAGGTATCGACACAGGCCAATCCCTTCCCTTGCCGGGGACGGAAGCCTACGAGGCACTGCCGCAATTTCCGAAGAGCAGCCTCCTTCCCTTCCGGCGCACCATCCGCCGCCAGGAACTGCGGCAGATCGTCCCCTTGGCCGAAACGACGATCTACGAGATGGAGCGCCGCGGCGAGTTCCCACGCCGCTTCAATCTGACGCCGCGCTGCGTCGTGTGGGACTTGGCCGAAGTGGAAGCGTGGATCGATCAGCGCAAGCAAGCCCCTCGCAGTGAAGTCTCGAAGCCTAATGTCCGCCTACGAAAAACCCGCCCTGTTCGGGCGGGTTCGAGTGAGGAATGAGGCTGGGCAGCGAATCGTATCCAAACAAGGCTTCCAGTTCCTTCGACGCCGAGCGCAGCAACCGCCAGCCTTCCATCGTCGCGTTGACCTGCAAAGCCACTCGCGCCACGTCCAGCACGTCCGCCAAGTGGCAGACCGACGTGCTGCCCTCACGCACCCGCGCAGGAATCAATTTAACCGAAGAAAATAGCCGGGCTGACTGAGAACCGCTTGCTCAATGCCGCGATGTGATCGCGAGTCAGGTTGCGGCCTCGGCCATTGAGAATCTTCGACACCAGCGACTTGCTCCCAATCTCCGGTAGATCGGCCACGCCCAAACCATTCTGCTCCATCAGCAACCGGAGCACGTCGACGCCGCCCAACTTCGCCACGCGCGCGTTGAATGCCGCAAACTCGGCGGATTCGTTTTCCCAGTTCTCGATGGAACGGGCCAGAATCTCGATCAGTGGACGGTTGGCCTCGTAGTCCTCGACCAGTTCATCCATCAACGCCAACGCCTGGGCGTAGTCGTCCTCATTGGCGATATGGCCAATGAAACTCGCCTCGTCAAACAAGGCGTGGGCTCGTTCCTTGATGGCGGCAAATCCCATCTCAGTCCCCCTCCTTCCGGTAGCGTTTGCAAAGCTTGTCGTACTCGGCATGCGTTGCGATGTGCTTGACGTACATGCGGTTGTCTCGGAATTCAATGAAGGCAATCAATCGAAGATTGTTGCCCCCGATGTCCAACACCCACCACTTGTCCTTGTACTTGAAGTTGTCCAGCGACGGGAAAACCTGTCGCAGTGCCTGCGGCGTATCGAAATCGCCGGATCGCAGCACCCGATACGTGCGGTCGATCGCTTCGGCGTCATTCGGATAAGCCTTCGCTGCGTCGCTGAACGGCTTTCTGGATATGACGTGCATATGTTCCACGCTCACAGATAAAAGGATAGGCAAAAGTTGACTTTTTGTCAACCTTTGCCATCGAGGCAAGTCAACCAGCTCAAGCCATCGCGCTCAACGCCGGCACAGCCACGTTTTCCGGCATCAGCTTCGGCACGTAGGTCTGGCCACCGCCCCAGGCATCGACCAGATTGGCCCACTCTTGCAGCATGTGACGCCGCTGCTCGGCGTACTCGGCCTTGTTGTAGACCGAGCGCGAGGAACGTCCCTCCTCGTGCGCCAGGCATTTCTCGATCCAGTCGCGATTGAAGCCGATTTCGTTCAACAGCGTCGAGCCGGTGCGGCGCAGGTCATGGACGGTGAACGGTTGCAGCGGCAGCCCTTTGGCTTTCGCCGCCTCGGTCACGAGTTGCGTGACCCGGTTCAAGGTCGCATTGGACATGAAACGCTGCGGATCGTACCGGGAAGGAAAAACGAACTCCGAGCCTGCCGCGCAGGCGTGCAGCGTGACGAAGATGTCGAGCGCCTGGCGCGACAGATAGACCACATGCGGATTGCGCCCCTTCATCCGCTGCTTCGGAATCGTCCAGGTCTTGCTGTCGAAATCGACCTCATCCCAGGTGGCCTGGATCAGCTCGCTCTTGCGCACCAGCGTCAGCAGGATCAGGCGCAGCGCCAGCTTGATCGTCGGATAGGTCGCCACCGATTCCATCTGTTGCACGAACAGCCGGATTTCCAGTGGCGACAGGGCGCGATCCTTCGGCACGAAGGTAGCGATCGTGGACGGCCCCACGCTGTCAGCAGGGTTGTCCACCTTTTCCCCGTGCGCGATGGCGTAGACATAGACCTGCTTCACGATGTCCCGAATCTGCACCGCCGTAGCGGGCGCTCCACGTTCCTTGACCTTGTTGCAAAAGGCCCGCAGGTCTTCAGGGTGGATTTCAGTCAGCAGACGATTCCGAAAAGCCGGCAGGATGTCCCGGTCAATGATGTGTTGACGCGCGGCGCGGGTACTGTCGGCCCATCGTGTATTGGCCAAATAGGCGTCCATCGCCACGCCGAAAGTCTTGATGTCGGTCACGCGGCGTTTCTCACGCTGCTTTTCGAGCGACGGCGAGATGCCCTTGAGAACGGATTTCCGCGCGTCCAGCAGCAGTTCGCGCGCCATCGCCAGCGAAATACCGTCAGGACCATAGCGCCCAAGGGTCAGCGTTTCGCGGCGACCATTGAGACGGTAATCGTAGCGGAAGGTGACGGTACCGCTGGGCGATATCGTCACGTACATCCCATCCCGGTCAGAAGTCTTATAAATCTTGGACTTAGGCTTGAGATTGCGTAGTGCAGCGTCAGTGAGCATCGAGGTTTCCTCCGGTATTTTGACGGCTTTACCGTCAGGTTTTACCGTCAGGGATCAGGAGACCTGTTGATGCCCGGAAAGCCGCGTAAAACAAGCTTTCCCGAGAAGACTTTTACCGTCAAAGACGGTAAAAGTCTGAATAGTGAATGAGAATGTCTTAATCCGGCCTCGATTTTTACCGTCAGTCCTACCGCCAAATTATTTTGCTGGCCGGCGATAGTTATCGATAGATACCGCGACGTATTTTCTTCCAAATCAACACGTTACAGAAGTTTTTCGATAGCTGGCGATAGTCCTCGAAGGACGTCAATTCACTCCCACTCGATCGTGGCAGGCGGCTTGCCGCTGATGTCGTAAACGACGCGCGACACACCGCGCAGTTCGTTGATGATGCGGTTGGAGACTCTGCCGAGGAATTCGTACGGCAGGTGCGCCCAGTGTGCCGTCATGAAATCGATGGTTTCCACCGCGCGCAAGGCGATCACCCATTCATAGGCGCGCGCATCGCCGACCACGCCCACCGACTTCACCGGCAGGAACACCGCGAACGCCTGGCTGGTCTGGTCGTAGAGGTCGGCTTTGCGCAGTTCCTCGATGAAGATCGCATCGGCGCGCGCCAGCAACTCGGCATACTCGCGCTTCACTTCGCCCAGGATGCGCACGCCCAGCCCTGGGCCCGGGAACGGGTGGCGGTAGACCATGGCGCGCGGCAGGCCGAGTTCGACCCCGATGCGGCGCACCTCGTCCTTGAACAGTTCGCGCAACGGTTCGACCAGCTTGAGCTTCATGTGCGCTGGCAGGCCACCGACGTTGTGGTGGCTCTTGATGACGTGCGCCTTGCCGGTCTTGCTGCCGGCCGACTCGATCACGTCGGGGTAGATGGTGCCCTGCGCCAGCCACTTCACCTTGCTGCCGTCAGCAGTGATCTTGCTCGATTCCTCGTCGAAGATCTCCACGAACAGGCCGCCGATGATCTTGCGCTTGGCCTCGGGATCGGCCACGCCTTCGAGCGCTTTGAAGTAGCGGTCGGCGGCGTCCACGCGGATGACTTTCACGCCCATGCCATGCTCGTCGGAAGCGGCGGCCATGGTCGCCATCACCTGGTCGCCTTCTTTCCAGCGCAGCAGGCCGGTGTCGACGAACACGCAGGTCAGCCTGTCGCCGATCGCCCGGTGCAGAAGCGCGGCGACCACCGACGAGTCGACGCCGCCGGAAAGACCCAGCAGCACGTGGTCGTCGCCCACCTGTTCGCGCACGCGCGCGATCTGGTCGTCGATGATGTTGGCGGCGGTCCACAACGTGGCACAGCCGCAAATCTCGCTGATGAAACGCTTCAGCAGCGCCCCGCCCTGCTTGGTATGCGTCACCTCGGGATGGAACTGCACGCCATACCAGCGCCTGTCCTCGTTCTCCATCACCGCGACCGGAATGCGGTCCGTGATGCCGGTGACGACGAAACCCGGCGGCGCCTTGGCGACGTGGTCGCCGTGGCTCATCCAGACGTCGAGCCGATGGCCTTCGCCAACGTGGTCGTTGAGTCCGTCGAACAACCGGCTGGACGCCACGATGTCCACCTGCGCATGGCCGAACTCGCGCGCGTCCGCCGCTTCCGTGGCGCCACCCAACTGCGCCGCCAACGTCTGCATGCCATAGCAGATGCCGAGGATCGGCACGCCAGCATCGAACACCTGCTGCGGCGCTTTCGGCGCGCCTTCCTGCGTGGTTGATTCCGGCCCGCCGGAAAGGATGATGCCCTTCGCACCGAACGCCGCGATCTCCTCCGGCTTGTGATCCCATGCCCAGATCTCGCAGTACACGCCGATTTCGCGGATGCGACGCGCGATCAGCTGCGTGTATTGCGCACCGAAATCGAGGATCAGGATCTTGTCGTCGTGAAGCCGGGATTGGGAATTCGTGATTCGTGATTCGGTCATGGCTGCGCTGTGCGTAGGGAATGGTGAATCAGGAACCGGGCGGGGCTCGGCATGCGGCTTTTCCGGCGCTCGACAACCGGACGGCTGGTCATCTCGAATCCCCGATCCCGAATCCCGTACTCAGGAATTGAGCCGATAGTTCGGCGCTTCCTTGGTGATCTGGATGTCGTGCGGATGCGCCTCGGTGACACCGGCCGAGGTCACCTTGACGAACTGCGCGTTGTGCCGCACGTCGTCGATGGTGGCGGCGCCGAGGTAGCCCATCGATGCGCGCAGGCCGCCGATTAGCTGGTGGATGATATTGCGCAGCGGACCGCGATACGGCACACGGCCTTCAATGCCTTCGGGCACCAGCTTGTCGGCATCGGCCTCGTCCTGGAAATAGCGGTCTTTCGAGCCGAGCTGCATGGCGCCGATCGAACCCATGCCGCGATAGCTCTTGTACGAACGACCCTGGAACAGTTCGACCTCGCCCGGCGATTCTTCGGTACCTGCGAACATCGAACCCAGCATCACGGTCGACGCACCCGCGGCGAGAGCCTTGGGAATGTCGCCGGAATAGCGGATGCCGCCATCGGCGATCAGCGGGATCTCGTCCTTCAACGCGGTGGCGACCATATCGATCGCAGTGATCTGCGGCACGCCGACGCCCGCAACCACGCGCGTGGTGCAGATCGACCCAGGACCGACACCGACCTTCACCGCGTCGACACCGGCGTCGAGCAGCGCGCGCGCCGCTTCGCCGGTAACGATGTTGCCGGCGATCACCTGCACCTGCGGATAGTTTTTCTTCACCCAGCCGGCGCGATCGATCACGCCCTGCGAATGACCATGTGCGGTATCGACCACCAGCACGTCCACGCCGGCATCGACCAGCGCGGCAACGCGCTGCTCGGTATCGCCACCGACGCCCACGGCGGCACCGACCAGCAAGGCCTCTTGCTGATCCTTGGCTGCATGCGGGTTGTCGCGCGCCTTCTGGATGTCCTTGACGGTGATCAGGCCGCGCAACTGGAAATCGTCGTTGACCACCAGCACTTTCTCGATGCGGTGCTTGTGCAGCAGCAGCAGGACGTCGTCCTGGCTGGCGCCTTCGCGCACCGTCACGAGCTTGTCCTGGCGGGTCATGATGTTACGCACCGGATCGTCGTGCTTGCGCTCGAAGCGCAGGTCGCGGCTGGTCACGATGCCGACCAGCTTTGCACCATCCACCACCGGCACGCCGGAGATGTTGTGAGCATGGGTCAGGCGCAGCACTTCGCGGATCGAGGTGTCGGGACTGACCGTGATCGGCCGGCGGATCACGCCGGCCTCGAACTTCTTCACCAGCCGCACTTCGGCCGCCTGCTGCTCGGCGGTCATGTTCTTGTGGATGATGCCGATGCCGCCGTTCTGCGCCATGGTGATGGCGAGCCGCGCCTCGGTCACCGTATCCATCGCGGCCGACACGATCGGGATGTTGAGGCGCAGGTTGCGAGTGAATCGGGTGGAGGTGTCCACGTCCCGTGGCAGCACGATCGAATGGCCGGGAACCAAGTAGACGTCGTCGTAGGTCAGAGCCTCGGCGAGGATGCGCATGCGAAAAGTCCCGCTGCAAAGAGGGAATTATACGCGCCCTGCCGTGATGCTCGCCAGAGATGCAGCTGAATGCCGCCTCGGGTCACGCCTTGGCGGCGGATGCTTCGGCCGCTTCCAGGGTGTTTTCCAGCAAGGTGGCCACGGTCATCGGGCCGACCCCGCCGGGCACCGGCGTAATCCAACTGGCGCGCTGCGCCGCCGGCTTGAATTCGACATCGCCGACCAGCCGCCCATCGTCCAGGCGATTGATGCCCACATCGATCACCACCGCACCCGGCTTGATCCATTCTCCCTTGACCAGCCCGGGCTTGCCGACCGCCACCACCAGGATGTCGGCCTGCCGCACGAAGCTTTCCAGGTCGCGGGTGAAGCGATGGCAGGAAGTGGTGGTACAGCCGGCGATCATCAACTCCAGCACCAGCGGGCGCCCGACGTGATTGGACACGCCGACCACCACCGCATGCTGGCCGCGCACCGGACGATCGGTATGCCCGAGCAGCGTCATCACGCCCTTGGGCGTGCATGGCCGCAAGCCGAACCGGCGCAGTGCAAGACGGCCGACGTTGATCGCCTGGAATCCATCCACGTCCTTGCCCGGGTCGATGCGGTCGACCAGGGCGTCCTCGTCGATGTGGTCGGGCAGCGGCGACTGCACCAGGATGCCGTGCACCGTCGGGTCGGCATTGAGCTGGTCGATCAACGCGAACAGCTCGTCCTGCGTGGTGGTTGCCGGAAGATCATGGTCTAACGAACGGAAACCAGCCTGGTGGCAGGCCTCGCGTTTCTTGCGTACATACACGGAAGAACCGGCATCGGTACCAACCAGCACCACGGCCAGACCCGGCTCGATCAGGCCCTGCGCTTTGCGCGCCTCCACCCGCCGGGCAATGAACTCGAGCAGTTCCTGCGCGATGCGCTTGCCGTCGAGGATGCGTGCATTCATGTTGATGGCCAATGGAAAGTTGCTCATTATTGCGGCTCCTTCCGACGCGCACAAACAGGATGCACGCATGCTTGCTGTCGAGTCGGCGTCGCTCACGCTGAAATCTGACGATGGAGAGTTCCAGATCCGTCCATGGCAGGAGCGCGATGCCAATGGGCTCCTCGATGCCGCGCGCGAATCGCTGGACAGCGTGGGTCGCTGGTTGCCGTGGTGTCATGCGGACTATCGACTCAGCGATGCGACGGCGTGGATCGAACATTGCACGAGCGCGTGGCGAGCACGCGAACACTTCACCTTTGCCATCGTCGACCCGGCCACGGAAGAACCCATCGGCGGCATCGGGATCAACCAAGTCAATCGGATGCATCGCAGCGCCAACCTGGGCTATTGGGTAAGGCAATCGCGGCAGGGACAGGGCATTGCCGCTTCCGTGGCGAAGCCGGTGGCCCGCTTCGGCTTCGAACGGTTGGGCCTGATGCGCCTGGAAATCGTCACTTTGCCGGACAACAGTCCGAGCCGACGAACGGCTGAAAAGCTCGGGGCACGTTTCGAGGCGATCGCGCGCCAGCGGCTCTGGATGCACGAGCAGGCGATGGATGCTGCGGTGTATGCGTTGATTCCGCAGGACATGGACTGAGCGCCACGCCCATCCGGAGCTGGATCAGCGCGTACGCTTGATCAGGTCGCTGACCCTGCGCCGTGCCTTCTGCTGCTGTTCCTTGGTCAACACCTTCTTGCGCCCCGCATACGGGTTTTCGCTTTCGCGGAAAGCGATGCGGATCGGCGTGCCTTCCAGCTTGTAGCGCTTGCGGAAAAAGTTTTCCAGGTAGCGCTGGTAGGCCGGCGCGATGTGCTTGGTGCGGCTGCCGTGGATCACGATGGTCGGCGGATTGTTGCCGCCGGGATGCGCGAAACGCAGCTTGGGTGCATGTCCGTTCACCAGCGGTGGCTGGTAGCCCTCGTAAGCCTTTTCCAGCGTCTTGGTGAGTTCCGAGGACACCAGCACCTTGGTCGCCGATGCGTGCGCCCGCACGACGGCACGCATCAGCTCGCTCAGGCCGGATCCATGCAGCGCCGAGATATAGACTTGCTTGGCCCACGCGACGAACACCAGCCGCCGATCGAGTGCGCGCTGACATTCGTCACGCTGGTATTTGTCCAGCCCGTCCCACTTGTTGACGGCGATCACCAGCGCCCTGCCCTCGTCCATCGCGTAGCCGATCAGGGTGAGGTCCTGGTCGGCCAGGTTTTCACGGGCGTCGATCATCACCACCACGACCTGGGCGGCGGCGATGGACTGCAGCGTCTTGATGACGC
Organism: Rhodanobacter sp.; assembly: GCA_036398675.1. Lineage (GTDB taxonomy): Bacteria > Pseudomonadota > Gammaproteobacteria > Xanthomonadales > Rhodanobacteraceae > Rhodanobacter. The sequence continues at coordinate 73,917 of DASWOQ010000035.1, read as the reverse complement.
TGAATTTCTCGACCGCTTCCTCGACACGGGCCTTGCGCCGGATGCCAGCGGTGTCGATCAGCGTGTAGCGCTTGCCGTCCCGCTCCAGCGGCACACGGATCGGATCCCGCGTGGTGCCGGCGACGTCGGAGACGATCAACCGCTCTTCGCCCAGCAGGCGGTTGATCAAGGTGGACTTGCCGGCGTTCGGGCGCCCGACGATGGCCACGCGAATGGTGCCGCTCTCGCCTTCCGCCTCGACCGAGCTTTCCTCGTCGACCGGCAGCAACGGCAGCACCACGGAGATGAGGTCGTCGGTGCCGCGGTTATGCGCAGCAGACAGCGGCAAGGTGGTGCCGATGCCGATGGCGGAAAATTCCGCCAGCACGGCTTGTTCTTCCAGGCCGTCGGTCTTGTTCACGGCGGCGATGATCGGCTTGCCGCTGCGGCGCAGCTCGCCGAGGATCACGTAATCCTGGGGCAGCAAGCCGTCTCGCGCATCGACCACGAACACCAGCACGTTGGCTTCTTCGATGGCTAGGCGAACCTGCTTGGCGGTGAGCACGTCCATCGCCTCTTCGACGCCGGACAGGCCGCCGGTATCGACCACCACGAAGGGCCGGTCGCCGCTTCGGCAGACGCCGTAATGGCGATCGCGGGTGACCCCTGGCATGTCGGCGACCAGGGCGTCACGGCTGCGCGTCAGGACATTGAAGAGGGTCGATTTACCGACGTTGGGACGACCGACTAGAGCGACGACGGGCAGCATGATGGAAACATCTCTCCGCGATCAGTGCGCGGAGAGACGGTAAGCGCCGATGTGGCCCTTCACGTCCTCGACGTAGACGGTGTCGCCAACCACCAGAGGCTGGGCGCGGATCGCTTTCTTGGACAGGCGCTCGCGGGCGGCCAGCGCGCCGTCACCCGTCTGCAGCCAGTGGATATAGCCTTCCATGTCGCCCACCACGATGTAGTCGCCCTGCACCGCGGGGCCGGTGACCCAACGGTATTTCAGCGCACTGTTTTTCCAGATATCGGCGCCGCCGTTCTTGTCGAAACCCCACACGCCGGAATCGTCGGCCACGCCGTAGATCGCGTTGCCGGCGGTAGCCAGCGAGTCGAAGGTGGAGAACGGATGCGTCCACAGCGGCCGGCCGCTGGGGCCGTCGACGGCCATCAGGTTGCCGTGATACGCGGCGCCGTAAAGGGTGGCGCCATCGAGCAGGATCGAGCCATCCACGTCATCGAGGCGATCGATATCGGTACGGCCTTCGCCGTTGCCCAGTTTCTGTTCCCACAACTTCGAACCGTTGTCCTGGCGCAGCGCGACCAGCTTGCCGTCGTCGCTGCCGAAGAACACCACGCCGTTGGCCACGAGCAGGCCGCCGTTGCCACGCAGGCTGAGCAGCGGCACGCTGTCCTGGTCGTACACCCAGCGGCGATTGCCTGTGGCGGCATCCAGGCCGTAGACACGGCCATCCTGGGTACGTGCCACGACCAGATCGCCAACGATCACCGGCGAGGCGAGCACTTCCGAAGCAAGCTCGGACTCCCAGCGCGGGGAACCGTCCTTCGCATTCACGCCATAGACGTGGCCGTCCAGCGTACCGACGGCCAGCAGGTCGCCCTTCACCGCGGGGCCGCCGGCGTACAGGGCATCCTTGCGCTTCTTGTCGCCCCAGCCGAACCAGCCATGGATGCGTGTGTTCTTCGACCACAGCGTCTTGCCGCTGTTGGCATCCATCGCCGTCAGGTCGCCGTCGGTGCTGTTGGCATACAGCACGCCGTCGACCACGGCCGGGCGCAGGCGCACGCCGCTGTCGCCGGCGCCTTTGCCGACGCTGTTGCGCCACAGCTTAGTCACCTGCACGGTCGGCTTGAAATTCTTGGCGAGCGGTGTCGGCGGCTCGACGTTTTCCTTCTTGAAGGAATGGCAACCGGCAAGCGCCAGCATCGAGGTCAACGTGATTAGCAAGACGCGTTTCATCATTTCAGCTTTCATGCACCCTGCTTCCCGGCCACGGCCAAATCGTCAAGTTTCATTTGCAGAGCCCCGCGTTGCGGAGCCACGGCGCTCAGTGCCGACAAGGCGGTTCGATAAGCCTTGCGCGCATCGTCCGAACGCCCAAGCTTGACCAGCACATCGCCACGGAGTTCCTGCGCGAGCCCCTTGTAGTCGGTTGCCGGGATGCGATCGAGCGTGGTCAACGCCGCCGAAGCGTTGTCACGCGCCAGTTCCACTTGGGCCAGGCGAACCTGTGTCAGTGATTTCAATGCGGTATCGCTGGCATGCGCTTCCGCCCAGCCCAGCGAAGCAATGGCCTTGTCCATCTGCTTGTCCTGCACCTGCTGCTTCGCCCGGTCGCTGACGGCGAATACGGCATACGGCGATTCCGCATAGTCCTTCATCAATTGATCGGTGAAGACGGCAGCAGCATCCGGCTTGCCGGAAGCCGCCGCGATCTGCGCCTGCTGGTAAAGCTGGGCCGCCTCGCCTTCGTGACGCGCCTGATGATTGCGCCACTGCTGCCAGCCAAAAATGCCCACCAGACCGATGGCGATTCCGACAACGATCGAAAGGCCGTTTTCACGCAACCACTTCTGGACGATTTCGCTTTGTTCGTATTTGTCGTATTCGTCGAGAGCCATGCAATCACCATTCAAGGGGCCACGCGCGCGGAGCGCGAAAGCGGCCAGCGCGGTAAAAATAGTAAAGCCGTCCAAGTCCGCTCGGCACCGAACGGACAATGGACAAGCATAACCGAAATGGGTTGTCCGGAACGCGCCGGACAACGATCAGAGGCTGGCCGCAGCGGCCTTGCCGTCCTGCATCTGCACGCGGAAACGCGCCACGTTCGAATGCCTGAAGTCGTCCAGTCCGACCGACTGGCCGTCGATGCTGACCTGCGCACCGCTGGAATTGCCGATGCGCACGTCGAGTGGCTGGTCGCTGTGATACGTCTTGCTGCTGCCAGCGGGCAACAGGCCGTATTCGAGCCGCTTGCCGTCGCGGTCGATCACCTCGACCCAGCTTGCGGAGCTGAGGCTCAGGGCGAGGCTATGACTTCCCGTGCCAGTGCCGACGACAGGCGCCGTGACTACCGGCGGTATCTGCACCGCGGTGACATCGAGGTTCGGAAACGGTGCCATCGAGGCGAGTAGCGGCTGCTCCGATTCCGGCGTTTTCGGTAAAGCTGCCTGCGTTGCCTGCATCTTGCCGGAATCGACCTGCGCCACGCCCACGCTGGCATTCGAAGCAGGCACGTCCTGTTGTGCGACCGGTGCGGCATCCAGCGGAGCCAGGTGGCTCAGGTCGCGATCCAGCGTACCGCGCACGCCAAGCCAGACCATTGGCACCACGATGACCGCGGTCAGGATGGCATAGGTAGCGGCGGTGGCATAACGATCCAACAGAAAGCGCGAATGCGAAATGCCGCCCGTTGCGACCAGGGGAGACTCCACATGTTTGATGCGGCCGACCTCGATCTGAACCGTCGCGTCGTCGATACCGAGATACTGGGCATATTTGCCGATGTAGCTGCCCAGATAGATCTTCGAATCGATGCCGGCGTATTCGTCACGCTCCAACTGGCGCAGCACGCGCGACGGCAGTTTCAGCGCATGCGCACAGCTTTCGATATCGAGACCGCGGGCTTCACGCGCCGCACGCAGCCGACTTCCGAAACTCGTTGCGTCAGTCGACGAAAGAGCATCCATGTCAACCAGGTTGATCCCGAACAGATCGCTTCCGTTCGGGCCTTTATCGGTCGGTTGCTGCGGCATGGATGTCATGGGCTGGCGTTGGTGTTTAGGGCATGCGCCTGCTCCGAATCCGGGAACTGGCTGCGCAACCGCTTGCTGTAATTCTGGGCACCTTCCGGGTTACCCAGTCGCGATTCGATGTCGTACCCCAGCTTCAGCGCCCCTGCGCTGGGCTGCCCCAATGCGTCGAACCGCTGCATAAAGGCCCGCGCGCGAAACGCATCGTTATGCAAATAGAGCGTATTGGCAAGCTGAAAGAGTGCATCGGCGTTGTTCGGATTACGCGCGATGGCGTCACGAAAACTCGCTTCGGCCGCCGCGGCATCGCCCGCGCGCAACTGGCACACACCCTCGTTGGTCAGCGCCATGTCCGCCGAATCGTTGAACGGATCGGCCACGGCTTTCTGGAAATAAGCGGTGGCCTCGGCATACCTGCCGGTGCCGCACAGGAACTGGCCGAGGTTGTTGTTGGCAGCACCCTTGGTCGGATCCAGCTCCACCGCCTTGCGGTAATGCAACTCGGCTTCGGGCAGTCGGTGGATACGCTCGTAGAGCACCGCGATGACGGTATGCGCCGGCGCGTAATTGGGATCGAACTTCAATGCCAGCGTGAGTTTTTCGAGCGCCGTCTGCAGGTCGCCGCTGGCGAGGTAGCGCTGCCCCAGCTCGGTGTGGATGCGCGCAGCGTCCCGCGCCTGCTGGGCCTTGCTCGACTGGGGCATGTTCTTGCCCAGCGAGTTACTGTCGCTCTGCGTGGTGATGCACCCGGTCAACAGCAGCAGCAGGGTGAAGGCGAGTGCCCGGTCAAAGCGCATGCAATGCTTCCTCATCCTGGCGTTTGCGAAGGTCGGCGCTGCGCCGCGTGCGATCGGTGACCTGCCCGGCCAGTTGCCCGCAGGCAGCGTCGATGTCGTCGCCGCGCGTACGCCGCAGCATGGTCAAGACGCCAGAATTCAGCAACTGCGTCTGGAAATCGTGGATGGCACTCGCATCGGAGCGCTCGAAACGGGTGCCGGGAAACGGGTTGAACGGGATCAAGTTGACCTTGCAGGTCGGCAGCTTGCGCATCAGTTTGATCAGCTGGCGCGCATGTTCGGGCTGGTCGTTGACGCCCTTCATCAGGGTGTACTCGAACGTGATCGAGGTGCGCGGCTTGCGCGCGACCCAGCGCTGGCAGGCGGCGATGAGTTCGGCGATCGGGTAGCGCTTGTTGAGCGGAACCAGCTCCGTGCGCAGGTCGTCGTTGGCCGCATGCAGCGATACCGCCAGCGATACGTCGATGGTGTCCGACAACTGGTCGATCAGCGGCACCATGCCCGCGGTGGACAGCGTGACGCGCTTGGCCGCCAGGCCGAAACCGAGGTCGTCGCGCATCAGCTTCATCGCGCGCACCACATTCTCGAAATTGGCCAGCGGCTCGCCCATGCCCATCATCACCACATTGGTGATGCGACGGTTCTGGTGGGTGATGTTGCCCAGGTACTTCGCCGCCACCCACACCTGGCCGATGATCTCGGCGGTGGACAGGTTGCGGTTGAAACCCTGCGCGCCGGTCGAGCAGAACTGGCAGTTCAACGCGCAACCGATCTGCGAGGAGACGCACAGGGTGCCGCGGGTCGGTTCGGGGATGTACACCGTCTCCACCGCATTGCCCTGATCCATGCCGAGCAGCCATTTGTGCGTGCCGTCATTGGCCGCCTTGTCCAGCATGGTCTTCGGCGCACCGATGTAGCAGACCTCGGTGAGCTTGGCGCGCAACGCCTTGCCTACGTCGGTCATGTTTTCGAAGTTGTCTTCCAGGTCATGGTAGATCCACTTCATCACCTGCTCGGCGCGGTAAGGCTTCTCGCCGATCTGCGTGAAGAAATCACGCAGGCCCTGGCGATCGAAGTCGAGCAGGTTGACCTTGGAGGTCGTTTGGCTGGATGAAGTGAGAGCTGCCTGATTCATGATTTTCTGAAGAGTGCGGCCATGAATGGCCGCTTCTTGATCTCCGCGTTCGGGAATGAACGCACAAGTTACTTCGAAAGCACGTCCGTCGCAGCGAAGAAATAAGCGATCTCCACCTTGGCGGTATCGGCCGCATCGGATCCGTGGACGGCATTCGCATCGATGGAATCGGCGAAGTCGGCGCGGATCGTTCCCGGTGCCGCCTCCTTCGGATTGGTGGCGCCCATCAGGTCGCGATGCTTGAGGATCGCGTTCTCGCCTTCCAGCGCCTGGATCATCACCGGACCGGAGATCATGAACTCGACCAGCGCATTGAAGAACGGACGCTCGCGATGCACGGCATAGAAGCCTTCGGCCTCCTTGCGCGACAACTGCTTCATCCGGGCAGCGATGACCTTGAGGCCGGCCTTTTCGAAACGGGCATAGATTTCACCGATGACATTCTTTGCGACGGCATCGGGCTTGATGATGGAAAGAGTGCGCTCCAGCGCCATACGGGTCTGCTCCGGGGATCGGATGAAAGAAAGGATGTGCCGGCCCCTGAGCCGACAGAGAGCTAAATCCGACGAGGATTGGGCATTTAGCTCCAGAAAGTTTGACAGAATCTAGCTCAGACGCAAGTCGCCCGCCGTTTGCAACACCGGTTGTTTGACCTCCATCAACTTGTCCGCGTATGCTCAAACGATCGTTTGAACTGGCCGACAGCCATGAATGGATGGGATTGCCCGTGAACAGCTCCGGCTCCACCAAGGAACGCATCCTTACCGCTGCCGAGGTCCTGTTCGCCCAGCGCGGTTTCGATGGAGCCTCGCTGCGGCAACTCACTTCGGCAGCAGGCGTCAACCTTGCGGCCGTGAACTACCACTTCGGTTCCAAGGACAAGCTCGTCGAGCAGGTCTTCCGGCGCCGGCTGGATGCCTTGAATGCCCGCCGGCTGACGGCGCTGGCGAAGATTGCCGGAGCGAACGACGCCACGCTCGAAGATGTGCTGGCAGCCTACATACGCCCGGCGCTCGATCTTTCGCACGACGACAGCGGCTCGCTGTTCATGCGAGTGCTGGCGCGGGCGTTCGCCGAGCACGACGACACGCTGCGCCAGTTCCTGTCCGAGAACTACGGCCACGTGATGCGCCAGTTCACCGCCGAATTCGCGCGCCTGTTGCCGCAATTGAGCAAGCCGGAGCTTTACTGGCGCATCGACTTGGTCACCGGCGCGCTGACCCATGCGATGTCCGGCTTCGGCATGATCCAGCGCAAAAGCGACGTCAGCGAGCACGCCCACCGCGAACAGACCGCGCAGCACCTGATCCGCTTCGCCGTCGCCGGACTGAGCCACCCCTGAGCCATGTCATTCGCCGGCAACGGCCGCATTGTCCCATTTCCTCACCCTTTCGCATTCGCACACCCGGAGAAGCCAATGACCGCTGTACCATCACTCCAACCCGCGCTGCGCATCCGCAAGGCCGCCGTGCTGGGCGCCGGCGTCATGGGCGCGCAGATCGCCGCGCACCTGACGAATGCCGGCGTCGAGACCGTGCTGTTCGACCTGTCCGCGAAAGATGGCCCCAAGAGCGGCATCGCGCTCAAGGCCATCGCCAACCTGGCCAAACTCTCGCCTGCCCCGCTGGCCGACAGGAACCTCGCCGCCGCCATCATCCCGGCCAATTACGACGAGGACATGGCGCACCTGAAAGACGTGGACCTGGTGATCGAGGCGATCGCCGAGCGCATGGACTGGAAACTCGATCTTTACACCAAGATCGCGCCACACTTGTCCAAGACTGCGATCATCGCCTCCAACACCTCGGGCCTCTCGATCAACAAGCTGGCCGAGGCGTTGCCGGAAGAAATGCGCCACCGCTTCAGCGGCGTGCATTTCTTCAACCCGCCGCGGTACATGCATCTGGTCGAGCTGATCCCGACCAGGCTCACCGACCCGAATGTCATCGCTGGCCTTGAAGCGTTCCTCGTCACCACCGTCGGCAAGGGCGTGGTGATCGCCAAGGACACGCCCAACTTCATCGGCAACCGCATCGGCGTGTTCTCGATGCTGGCCACCATGCACCATACCGAGCAGTTCAAGCTCGGCTTCGACACGGTCGATGCATTGACCGGCCCCGCCGTCGGACGTCCGAAGAGCGCCACCTACCGCACCGCCGACGTGGTCGGCCTGGACACCATGGCGCATGTGATCAAGACCATGGCCGATACGCTGGCCGACGACCCCTGGCACGAGTACTTCAAGGCGCCCGCCTGGCTGCAGGGCCTGATCGACCAGGGCGCACTGGGCCAGAAGACTGGCGCGGGTTTCTATCGCAAGGCTGGCAAGGACATCGTCGTCCTCGACGTGGCGAAGAAGGATTACCGTCCGTCCGAGCAGAAACCGTCCGACGAAATCGCCGCGATCCTGGCGATCAAGGATCCTTCCGAGAAGTTCGGCAAACTGCGTGCGTCGAGCGATCCGCAGGCGCAGTTCCTGTGGGCCACGTTCCGCGACCTGTTCCACTACACCGCCTACCACCTGGCCGACATTGCCGACACCGCGCGTGACGTGGACTTCGCGATCCGCTGGGGTTACGGCTGGAAGCTGGGGCCGTTCGAGACCTGGCAGGCCTCGGGCTGGCAGCAAGTGGCCGGCTGGATCAACGAGGACATCGTCGCCGGCAAGGCGATGAGCAAGGCTCCCCTGCCCAGTTGGGTCACCGACGGCCGCAACGGCGTTCACGGCAAGGACGGTTCATACTCGGCCAGCACCAACGCCGACAAGCCGCGCTCGCAGCACCCCGTCTACAAACGCCAGTTGTTCCCCGATCCGATCCTGGGCGAGAAGTTCGACCAAGGCATCACGGTGTGGGAAAACGACGGCGTGCGCCTGTGGACACTGGGCGACGACGGCATCGGCATCGTCTCGTTCAAGACCAAGATGCACACGGTCAACGACTTCGTGCTCGATGGTATGCAGGAAGCGATCCGCATTGCCGAAAAGAAGCTCAAGGCTGTGGTGATCTGGCAGACCGGCGAGCCGTTCTCCGCTGGCGCCGACCTCAAGGGCGCGCTGGGTCTGCTGCAGTCGGGCAAGATCGACCAGTTCGAGGAAATGGTCGAGAACTTCCAACGCACCAGCATGACCATCAAGCACTCGCTGGTGCCTGTGGTTTCCGCCGTACGCGGCCTGGCCCTCGGCGGCGGCTGCGAGTTCCAGATGCATTCGGCGCGCACCGTCGCGGCGCTGGAAAGCTACATCGGCCTGGTCGAGGCTGGTGTCGGCTTGTTGCCGGCTGGCGGCGGTCTGCACGAACTAGCGGTACGCGCGGCGAAGGCCAGCCCGTCCGACCCGTTCGAGGAACTGAAGAAAGTGTTCGAGACCGTGGCCATGGCCAAAGTGTCCGCCAGCGCGGTGGAAGCCAAGCAGCTCGGCCTGCTGCGCGATGGCGACGTAGTCGTATTCAATGCCTACGAACTGCTCTATGTCGCCAAGCAAGTGGCCAACGCGCTGGCCGAAAGCGGCTATCGCCCGCCGCTGCCGGCCAACGCCATTACCGTGGCCGGCGATGTCGGTACCGCCACGTTCAAGGCATCGCTGGCCAATCTGCAGGCCGGCTATTTCGCCTCCGAACATGACGTGGACATCGCCACGCGCATCGCCGACACCCTGTGCGGCGGCGCGATCGAGCGCGGCTCGCAGGTCGACGAGGAATGGCTGCTGGCACTGGAACGCAAGCACTTCGTGGAACTGGCGCAGACCGAAAAGACCCAGGCGCGCATCGCCCACACCATGGCCACCGGCAAACCGCTCAGGAACTGAGGTTCGGGATTCGAGATTCGGGATTCGTCAGAGCTGGTAAGCCCCTTGTCCCGCGAACCCCGGCAACCGTTTCGACAACCATTCCACTAAACACCATTTGAAATGCCGGGCTGAACGAGAAGGTTTGAATTTTGTCAGAACTGCTTTGACGAAATCCCAAATCCCAAATCCCGACTCCCGGCTTTCGGAGAAAGCCAAATGACCAAGCAAGTACAAAACGCCTATATCGTCGCCGCCGCCCGCACGCCGGTCGGCAAGGCGCCCCGCGGCGTATTCCGCAACACCCGTCCAGACGACATGCTCGCCCACGTGATCCGCGCCGTGATGGCGCAGGCACCGGGCATCGACCCGCATCGCATCGGCGACGCCATCATCGGCTGCGCCATGCCCGAGGCCGAGCAAGGCATGAACGTGGCGCGCATCGGCGTGCTGCTGGCCGGCCTGCCGGACACCGTGCCCGGCGTTACCATCAACCGCTTCTGCTCCTCGGGATTGCAGGCCGTGGCGATGGCTGCCGATCGGATCCGCCTCGGCGAAGACGACCTGATGCTCGCGGGCGGCACCGAAAGCATGAGCATGGTGCCGATGATGGGCCACAAGATCGCCATGAATCCGGCGATCTTCAACGACGAGAACATCGGCATCGCCTACGGCATGGGCATTACCGCCGAGAACGTCGCCAAGAAGTGGAAGGTCAGCCGCGAACAGCAGGACGCGTTTTCGGTGGAAAGCCATCGCCGCGCACTCGCTGCGCAGGCGGCCGGCGAATTCAACGACGAGATCAGCCCGTTCGTATTGGACGACCACTACCCCAATCTCGCCACCCGCGGCATCGTCACCGACAGCCGCAGCATCAGCGCCGACGAAGGCCCGCGCGCCGGCACCACGCTGGAAGTGCTGGGCAAGCTCAAGACCGTGTTCCGCAACCAGCAGTTTGGCGGCAGCGTCACCGCCGGCAACTCCTCGCAAATGTCCGACGGCGCCGGTGCCGTGCTGCTCGCCAGCGAAAAGGCGATCAAGGAATACAACCTGCAGCCGCTGGCCCGCTTCGTCGGTTTCTCCGTCGCCGGTGTGCCGCCGGAAATCATGGGCATCGGCCCGAAGGAAGCGATTCCCAAGGCGCTCAAGCAGACCGGCATCAGCCAGGACCAGCTCGACTGGATCGAACTCAATGAAGCCTTCGCTGCCCAGGCGCTCGCCGTGATCGGCGACCTCGGCCTCGATCCGAGCAAGGTCAACCCGCTCGGCGGCGCCATCGCGCTGGGTCATCCGCTCGGCGCCACCGGCGCCATCCGCATCGCCACCCTCGTCCACGGCATGCGCCGCCGCAAGCAGAAGTACGGCATGGTGACCATGTGCATTGGCACCGGCATGGGCGCGGCGGGAGTTTTCGAGGCGCTCTGAACTCTGATTATTCCGGCGGAAGTTCGAATCGGGGATACGGAAACTAAGGACGGCGTCGCAGTAATGCGGCGCCGTCCTTTGACACTTCACCTATTTCGTCGATCCTCTCATCCCAGATCACCAACAAATGCATGGAATTGGCATGTTGTGCCTTTTCCTGTCATAAGCTGATGCATTGCCGCTATTTCATAGCTATTTTTGGTGTATAAATTTTTGCACTTCAGCGTCAAACCGAAGGATGCACCATCGCTCGGTTGGTCAAGAATGCCGCCCAAATGCTTACGTTGGACTGCCTCGATGGCATCTCAGCGGGGATCGTTTAAGCGGCGGCGCAATTGTTGCTTAGTGTTTCATGAGGTTCCTGATTTAAATCATTCATGGGGAGATCCGTCATGTCGCTCAGCAAAACCCTGCTCGCCACCGCCCTGCTCGCCACGGGTGCTTTCACGCTCACCGCTACCGCAGCCACCAGCCCCGCCACAGCCACCTTCCAGGTACTGATGACGATCCAGAAGGCATGCACTGTCGCGGCTGGCGCCGCCTCCAACATCAACCTGGGCACGGTGGACTCCACCGCAACCAATACCACTGGCAGCAACACCATCAATGTGACCTGCTCGAAGACCACGCCGTACTACGTCGGCTTGGCGCCATCGGCCGACAATGGCGGCACCACCACCGGTAGCGGCAGCATGAGCACGGCCGATGCACTCGCTGGCAACACCGACACGGTGCCATATCAGCTGAGTTCGACGCCAGGGCCTGCGGGCACGATATGGGGCAACACTGCCACCTCGACCACGTTGGGCAACGGTATTGGTGGCACCGGCAACGGCCTGGAGCAACCGCTAACCGTCTACGCCACGGCGGCCAGCGCCAATTTCACGCCAGACAACTATGCGGATACCGTCACCGTCAACGTGAATTTCTGACAGTTCCATGAAACATGTCTGGTTGCGACATGTGCTGTGCAGCGGCCTGTTCGGTAGCCTGCTGGGCTCAGTTGGGTTGACTCATGCCAGTGGCCTTCAGGTAGCGCCTACGACTCTCAGCCTGAAGGCTTCGCAAAACGCTGACGGACTGTGGCTCAGCAACACCGGCGACAGCGTAGTTCACGCGCAAGTGCGCGTGTATCACTGGACGCAGGACAGCCAGGGCGATCAGCTCGTTCCGTCCCCCGGACTGGTGGTCAGTCCACCGATGCTGCAGTTGGCAATCGGCGATCGCCAACTGATTCGGGTTATCCGGGTGGGCGCGCCACCGAATGGTAGCGGCGCAGTGGAAGATGCCTATCGGCTGGCGATCGACGAATTGCCGATCGACGCGCAAGGCAAGAAGGGACTGCAGTTCGTGCTGCATTACTCGTTGCCCATTTTCATCGAGCCGGCCGGAGCTGTCATTGCACCACCGCAATTGCAATGGAGTCTGCAGCGCAACGGCGAGCATGTGCTGCTGCAGGTGAGCAACCATGGAGACGGCCACGCCCAGTTAGCAGGTCTGAGCTACATCGATGCTGCAGGCCATCGCACCGACCTCACTCCTGGCTTGCTTGGCTATGTCCTGCCGGGCGCCACCATGCGCTGGATGCTGAAGCCGCCCGCTGCGGTGTTCGTTGGCGGCGGCACTCTCGAGGCAATGATCAATGGTGAGAAGGCCACGCAAAATCTGTCGCTGGCCGACCGTTCTCACTGAAGCCATCCTGCTGCAGGGCCTGCTCATTTCAGGCAGCCATGCCACCGATGCAACTACAGCGACGGATACGGCAGCCAATACCGCGCTGATCACCGATAGCAGCTACAGGGCAACCAGCTTCGGCGGTACGGATCTGTATCTTGATGTCACCCTCAATGGCGCCCAAGACGGCCTCGCGCACTTCGGCTATGTCAATGGCGAGCTGTGGACCAGCGCAGCCATCTTGCATGAACTCGGCTTCGCATTGTCGGCAGACACGCCTGACCCGGTTCGCCTGAACGGTCTGCAAGGCGTGCACGCGAGCTACGACGCCACTCGTCAAGCTGTGACGATCAGCGCGCCGCTGGGCATGCTCAAGCTGGACACGACGGTGCTCAACGCGCCCGACAATAGTCGGCCCCACGCCACCGCCTCGCCCGGCGTACTGTTGAACTACGACATCTACAGCACCGAGGACACGCATGGAAACAACAGCCTGAGCGCCTTCACCGAACTGCGCGCCTTCAACAGGATCGGCGTGTTCAGTTCTACTGCACTCTCCCAAGCCACCCGCAGCAGCAGCGGGGATGGCTGGCAAGATCATTCGGTGCGCCTGGATACCAGCTGGAGCACCTCGTTTCCCGACACTCTGCTGACCCTTCGGATCGGCGACACGCTCACCGATGCATTGTCGTGGTCGCGCTCCACCCGCATCGCGGGCGTGCAACTGGGTACCAATTTCGCCTTGCAGCCCTATCTGGTCACCGCGCCATTGCCTGCCTTCCTCGGTTCGGCCACGTTGCCCTCGAACGTGCAGCTGTACGTCAACGGCGTGCAGCAATACAGCGGCAAGGTGCCGGCAGGCCCATTCCAGCTCAACACGATTCCCAACATCAGTGGCGCCGGCAATGCGCAAGTGGTGCTGACCGATGCGCTGGGTCGCGCCACCACGCTCAATTTCTCGTTGTACGACGAACATCAGCTGTTGCAACAGGGCCTCTCCGACTGGTCGGTGGAGTTCGGCGTCGTGCGCGAAAACTACGGCCTGGACTCGTTCGACTACGGCCATGATCCTGCGGGCAGTGGCACCTGGCGCTATGGCGTCAGCAACAACCTCACCGTCGAAGCACATGCCGAAACTACTCGCGGACTGGTTGATGCCGGCGGTGGCGGAGCCTTGCTGCTGGGTTCTGCCGGTGGTGTGGTTTCCGCGTCGCTGGCACGGAGCGAACACGACGGTCGCGGTGCCACGTTGTACGCGCTGGGCTACAGCTGGCGCAACGATCGCCTCAATTTCAGTGTCGACGGCATTCGTACCCGCGGCGACTACAGTGACGTGGCCACGCTCTACGGTCCACCACCGCCTAGTATCAGCGCGCAGGCGATGGCCGGCTACAGCACCGATCTCCTGGGCAGTTTCGGCGTGAGCTATCTGCACCTGCGCTATCCACAGCAGGATGCCACGCGTTACGCGAGCGCGTATTGGTTCAAATCCGCCGGGCGGTCGTTGTCGTTGAATCTCAGCGTCAACCAGAACCTGGACCGCTCGACCGATCGAAGCATCTTTCTGGTCGCTACTGTGGCGCTGGACCACAACATAACCGTGAGCAGCAGCGTACAGCGCGATGGCAATCGCACGGGTTTCACTCTCAATGCCAGCCAGTCTCCGCCCAGCGAAGGCGGCTTCAGCTGGCGCGCGGCCGTGCGCCAGGGCGAAAATCAGGATGGCGGCCAGGCTGAACTGGATTATCTGGGCCGCTATGGCCAACTGGAAGCCGGCGTCAGTTCCGTTGGCGACACCCATTACGGGTATGCGGATGCTACCGGCGCGCTGGTGCTGATGGGTGGGGATGTGTTTGCAGCACGTCATATCAGCGATGGTTTTGCGGTGATCTCCACCGACGGGATCGCCAAGGTTCCTGTGAAACTGGAGAACAATCTGATCGGCACAACCGACCATCTGGGCCTGTTGCTCGTCAGCCCGCTGAATGCCTACCAGAACAACCAGCTCAGCATCGATCCGATGGACCTTCCGGCCGACGTTCGGATCGATCGTGTCACGGCGCTGGCTACCCCGACCGACCGTGCCGGCACCATGGTGCGTTTCGGCATCACGACGATACGCGCCGCCTCGGTGATCCTGCACGATGCCAGCAACCAGCCGCTGCCCATCGGCAGTCGCGTAACCATCGCCGGCCAGGCCGATCATGGCGCCATGATCGGCTTCGACGGCACCGTCTACCTGGACACCCTGGGCGTGCACAACACGCTCATCGTGCATGCACCGTCCGGTATCTGCCGGACGAGCTTCGACTACCGCAACGACAGCAAGAGCATTCCCGCGATCGGCCCCCTCCTTTGCCGCCAGGACACTTCACCATGAGTCGTCGCTGTCAACGCCTGATGCTGTTCATCTTCCTGCTGACGCTTGGCAGCCTGGGCTTGCCGCGCGTGGCACAGGCTCAATCGGCCAGTTGCGCCAACCCGACCATCGACAACGTCACGTTCAGCCCGGTCGATATCACGACCGGTACCCAAAATGTCATCGGCACGATCCATTGGTCCTGCACCAGCACAGCAATCCTGGGCATCGTGCTTGCGCCCGAGGCAGATATCGCCATGTGCCTCAACCTCAATACCGGCACCGGCGGCAGCCAGGCCGACCCGCGCCTGCTAAGCAGCGGCAGCAACACGCTGCAATACCAACTCTATACCGATACGCCGAATACCCGGATATGGGGCTCGGCTGCAACATCAGCGACACCGATACCGCTGAATATTGCGGTGCACATTCCGGGCGCCCTGCTCTTCTCACAAACGGTCACCGGCAACACGTCATTTTATGCGCAACTGCCTGGCGGGCAGACAACCGCTCCGGTCGATACCTACACCAGCACGTTGATGGCAACCGTCAGTGGCGCCTATACACTCGGCCAGAACACGCCGCTCAGCAGCTGCACCGGGCACACTCCACTCAATGCCGGCAGCGCTTCCTTTATGGCATCCGCCACAGTACAGAAAGCCTGCGTCGTTACCGCCAACAACGTCAATCTCGGGGCGGTTCCCTCGACGGCCGTCAACACGACCGCCAGCAATACCCTCGGCGTGACCTGCTCCAATGGCACGCCTTATTTCGTGGGCCTTGCGCCTTCCAATGGCAACACCACGGGAGCCGGCACCATGAAAGGCACCCTCGGCAGCAACACCGACAAAGTGCCTTACCAGCTCAGCTCCACCCCTGGTCCCAGCGGAATGCCGTGGGGCAATACAGCCACTTCGACAACGGAAGGCAACGGTCAAGCACGCACGGGAAGCGGCCTCGTGCAATCGTTGACTGTCTACGCGACAGCGCCCAGCGCCAACTACATACCCGACAGCTACTCCGATACCGTTACCGTCAACGTGAATTACTGAACGCCGGGACACGTGTACATCTCCGCAGGAGCATCGAGCAGGACTTCGTCGTCGGCACGTGATCGGAAGCATGCATCGAGCGAGGTGATGGAAGGCCTTGCGATGCTCCACGCCGCCAGCCGCATGGGCGAGCGCGAAGGCCCCGCCCGTCTCAAGAGCGAGGCATTTGCACGACTCGCGCGCGGTCAGCACGCTGGGCAGCAAAGGCGGCTTCATCGGGATCGACCAGACCGGGCCGATCGGCCCAGGCACCCACGTCGGTGCCGGTGAATCCCGCGCTTCAAGTTGAGATAGCGGCAGTGTTCAATGCAGTGGCGCGGCGCTCACGCCGCGCTGCTACTGGCGTTGGCACCTCGACACCAAAAAATGCAATGACATCTTGATGCCCGGATTGGTGAGTAGTATTAGCGCAACGCCGATGAAGATCATGAGCGCCCGATCACATCCGTGGCCAGCGCGTGGCGTTGACCGAGGATGCACCTGGATGTGGATGTTCCAGAACGCCAGGAATTCATGCCTCATACGCATAGTTTGCGTGCCGCCGGTTTTCGCGGAATGACCCCGAAACAGGCAAAATACGCGGTTGACGGCGCATGGAGTTCTATCTGATACGCGCGCCGCATCCAACTACGCCCGATTTCGGATGACACCCTTGAAGACCACGACAGCCATAACGCCACCGGACGACACCGACACCGCGCTGCTCGAACGCCTGCGTGCCGCAGCGGAACTGCTCGAATCGGTTGCCGCCGACCGGGAGCTATTGGACCGGTTGCCTGCGGATGATCGCCAGCGCCTGCATCAGGCGGTGGCGAGCGTCTATCACCCCGACCCCGGCGCGCGTCGGATCAAGCTGAAGGCTGCGGAAAAGGCGCGGCACGCGTCGAAAATCCGGGCCGAGGATGCCGTGCTCGACCGCACCGGCATCCGCGAGTTGCGGCGCAAACCGGTGTTCAGCACACCCAACATTTTTGCGCCGGTCGATTTCGAGGCCAACGACATTTCGGCGGATGCAGATGCCAGACAGCCGCGCGAGTCGATCGAGCCGCAGCATTGCTATGTGTGCAAGCAGAAGTATTCGGCCATCCATTTCTTCTACGACCAGTTGTGCCCGGCATGCGCGCCATTCAACTACGCCAAGCGCACCGAGACCGCCGATCTGCATGGACGCGTCGCGCTGCTGACCGGTGGGCGCGTGAAGATCGGCTATCAGGCAGGCCTGAAGCTGCTGCGCGCCGGCGCCGAGCTGATCGTGACCACACGCTTTCCGCGCGACTCGGCGGCACGCTATGCAGAGGAGCCCGACTTCGCCGAATGGGGCCATCGCCTGCAGATCTACGGCCTCGACCTGCGTCACACGCCCAGTGTCGAAGCATTCTGCCAGGAGTTGATCGCCACCCGGCCGCGACTGGACTTCATCATCAACAATGCCTGCCAGACCGTGCGCCGCCCACCGGATTTCTACGCACACATGATGGACGGTGAAACCGCCGCACTGCACGATATGCCGGAGACCGTGCGCAAGCTGGTCGGCCACTACGAGGGTTTGCGCAGTTCGCAGATCCTGCCTGAAGCCGATACGTCCACCATGGCGTTGCCGGGACGCGCGCCGGACGTGCCGGGGCTGACCCGCGCCGCCGAGCTTTCGCAGCTGCCACTGCTGCCGGAGGAGCTTCTCGCGCAGCAACATCTGTTCCCCGAAGGCCGACTCGACCAGGACCTGCAGCAGATCGATCTGCGCAGCCGCAATTCATGGCGGCTGCTGATGGCCGAAGTGCCGTCGGTCGAATTGCTGGAAGTGCAACTGGTCAACGCGATCGCTCCGTTCATCATCAACGCGCGGCTGAAGCCGCTGATGCTGCGCACGCCCGAACGCGACAAGCACATCGTCAACGTGTCGGCGATGGAGGGCCAGTTCTATCGCAGCTTCAAGACCACGCGGCATCCGCACACCAACATGGCCAAGGCCGCGCTCAACATGATGACGCGCACGTCGGCCACCGACTACCAGAACGACGGCATCCACATGAACAGCGTCGACACCGGCTGGGTGACCGACGAAGATCCCGCCGAACTTGCCGCGAAAAAGGTGCTCGAAGAACGCTTCCACCCGCCGCTGGACATCGTCGACGGTGCCGCGCGCATCGTCGACCCGATCATCTACGGCATCAATACCGGCGAGCACGTGTGGGGACAGTTTCTGAAGGACTATCGTCCGACGGACTGGTGAGCATGTCCGGCGAAGCCGGGATTACGTGGCGCAGCCAACGTCCTGCCAACCTTGTCCAAGGTAGCTGCGCATCCCGATTCTGATCGGCCGAGGCAAGGCCACCTGCCGCCCATGGCTACTGCCTGTGGCTAGTCTGCTCCAACGATGCGGCCCATCAGCCAAAGGGCGCAGCCCATCATCTGGATGCGCCCGTGGATTTCTCGAGCGCCCTTCGCTCAGCGTGCTCCACCGCCGGCGTATAGACGTTCACCATTGAGCCAGTACGAATCGTCGGAGGCCAAGAACACCGCAATGGAGGCGATGTCGTTCGGCTGGCCGACGCGGCCCAGCGGCGTGCTGGCGATGGCGCCGGCTTCGAAATCCGAGCCGATGAAACCGGCAGAGTGCGTGCCTTCGGTTTCAACCATGCCCGGGTTCAGCGCGTTGACACGGATCTTGCGCGTACCCAGCTCCTTCGACAGCACGCCAGTGATGGCATCCACCGCACCCTTGGTCGCCGTGTACACCGCACTTCCCGGCGGCACGATGCGGCTGACGAGAGAACCGATGTTGATGATGCTCGACCCTTCGCCCAGATGCTTGACGGCCGCCTGGGTCGTCAGCAGCGTACCCAGCACATTGACATCGAACTGCTTGTGGAAGTGCTCTTCGGTGATGTCTTCGATCGAGGCGAACTCGTACACGCCCGAGTTGTTGACGAGGATATCCAGCTTGCCGAAATGCTCGATGGCCGCGTCGACAATGGCCTTTGCGCCTGCCGTCTTGGAGACATCGCCCTGCACCGCCACTGCCTTGCCGCCAGCCGCCTGGATCTCGGCGACCACGGCATCGGCGCCGGCCCTGCTGGATGCATAGTTGACGATGACGGAGGCACCTGCCGCGGCCAGCGATTTCGCAATGGCGGCACCGATGCCCTTCGATGCGCCGGTAACGATGGCGGCCTTACCTTGAAGCTTGCTCATGACATGTCCTGCTGTGTGGGTGGTGGATGAAGTTCTTTATTGCCATAGTTCGTAACTTATGAACTATGGGACCGATTATCAAGAGCTGCTAGCATGAAAATCATGAGACCCCTGATTCATCCGTCGATCGAGGACATCAGCGTGGAAGGCATCCTGCATGCGCTGTCCGATCCCGTGCGTGTGGCGATCTACGCCGAGCTGGCTGGTTCGGGCTGCGCCAACCCCTGCTCGAACTTCCTGCGGATCAGCGATCGGCCGATTCCCAAGTCGACGCTCTCGCAGCATTTCCGCGCACTGCGCGAGGCCGGTTTGATACGCAGCGAACGGCACGGCGTAGAGATGCACAACAGCAGTCGCTGCAAGGAAATCGAGCAGCGTTTTCCGGGGCTGATCGGCGCCATCCTGAACGCGCACAAGGTGCAGTCCGCCGACCGGGCCCGTGCGACGAAACGGAAGCCGGCTGCCCGCAAGACCAAGGCCGGTTGAACGCGGCCTTGCGGCGCCCTCCGCAGCGGCCTCTGCCTATATGCATACCTGAATACGTCTGCGCACTACAGGAAAGGAAGGCTCTGCCACCTGCCAGGCCAACCTCGCGATAGCCTCCGAATGGCCTGCCTTCACCGGCGCAAGTGTGGCCGCAGTTGTGGATTTTGGCGCGATCGGATTTTCCCCGACCAGGCATGACGCCTAGAGTCGTGCGATCGGGCCAGGCATTCGGCCCTCCCCCACTGCATCTCGAGGAAATCCCCATGTCCAAGGTATGGCTCATCACCGGCAGTTCGCGTGGTTTCGGCAGGGCGCTGGCCGAGGCGGTGCTGGCCTCCGGTGATTCGCTGGTTGCCACCGCACGCGATCCGAAAACGCTCGATCACCTGGCGACGCGCTACGGCGACAAGGTCCGCAACGTCGCGCTCGACGTCACCGATGCGCACGCTGCCGTCGCAGCCGTGCAAACAGCGGTTGAATCGTTTGGCCGTCTGGACGTCCTGGTCAACAATGCCGGCTACGGCAATGTGGCCGCGATCGAGGAAGTGGAGGAAACGGATTTCCGCGAGCAGATCGAAACCAACTTCTTCGGCGTGTTCCACCTCACCCGCGCCGCGTTGCCCATACTGCGGCGGCAGGGATCGGGACACATCATCCAATTTTCCTCGATCGGTGGCCGCAGCGCGGCACCCGGGCTTTCCGCGTATCAGTCCGCCAAGTGGGCAGTGGAAGGATTTTCCGAAGTGCTGGCAAAGGAAGTCGGCCCGCTCGGCATCCATGTAACGCTGGTCGAACCGGGCGGCTTCCGCACCGACTGGGCCGGATCGTCCATGAAAGTGCAGCCTCCTGGCGAAGCGTATGCAAGCAGCATCGGCTCGCTGATCAGCTATCGCAACGACCATCAGGGCGAAGAAAAGGGCGACCCGGTCAAGGCAGCGCAGGCGATCCTCGCCATCGCTGCTGAAGCAAGACCGCCGCTGCGCCTGCTGCTCGGTTCGGATGCTGTATTCATTGCCGAACAACAGTTGAAGAGCATGGCCGCCGAGGACGCGAAGTGGCGTACGCTCAGCCTCTCGACCGATTTCGACAGCTCACCCAAAGCCGTTGCCGAAAACCTGAAGCGCCTGGAAGGGATGCTGCGTCGCTCCTGACCGCACCGGATACGACATGAAGGCCGACAACATCCCGCTGAGCCGCAGCCTGTTCGATCGGCTCGCCGCGCAGAAGCTCGATGCGCATGCCGTGCTGCGTCGGGCCGGCTTGCCGATGCAGCTTGTCGATGCGACACGCGCGGCGCTGAGCACGGCACAGTTTTTTGCGTTGTGGCAGGCCATCGGGGACGAAAGCGACGGCGATCCTGGCGTTGGCTTGCGCATCGGCGAAGCGACCCGCTCCGAATTGTGCGACGTCGCGTCGCTGGCGGCGCTGCATGCGGCCAATCTTGGCGATGCGCTGGATACGCTGGCACGCTACAAGCGCCTCACCTGTCCGGAAGACATCAGCATCGAACGCCATGGCGGCGAGGTGTCGATGGGTTTTCGATGGATACTCGCTCAAGGTCACACGCCGCCATTGCTGTTCGACGCCATCGCCGCATCGATGGTCGCACTGGCACAGCGCGGCACCGGCATGGCACTGGTGCCGCTGCGGCTCGAGCTGACCCGCCGCCCGCAACATACCGGCGTATTCGGCCACCACTTCGGTTGCGAAGTGCGCTTCAACGCGGCACAGGACAGATTGGTGTTTCGTGACGCCGACTTGGCCCTGCCCTTTCTCGATCACCAGCTCGATCGCCTGGCCGAACTGCTGCCGCCGCTCGAGATCGCGTTGCATGAGCAAAACTCGGCGTGGAGCCTGAGCGATCGCGTGCGGCACGTGTTGAGGCGCGGCATGCGTGGCCAGCCGTTGCGCATGGCGCAGGTTGCGGATGCGTTGCATCTGAGCACACGCACCTTGCAGCGCCGGCTGGGCGAGGCCGGCACCAGTTACCAGGAACTGCTCGACCAGGTGCGCAGCAACACCGCACGCCACCTGCTGGACGCCACCGACCTGGACACCGGCGAAATCGCCTTCCTGCTGGGTTTCGAGGAACTGAATTCATTCACCCGCGCGTTCCGCCACTGGGAGGGCGCCACGCCGATGCGCTGGCGTGCGGCGGCCGGCTGATCCATAGCCGGTTACTTCGCTTCCTCGCCGGGTCGCCTGAAATCGCTGCCCGGTTTCCACTGCGGAAACGAACTGGCCATCGAAAGCTTGCTGCCCACCATGTAGAGCAGGCGCAAGTCCTGCACCAGGCCGCGCAGATCCCAGTTCGGATCGTAGATGTCCGCGGGCTGGTGATAGCGGTTGGCGATGTAGTCGTCGTAGGCCTGGCGACCCGCTGCCACACCGCCTTCGCGCAGATCCTGCCCCGAACGGGCATACAGCACCGGTACGCCCGCGGCGGCGAAATTGAACTGGCCCGAACGGGCGAAGAAGCCTTTGTCCGGCAACGGATCCGGCGTGAGCACCCGATGCTGCCTGCGCGCCGCTTCCGCGAGATCGTCGTCGAGCTGGGACTGGCCGTAACCGATCACCGCGATATCGCGGCTGGGTCCGATGACGGTCAGTGCATCGGTGTTGATGTCGGCGACGGTGAGGTCGAGCGGCACCACCGGATGGCTGACGTAGTAACGCGAGCCGAGCAGTCCGGACTCCTCCATCGTGAACGCGAGGAACATTACGGTGCGTTCGGGTTTCGGTCGGCGATGCGAGAACGCCTCGGCAATTTCCAGCAGGCCACCGACGCTAGACGCATTGTCGACGGCGCCATGGAAAATCCGGTTGCCGTCGCGGCCGAGGTGGTCCCAGTGCGCGGAATAGATCACCGCCTCGTAAGGGCGTTTGCTGCCGACAAGTTCGGCGATCACGTTGTGCGACTGGCCTGTGGTGACGACGCTGTCGAACCCGACGCTGGCCCTGGCATCCAGGGCTACGGGTTTGAACGTCGGCAAGTCGGCGGCTTTCTCGAGGGCATCAAAGTCTGCGCCAGCAGCGGCAAACAGCTTTCGCGCGGAGTCAGTCGTCAGCCAGCCGGCGATCGGCAGGCGTGCACGCCGATCCTCCTCGGGCGGCAGGCTGAAGCGCGCGCCGCTCCAGTTGTTGCGCATCACGCTCCACGAAAACCCTACCGCGTCGGTGTCGTGCACGATGAACGCAGCTGCGGCACCGCGCCGCGCGGCGTCCACTAGCTTGTGGCCGAACCAGGTGAGCTTGCGGCCCTTGAACAGCATTGGATCCTGCGCACGCCAGCCCGGCTCGTTGACCAGAATGACGACGGTCTTGCCTCTTACGTCCATTCCGGCGTAATCGTCGCGCTGCTGATCAGGCGCGTCCAAGCCATAGCCGACAAACACGAGCGGTGAATCCCTGATCTCGGCATGCGGCTGGTTTGCCGGAGACGCCAGCACCATGTCGGTGCCGAAAGCCAGCTGCACCCCACCCTTTCCGCCATCGATGTCGAGCTTCACTTTTTCGGGGTTCTGCAGCACGGCTCTCACATAGGGCACGGCCTGCAGCCAGCTTCCGTGGTCGCCGGGCTGCAGGCCCACGCGCTGGAATTGCCGGATCAGGTAGTCCGTAGTGAGCTGTTCGCCATGGGTACCCGGCGCGCGCCCCTCGAACGCATCGGATGCCAGCACCCTCGCATGAATGCCGACGTCCGCCTCGATGATGCCAGGCGAGAACATGGCATGGCGCGCCCGCGCCTCTTCATCACCCGGCCGGTGATGGCAAGCAACGACGAGCAGGCAGACGGCAGCCGTCAAAAAACGATTCACGTGCTCTCCCCCGAGATGCGTGTCCGACATGTAATCAGTTGTCACAATCGGCCGCAACAGGCATCGCACAATCGCGAGAACTTGCGACTATCGAGACAGTCTGTTTCCGCAAGCGACATTTCGTTCGTAACGTGCAAACCCTATGTTCCAGCACTGTCCTGCGGACGTTCCAACCGTTCGAACGCACCATCCACCTCCAAGGAGAACCATCATGATCGAACGCAGATCCTTCGACAGTCTGGGCGGGGCCGACCATGGCTGGCTCAAGGCCAAGCACCACTTTTCATTCGCCGGCTACAACGACCGTACGCGCATGGGCTGGGGCGCGCTGCGCGTCTGGAACGACGATTCCATTGCGCCGCAGACGGGCTTCCCACCGCATTCGCATTCGGACATGGAGATCATCACCTACGTCCGCGAAGGCGCGATCACCCATCGGGACAACCTGGGCAACGAGGGTCGCACCGAAGCGGGCGACGTGCAGGTGATGAGTGCGGGAAGCGGCATTACGCATTCCGAGTTCAACCTGGAGTCGGAAACCACGCGGATCTTCCAGATATGGATCATTCCCGACACGCAAGGCCAACCGCCGTCATGGGGGGCACGGCCCTTTCCTGTCAGCGATCGCTCCGGCCGCTTCGTGGCCCTGGCCAGCGGCTTCAGGGAAGATGCCGATGCGCTGCCACTGCGCACCAACGCGCGCGTGCTGGGTGCGACGCTCAAGGCAGGCGAAAACGCCGAGTATGCATTCGATGCCGGTCGTTACGGCTACCTGGTGCCATCCACCGGAGTGATCGACCTCAACGGTATTCGGCTGCAAGCCCGCGACGGTGCGGCCATCCGCGACGAAACAACGCTGCGCATTACCGCGATCGAGGATGCCGAACTGGTGCTGGTCGACGCTGCCGCCTAGTCGATGCGCGCATCGCCCTGCGTCGCCGTTGACCATCCTGGACACGAAATGATCATCGGTGACGCAAGCGTGGCGAACCCTGAGATGCTTTCGCGCCGGCGCTTCCTCGCAGGCGCCGGCGTAGTTCGTCGTATGGCAGAAGCCTGTCGCGCAGCCACTGGCGAACTTGCGGTCCGAATATGAGTTCCGCCTTGCGCGTGGCCTCGTGTGGAACGCCGCTGACGGCACCGCTCTTCCACGGTTCCCTGTCGAGGTCGGTGACGGTCTGCGTGCAGCTCTCGTCGAGTTCGGCATCGGCATCGAGGTCGAGAAACGCGCACAACCGGCGCCACTCGCCGTTGGCATTCGCGATCAAGTCCTCCAGAAAGATGAAATGGTGCTGTGCACGCCCCGAATATGCGAGATGCATCCGCGCGGCGCGATTCCAGCGGCGCGACCAATGCATGGTGCCGCCGCCGAAGGCATTGTTGCGATCGAAACGCATGTTGGCGTCGGCGACCGATGCCAGGACATCCTCGCCTGAGCGGATCACGTGCACGAAGCGCGCTTCCGGCACCTGCCGTTCGATCTCGGGGATATACAACAAATGATAGGGTGTCTTCTCGATCCACATCGAGCAGCCGGCCGCTTCGGCGCAACCGTCCAGCATCGCGACGAACTGCCGCGCGCATCCGGCAGTGCGACGGGAGGGTCGCCAAAAGCGCGGTTCACCCGGCAGCGCATGGCGCAAGAACGTCAGCTTGTTGCGCGCACGTTTGTGCGCGAAACCGAGCCGATGTCGCAAGCGATGCCTGCGCGGCCGCGCTCCGCAATCACCCCAGCGCCATTCAAGGCCGTCGTGCAGACACTCGAAGAAGGCCGTTTCAGGCAACGTCAGCACGTCCGGATGCCGGGCAAGCAATGCCTGCACCAGCGTGGTGCCCGAACGCGGACAGCCAACAATGAAGGTTCGTCGCATGCTGCCAAGTCCCCTGGCAAAGGTCACCGACGAAACGGGCGACCTAGTCTCAGGCTAACGACTCGCGCCGAATTCAGTTGACACCGATCGGCTCCATCAAAGATGCAGCGATGCTGGCCGAAATATTTTTCGGTTCCACGCCACGCCGACATACCTCCCTCGGAAGAAGTCGTGAAAAGCGAACTGGATTAAGCCGGCACGCTGCCGAACGACGGTGGGCGATCTGCCGGAGCTGCGCCGAATTGCTTGTTCGGCGTGCTGTCCATTTCGAAGGCCAGTGTGCCGCCGGCAGTAAGATCCGCATGACTGATCCAGCTTCTGCTCCACGGCTTGCCGTTCCATGTCACCGACTTGATGTACGGCCGGCCGGGACCATTGCCATTGGCCTGCACCACCAGCTTGCGTTGACCGCCAAGGTCGATCTCCGCGCGATCCAGCAGCGGGCTGCCGAACACATAGTTGGTGCTGACCGGGTCGACCGAATACAGGCCCAGCGCACTGAGCACGTACCACGCGCTCATCTGGCCGCAGTCCTCGTTGCCGGCCAGGCCGTCGGGCTGATCCTCGTACATGGTTTCCAGCAGCATGCGCACGCGTGCCTGGGTCTTGTAGTGCGAGCCCGAGTACGCATAGAGATAGGCCACGTGATGGCTCGGCTCGTTGCCGTGCGCATACTGGCCCACCATGCCGGCGATGTCCGGCGGCGCGCCGGCGGGGATCGTCGAGCTCATGCTGAACAATTCGTCGAGCTTGTGCTCGAACGCCTGCTCGCTGCCGAACAGCTTCATGTAGCTGTAGAGATCGTGCTGATTGAGGAATGTGGCCTGCCAGGAGTTGGACTCGGTGAAGTCGCGCCACTTGTCCGAGTGGCCCATGTTGCGCGGATCGAACGGTTCGAGCCATTGCCCGGTTTCCGCGCGCGGACGCACGAACGCCAGCTTGCGATCGAACACGTTGCGATAGTTGCGCGAACGCTGGCGCAGCTTTTCGGCATCGTCGTGCGCACCCGCGGCATCAGCCATGTGCGCCATGGCCCAGTCGTCATAGGCGTATTCGAGCGTCTTGCTGACCGCCTCGTCTTCCTTGTCGCTGGGGATGTAACCGAGCTTGCAGTAGTAGGCCAGGCCGCGAAAGTCGGCGTCCATGGCATGCTTGCGGAACAGCGGCCATGCCTTCGCATAGTCGATACCGGTGAACCCCTTGGCCTGCGCCTCGGCCACCACCACCGCCGAGTGATAGCCGATCATGCACTGCGTCTCGACGCCCTGCAGCGGCCAGACCGGCGGGCCGTCCGGACTCTCTGCCGCCATGCGCACCAGACCATTGACGAGGTCCGGCACGCGATGCGGCTGATACAACGTCAGCAGCGGATGTTGCGCACGATAGGTATCCCACAGCGAGTAAGTGCTGTAGTTGTTGGCGCCTTCCGGCAACTGGTGCACCGCCAGGTCCATGCCGCGATAGCGGCCGTCCACGTCGCTGAAAAGCGTCGGCGCGATCATCGTGTGATATAGCGAGGTGTAGAAAATCCGACGCGTCGAGTCCGACGCGGTGTCGATGCGGATACGCGCCAGTTCATGCTCCCACGACGCTTCGGCCGCCTGTCGCACCTGTTCGAAATCCCATGCGGGTATTTCGGCTTCGAGATTGCGCAACGCACCTTCGACATCGACGCCGGATATGCCGACCTTCACCAGCAGCGGCGCGCTCGATGCGTGGTCGATATGCAGTGCAGCTTTCAGGTGCGCACCCTTTGCATGGTGCGCACCGCTCGGCAATGCCACGTCTTCGGAGTACAGCGTGACGCGGGCGATCGGACGCGACAGCTTCATGGCGAAATAGATGTGCCGCCCGTTCGCCCATTGATGCACGCGCCGCGAGCCGACCAGCGTGTCCTTGCCGACCAGTTTCAATTCCGCGTCGCTTACCTTGCACGGTACGGTGGCAACGTCATGAAAGCCATGCGTGAGGTCGACCAGCAGATGGGCGGAACCGTCGCCGCCGAACGTATAGCGGTGAAGTCCGGCGCGCAGCGTCGTGGTCAGTTCGGCGAGGATGTCGTGATCGATCAGGTGCGCCCGGTAATAGCCCGGCTGCGCCTGTTCTCGATCGTAGCGCGAGCGGTATCCGTGACCCGGCGGCGAGTTGTTGTCCGCCGCGAGTTGTGTGCCATTTGCCGTCGCACCGTCGTGACGCGAATGATAGTTCTGGTCCGGCCGACCGCTGCCGGGTTGCAGCAGCACTTCTCCCTGCGCCGGCATCACCAGCACGTCGAGCATGTCGCTCGCGCCGGTACCGCTGAGATGCGTATGCGAGAAACCCATGATCGAGCCGTCGCCCTGGTGATAGCCCGAACAGGCATCCCAGCCCGAGTCGTGGGTATCGGGGCTCAGCTGCACCATGCCGAACGGCATCGTCGCACCCGGGAAAACGTGGCCATGGCCGCCAGTGCCGATGAACACGTCCACGTACTTCGAGACAGATCCGGCAACACTTCCGGATGATGCACTGCCATCCGCACCGCCTCCCCTGGGTGCCAGCGCCGCAAGCGAATCGAGTCCGCTGCCCAACAACGTCAATGCAGCGGCGCCCTGAAGGAAACGTCGGCGTGTCACCATGATGCATTCTCCGGTACTTGAAAAAAGTGCGTTTGGAAAAGGGTCGGTGTCGTCATGCCCGCTGCAGCAATCCGGGCCGCTGCGACAGCAGTTGCACGATCAGTTCCCCGAACAGCGTATTGGCCCAGGCGAACCAGCTGCGCGTGAATTTGGCCGCGTCGTCCTGATCGAACGACTCATGCATGAAGCCGGTGCCGGCATGGGTGGTCTTCAACCATTGCAGGCACTGGCGGATATCGTTGTCGTTGTCGCTGGTCAGCGCGCGCATGATGATCGACATCGGCCAGATCATGCGCAGGCCTTCGTGCGGGCCACCGATACCCTGCGCTGCCCGCCCGCTGAAGAAGTACGGGTTGCCTCCGCTCCAGGCCCGCGCGCGGGTGCGCAGGTAGCGCGGATCGTCGTGCCGGCAACAGCCAAGGTAGGCCAGACTCGACAGGCCCGGTGCGTTGGCATCGTCCATGAACAACTGGTTGCCGTAGCCGTCCACCTCGTAGGCCCAAATGTCGTTGCCCCGTTCGTCGTGCATCATGCCGTGACGTTGCAGCGCATGGTCGATTTCATCCGCCAGCGCGGTGCATTCGTCGGCGAATTTCCGATCGTCATGCAGCGCCACGGTCAACGTGGCCAACTCGCGGAGGGTGCTCGCCGCGAACAGGTTTCCCGGAATGAACAGTGGATAGACGCAGGCATCGTCGGAGGGGCGGAAGGCCGCATGGATCAGCCCCACCGGACGCGTCGGGTTGCCATAGCCGCCGAGAACTTGCGTGTCGGTGGGGTTGGCCGAGGGCCGCTGAAAATGATACGGACCCGGCCCATCCTTGCGCTGCTGCACGCGGAACGTGGCCAGCACGGCATGCATGGCGGCACGCCAGTCGTCGTCGAACGGTTGGCGGTCGCCGGTTGCCTTCCAGTAGGCGCCGGCCAGCCTGATCGGATAGCACAGCGAATCGATTTCCCATTTTCGTTCGGCGACACCCGGATGCATGTCGGTGAGATCCTGCTGTGCCCAGGTCAGCGTGCTCTTTGCCCCAGGGTCGGGCATGAACGCGTTTGCGTAGGGATCGATCGCGATGCACAACGCATGGCGCCGGATCAATCCGCGAAACAGGCGCCGCAAGGATTCGTCGTGCGCTGCCAGCGGCACGTACGGCCACACCTGCGCGGAGGAATCGCGCATCCACATCGCGTCGATGTCGCCGGTGACGATGAAGGTATCCGGCTTGCCATGCAACGTGCCCGTGTGCACGGTGGTGTCGAGCGTATTCGGGTAGCAGTTCTCGAACAGCCACGCCAGCTCGGGATCGCCGATCTTTGCCTTGGTGCGCACGATCAACGCATCCACGGCCGGGCTGACGAACCTGCGTTGGGCAAGCGGCGGCCGCTGGCTGACGAATCGCTGTGCCGCGAACGCCAGAGGCAGGTGTCCGAGCATCGCGCCGCCGGCTGCCATCGCCATGCCCTTCAACACGGAACGTCTCGATGTCATGGTGCCGCACCCTTTGGTTTCGTCGCTCCGAACAGCGAACGCACGTGCACCGCCTTCCGCAGCACCTCGACGCCCGCCGTGCCGGTGACCTTCAGTTCGACGCGTTCACCCGGCAGCAGGTCGAACGCGTTGTCCGAAACCTGCACATCGAGCGAGCCGAAGTCGACCCATACCTCGCGTGCCAGCCGCTTTGCACTCACCGTCAGGATCACGCCATGTCCGTTGTCGTCGAGTTGGACATCGAGGCCAGGATCAGGCAGTTGCAGCAACAGCGCGGGATCGAAGAACAGCAGCTGGCGCGACACCGGCCTGCCCTGCTCGATCAGTTCGAACACGGCGAATGTCCGGTGCGGATCGGCCCCGTGCAGCAAGGCGGCATCGCTGGACTGCACCGCGTGCGTGCTGCTCAGCGCAGGCACGCGCAGTGGCTCGGCACGCTCGCTGAGCACCCTCCCGTCCATGTCCATCACCCGCGTGCGCAACTGCGCATCCAGCGGTTCGCTGCGGTCGGAGATCGCGAACACGCCGGTATGCCCGTCCTGGCGTATCGCGGTCATCCGCAGCGGCGCATAGAAGCGCCGTGCATGGAACTGCAACGCCTTCCAGCGCCCGAAGTAGTCGATGCTGGACCAGGACGCGCCGGGCCATACGTCGTTGAGCTGCCAGTACAGCGAGCCCATGCTTTGCGGCCGTGAGCTGCGCAGGTGATCGGAGGCCAGTTCGATGCCCTCGGCCTGCATCACCTGGCTGAGATAGACGAACGATTCGAAATCCCTGGGCTCGCCGTAATACTTGCGGATGTAGAGCAGCAGCCGCTGGTTGCCATTGCCGCTGTCGAACTTCTGATGCGCACGCATCACAGGCGAATCCGCCGACATGTCGGCCGGTGTAGCAAAGGCACGGATGGTCGACATCACCGGCATCGACTGCAGTCCGTACTCGGACTGGAAGCGTGGCGTGGACTTCAAGTAGTTCTCGATAGGTGCGGAACCGGACCACACGTCCCATACATGCATGTCGCCATCGCCCGGAACATTCGATGGCCCTTCGAGATCCGTACTCGGCGAACTGGCCCAGTACGGCACGTCCGGCGAATAGCGCTGCACGACACCGCGCAGGGTTTCGCCAAACAACGTCTTCATGCCGCCTTCGACCCGCGCGCGTTCGACCGGGCCCACGTCGATGGCGAATTTCTTGC
This sequence comes from Rhodanobacter sp., assembly GCA_036398675.1. Classification (GTDB taxonomy): domain Bacteria; phylum Pseudomonadota; class Gammaproteobacteria; order Xanthomonadales; family Rhodanobacteraceae; genus Rhodanobacter. The sequence goes on along the minus strand of DASWOQ010000035.1, from coordinate 43,260 downwards.
GGTCGTCCCAGGACTCCCAGCTCGTCTGCACTTCGTTGTTGCCGCACCAGAGCACGATGCTCGGATGATCGCGCAGGCGCAGCACCTGATCGACCGCTTCCAGCCGCGTGTTCTCGCGGAACGCTGTGTCATACGGTGTAATAGCGCCGCCGAACATGAATTCCTGCCAGATCATCAGGCCGAGCCGGTCGGCCATCGCGTAGAACGCATCGCTCTGGTAATGGCCACCGCCCCATATGCGCAGCATGTTCATGTTGGCGTCGTGCGCGGATTGCAGGATCTGCTGCATGCGGGCATCGGTAACGCGTTCGGGAAAGCTGTCGAACGGAATCAGGTTGGCGCCCTTGGCGAAGATCGGCACGCCGTTGACGACGAACTCGAAGCTGCGTCCCCAGCGGTCATGCTGCCGGCGCAGCTCCACGCTTCGCAGACCGGCGTCGCGGTCGATGCCTGCGACCAGTTGACCATCGGCAACAACGGTCGCGTGGAAGTGATAGAGGTTCGGCGCGCCATAGCCGGCAGGCCACCAGCGCTGCGGATGGTCGATGCGCAATGGCAGCTCGAGCTGATTGTCACCGGCGGTCAGCGATGCATCCCGGGTCTCGTCGTGGCTGCTGCCGTCCGGTGCGGTCCATGCCAGTTTCAACTGCACCTTGGCGGGACGATCGGCATGCAGGTCGAACTGCGCCTGCAATTGCGCGACGTCCGCGTCGACGTGCTGCTGCGCGACATGAAAATCCGCGAAGCGCAGATTGTCCCAAGTCTCCAGGTGCACTGGCTGCCAGATGCCCTCGGTGAGGTAGCGCGGCCCCCAGTCCCAGCCGTACTGGTAGTTGGCCTTGCGCACGTAGTTCGAGGTCTGCTTGCCCTTCGGCTCGTCACCGAATTTCGAATCGAACTCGCCGGGCAAGGCATACGGTTGCCTGAGCAGCCACGGCTGCAGCCGCGCGATGGGCGAATGGAAGGTCACCAGCAGTGTGTTGTCGCCGACGTGCAGCGCGTTCTTCACCGGAACCCGCCAGCGCCGGAACATGTTGTCGGCGGCGAGCAGCCTGCGGCCGTTGAGCGAGACATCGGCGAACGTATCCAGCCCGTCGAATACCAGCTCCACATGACCGTGTGCCAGCGTCGCGGCGTCGACTTTCAGCGGCAGCCGGTACTGCCAGTCGGCCAGGCCGATCCATTGCAGGGCGGCTTCGTTGTCGCGGTAAAACGGATCGTCGATCGCGCCCGCAGCCAGCAGGTCGGTCTGCACGCTGCCCGGCACATGGGCGCTGCGCCAGGCTGCCGAACTCGGATGCGCCTTCGCGGCGATCGAACCCGGAACCAGCCGGAACTGCCAGCCCTCGGCAAGGTTCCGCGCCGCAGTCGAGGCCACCGCCGCGCCGTTGCCCAGGACTCCGCTGGCCAGGATCATCGCGATCCGGCGCATCCATCGCTTCATCGTGCTCGAACGCTGGCTCATGAAGTGGCTAGGCCTCTGCCGGTAAATTGGATCGATCTAAAGGTATACGCGATCGGCTTCCGGGTAAACCGTTCAAACCGCCATGCGGGCTGCCGCGACAGCCATGCGGAAGCCGGCAAGTTGCAGTGAACATGCGCGTTTCACAGTCCGCAGGAGACACTCGAACATCGGGCGCGGCAGCCAGAACAAGGCTTTGCGAGCGCGCAAAAAGATCGCCTGTCACCCATCACTCCGGAGAGCCACGTGATTTCACGACACATTGCAAAAATGTACGCACTGGCGATGCTGCTTGGCTTCGCGGGGGCAGCGTCCGCCCTGCCCGAGACGAAAGCTGCGGTGGATTCAGCCGATGCCGCCTTCATGCAGCACGCTGCCGCCGACGGCATGGCCGAGGTGCAGATGGGGCGGATGGCGCTTGGCAAAACGTCCAATGCATCATTGAAGGAACTGGCGCAGCGCATCGTGGACGACCACACCAAGGCCAACGATCAACTGAAGGTGCTTGCCGCAGGCAAGCAGGTGGAACTCCCCGCCGCGCCCGATGCAGACGCGCAAAAGGAAACCAAGAAACTGGATGCCCTCAGTGGCAACGCCTTCGACAAGGCATGGTCCAAAGCCATGGTCGATGCGCACAAGAAAGCGGTGAAGATGTTCACTGCCGAAAACGATGCGAAGGACGACGACGTGCGCAAATTCGCGCAGGCCACGCTTCCGGTGCTGCAGACACATCTGCAGATGGCTACGCAGGTGGCGGCCATTCCCGATGCCCGGGACAAGGCGATGGACGCAGCCATGAAATCATCGATGAGCGACACCAGTCCGATGACGGTCGCTCCGGCGGCCCCGGCGACGGTTCCGCAAGCGTCGACGGTCAGGACCGCGGCCGGCAAATCCCACTGACGGCAGGCAGGTATATGCACAAAAAAACCCGCCTGAGGCGGGTTTTTCCTGGCTGTATCGCAGCCCTTTCGCAATGGAGGCCTAGGTCGGAATCGAACCGGCGTACGCGGCTTTGCAGGCCGCTGCATGACCACTCTGCCACCAGGCCATTGCTTGGTATTCGCGACCTCGATGGCCGCAACGTACCTGGACAAAACAAAACCCCGGATGGCCGAGGCTTTGCTTGAAACTGGAGCGGGAAACGAGACTCGAACTCGCGACCCCGACCTTGGCAAGGTCGTGCTCTACCAACTGAGCTATTCCCGCATCGGAGCCGCGAATGATAGCAGACGGACAGCTAGTGTGAATACCCGCGAAGCCCGAAGCCATTCACTTTTCGTATCTGCCGACCGCCGAAACGACAAAGCCCCGAACATGTCGGGGCTTTGCGAAAAACTGGAGCGGGAAACGAGACTCGAACTCGCGACCCCGACCTTGGCAAGGTCGTGCTCTACCAACTGAGCTATTCCCGCATCGGAGCCGCGCATTCTAATACGTGAATGCGGATCGTCAAGCCTGCATCGAACCGCATCAGCCGCCGTCGGCCTGATGCTTTGTCGTATCGTCGCGCAGGATCGGCCACGCGGCGCGCAGGTAGTACAGCCCGGACCAGATCGTAAGGATGCCCGCGATCACCAGCAGGCCTTCGCCGATGTGGTAAAGCCTCAGCGCCGTGGCCACCTTTTCGTGCTGCACGATCAGCACCACCAGCGCGACCATCTGCATGACGGTCTTGAGCTTGCCGACCAGGGCGACTTTCACCGCGGCGCTCATGCCGATCTCGGCCATCCATTCGCGCAGCGCGGACACGCTGATCTCGCGCCCGACGATGATCGCTGCGGTCACCGCCATCACCACGCCGGACCAGCCGCCGCTGGGATGCGATTCCACCAGCAGGAACAATGTCACAGCCACCATCAGCTTGTCGGCGACCGGGTCCAGGAACGCACCGAACGCGGAAGTGAGATTCATGCGCCGCGCGAGATAGCCGTCCAGCCAATCGGTGAATGCGGCCAGCACGAACACGATCGCCGCGGTGATGTTGTGGCCCTCGAACGGCAGGTAGAACACGGCCACCATCACCGGCAGCAACGCGACGCGGAACAGGGTCAGCCAGGTCGGCAGGTTGATGCGCATGATTCGTCCCAGAAGTTGGTCACAGTGTCGCATGCCGGCGCAGACTGCCGGGGGACGACCGATCGATACCGTTCAGCCATGCAAGCTGGCATAGATGCGTTCGGCCAGGCCGCGATCGATGCCCTTGACCTGCATCAGTTCCTCGACGCCCGCACTCTCGACGCCCGACAATCCACCGAATGCCTTGAGCAAGGCGGACCGTCGGCGTGCGCCAATGCCCTGCACATCCTCCAGCACGCTGCGTTCGCGCGCTTTCTCGCGCCGCTTGCGGTGGCCGGTGATCGCGAAACGATGCGCTTCGTCGCGCACCGCCGCCACCAGGTGCAACGCCGGCGACGACGAGCCCGGATGGAGTTCGCGGCCGGTGTCCGCCAATACCAATGTTTCCTCGCCCGCGCGGCGGCCCGGCCCCTTGGCCACACCGACCACTTCGATGCCGGTGACCCCAAGCTCCTTCAGTACATCGAGCGCCTGCGCCACCTGCCCGTTGCCGCCGTCGATCAGCAGCACGTCGGGCCGCATGCCCTCGCCTTCGGCCACCTTGCGGAACCGGCGAGTGAGCGCCTGGTGCATCGCCGCGTAGTCGTCGCCGGGCGTGATGCCGGCGATGTTGAACCGGCGGTAGTGCGATTTCTCCGGGCCTTCCGGGCCGAAGACCACGCACGAAGCCACGGTCGCCTCGCCCATCGTATGGCTGATGTCGAAGCACTCGATGCGGCGCGGAAGCGCCGGCAACCCCAGGATCTTCTGCAGGTCGTCGAAACGCGTGCCCAGCGTCTGGCGGCTGGCCAACCTCGCCGTGAGCGATGCGCGCGTATTGCGTTCGGCCATCTGCAGGAACTGCGCGCGATCGCCGCGCACGCTCGACTTCAGATCCACCGGATGCCCGGACTGCTGCGCCAGCAACTCGGCCAGGATGTCCTGGTCGGGAATCGCCTCGCCGAGGATCAACTCCCGCGGCACCGGCCGATCCAGGTAGTACTGTGCGATGAACTGCGCGATCACATCGCCCGTCGTCGCATCCTCCAGCGGCAGACGCGGGAAGAAATCGCGCGTGCCCAGGCTGATGCCGTTGCGGAAGAACAGCACGCTGACGCAGGCCAGGCCCGACTCGATGCGGCAGGCGATCACATCCATGTCGGCGCTCGCGCCCTGCACATGATGCTGCGCCTGCAATTGCCGCAGCGAGGACACCTGATCGCGCAACGTGGCCGCGCGCTCGAAGTTCAGCGCCTTGCTGGCCTGCTCCATCGCCTCGGCCAGTTCGTCGATCACCGCGTTGCTGTGGCCCTCGAGAAACATTTCCGCATGGCGTACGTCGTTGCGATAGTCCTCCACGCCGATCAGCTGCACGCACGGCGCGGTGCAGCGGCCGATCTGGTGCTGCAGGCAGGGACGCGAACGGTTGCGGAAATAGCTGTCCTCGCACTGGCGCACCTTGAACAGCTTCTGCATCAGGCTGAGGCTTTCGCGCACCGCATACGTGCTGGGATACGGCCCGAAATAGCGGCCCGGAAGGTTGCGCGCGCCACGATGGAAGGCCAGCCGCGGATAATCCTCGCCGCCGGAGAGATAGATGTACGGGTAACTCTTGTCGTCGCGAAGCAGGATGTTGTAGCGCGGTTTCAGCGACTTGATCAGCTGCGATTCGAGCAGCAGCGCCTCGCCCTCGGTACGCGTCACGGTGATCTCGACGCGGGCGATCTGCGCCACCATCGCTGTGATGCGCGGCTCCATTCGCGGCTTCAGGAAATAACTGCCGACGCGTTTCTTGAGGTTGCCTGCCTTGCCGACGTACAGCAACTCACCGTCCGCGTCGAAATGGCGGTAGACGCCGGGCGAGGAAGTGAGCGTGCGAACGAAAGCCTTGCCGTCGAACGGCGGCGCGGGCTGCGGGGAGTCGTTTTGCATCGAATGATTTTAGCGCGGCACGCGGATGGCGTCCGCGCGCGAGGCCGTATCCCGGTTGAACATGCCCACACGTATGGGGCCGATGAAGGCATCTGGCAATCGCTTATTGGAATCACGCCAGCGCGATGGTGCGCCCGACAGGCTAAAATGCGCGCCTGTTCCGTCCAGAGGAAAGCGCGTGATCATTCAACCCCGGGTTCGAGGCTTCATCTGCATCACGACACATCCACTGGGATGCGAACTGAACGTGCGCGACCAGATCCAGCTCACCGAAGCGCTCGGCAAGCCAGGCGATGGTCCGAAGCGGGTGCTGGTGATCGGTGCGTCCACCGGGTACGGTCTTGCTGCACGCATCACCGCGGCCTTCGGTTATGGCGCTGCCACGCTCGGCGTGTTCTTCGAGAAGCCGGGTACCGAGACCAAGCCAGGCACTGCCGGCTGGTACAACTCGGCCGCGTTCGATCGCCAGGCCAAGCAGGCCGGGTTGTACAGCAAGTCGATCAACGGCGACGCGTTCTCCAACGAGGCGCGCGAGCGCGTCATCGACATCATCAGGAACGAGATGGGCGGCCAGGTCGACCTGGTGATCTACTCGCTGGCCTCGCCGGTGCGGCGCCTGCCGGATACCGGCGAAGTGGTTCGCTCCGCGCTGAAGACCATCGGCGACACCTACACCGCCACCTCGGTCGACACCAACAAGGACACCGTGGTCGAGGTCTCGGTCGAGCCTGCCACCGAAAAGGAAATCGACGACACCGTCACCGTGATGGGCGGCGAGGACTGGGCGCTGTGGATCGACGCGCTGAGCGATGCCGGCGTACTCGCCGAAAAGGCCAGGACCGTCGCCTTCAGCTACATCGGTACCGAGATCACCTGGCCGATCTACTGGCATGGCGCGCTGGGCCGCGCCAAGCAGCACCTCGACCGCACTGCCGGCGAGCTGCGCGAACGCCACAAGGCCATCGGTCTGGCCGCCAACGTCGCGGTGATGAAGACGGTGGTCACCCAGGCCAGCGCGGCGATCCCGGTGATCCCGCTGTACGTGTCGCTGGTGTTCCGCGTGATGAAGGAAAAAGGCCTGCACGAAGGCACCATCGAGCAGACCAACCGCCTGTTCCGCGAACACCTCTACCGCGCCGACGGACAGCCACCGGCAACCGACGACGAAGGCCGCCTGCGGCTGGACGACTGGGAGCTGCGCGAGGACGTGCAGCAGCGCTGCAAGGAGCTCTGGCCGCAGGTGAACACCGCGAACCTGTTCGAGCTCACCGACTACGCCGGCTACAAGCACAGCTTCCTGCAGCTGTTCGGCTTCGATCGTCCGGACGTCGACTACACCGCCGACGTGGCCACCGACGTCACGTTCGACTGCATCGAGCTCTGATCGCCGCCATCGCGCCACCGTGAACCGGTGGCGCGACCGACCTCCCTTCAGTTCCGCGTCCGCAGCCAGCGCTCTGCGCGCTGCAGATCCTCGAACGTGTCGATGCCCGGCGGAAACGGCTCCGGAGTCAGCCGCACCGCGATGGCGTGGCCGTGTTCGAGCACGCGCAACTGTTCCAGCGATTCGGCCTGTTCCAGCGGGGTGCGCGCCAGCGTGGCGTAGCGCGCAAGGAACCCGGTTCGATAGGCATAGATGCCGATATGCCGCAGGAACGGCGTGCCGGACGGCAGGTTCTGACGGTCGAGCGCAAACGCATCGCGCGCCCACGGCAGCGGCGCGCGACTGAAGTACAGCGCACGTCCGTTCGCGGCGCGCACCAGCTTCACCACGTTCGGATCGAACAGCTCCTGCGCATCGATGATCGGGGTGGCGAGCGTTGCCATCGGCGCATCGTCGCCGGCTAGCGCCTGCGCCACCGCGCGGATGCCGGCGGCGGGCGCAAAGGGCTCGTCGCCCTGCAGGTTCACCACGATGGTGTCGTCGCTCCAGCCATAAACGGCGGCGCATTCGGCGAGCCGATCGCTGCCGGATGCGTGGTCGCTGCGGGTCATGCAGACTTGTACCCCTTCCTGCCCGGCCAATGCATCGGCGATGCGCTGGTCGTCCACCGCCACCACGACCAGGCTTGCGCCGGCTTGCAAGGCGCGCTGCGCCACCCGCACCACCATCGGTATGCCGTCGATTTCGCGCAACGGCTTGCCCGGCAGGCGCGTCGAGCCGTAACGGGCGGGAATGGCGACGATGAAGGGAATCGTGGCGTTGGACATGGGCGACCCTGAAACTCTGCCGGCAAGCCTAGCCGCAACGGCACGCGCTGGCGAGCCGAGGCTTCAGCCGGCCGCCTGAAGGTCGAAACAGCATCCGTTGGCAAGCTCGAGGAAACCCGGAAACGACGTGGCCACATGCGTGCAGTCGTTGACCCGGACCGGGCCGCTGGCGACCAGCCCGGCGACAGCGAAGCTCATCGCGATGCGGTGGTCCAGATGGGTTTCCACGCTTCCGGGGCCGAGGCTTCCGCCATGGATGATGGCGCCATCCGCGGTTTCCTCGATCGATGCACCAAGCGCACGAAGCCCGGCCGCCATCGCCGCGATGCGATCGGATTCCTTCACGCGCAGCTCGGCAGCGCCGCGAATGAGCGTGCTGCCGCTGGCCACGGCGGCGGCGATGAACAGCGCCGGGAATTCGTCGATCATGTCGGGCACCAACGCCTCGGGCAGCTCGACGCCGTGCAACGGTGCATGCCGCACCAACAGGTCGCCGACCGGTTCACCGCCTGCGCTGCGCTCGTGTTCAACGGTGATATCCGCCCCCATCAACCGCAATGCATGCAACAAGCCTGTGCGCCGCGGATTGAGGCCGACTGCCGGCAGTCGCAGCTCGGAGCCAGGCACGATGCTGGCAGCCACCAGGAAAAACGCTGCCGAGGAGAAGTCGGCCGGTACGTCGACGTCGGTGGCGCGCAGCGCATGGCTACCTTCGAGCGTGGCATGTCCCGGCGAGAAACGGATCGGCCAGCCGAACGCCGCGAGCATGCGCTCCGTATAGTCGCGGGTCGGATGCGGCTCGATGATGTCGGTGTCGCCCGCCGCGTAGAGCCCAGCCAGCAGCAGCGCCGATTTGACCTGGGCACTGGCGACCGGCAGCTCGTAGCGGATGCCGTGAAGCGCCTGGCCACCGTGCACATGCAGCGGCGGCAGGCCGTCACGCGAGTCGATTCGGGCGCCCATCTGGGTCAGCGGATCGATGACGCGGCGCATCGGCCTTTTGGACAGCGAGTCGTCACCCACCAGAATGCTGTCGAACGCCTGCCCGGCCAGCAGCCCGGTCAGCAGGCGCATGCCGGTACCCGCGTTGCCGCAATCCAGCGGCTGCGACGATCCGCGCAAGCCATGCAGGCCGACGCCATGCACCACGCGCTCGCCGGCCGAAGGCGTCTCGATCCGGACGCCCAGTTGAGTCAATACGGCGGCAGTGGCACGGGTGTCCTCGCCTTCCAGAAAGCCGCGGATGTGCGAAGTGCCTTCGGCGATCGCCGACAGCATCAGCGCACGGTGCGAAACGGATTTGTCGCCGGGTATCCGCACGTCGCCATGCAGCGGTCGGCCGCGCTGACTGATCCAGTCGAGACGGTTCAATTCAGTTACTCCACGCGTGCTTGCAGGGCCACGAACTCAGGGCAGCGCGACCGGGTAGGAACCCAGCACGCGGATGGTTGCAGCCGATTCGCCGATGTCGTGCACTGCGGCCTGAAGCTCAGGCCCTTCGATATGGCCGGAGACGTCGATGAAGAATGCGTACTGCCACTTGCCGGTGTGCGCCGGACGCGATTCGATCCGGTTCAGGCTGATGCCATGCTTGGCGAACGGGCTCAGCACGTCGTACAGCGCGCCGGGCTTGTCGTTCACGGTGATCAGCAGCGAGGTACGGTCGTTGCCCGAGGGTGGAAACAGCGAGCGGCCGATCACCAGGAAGCGCGTGGTGTTGTCGGCGCGGTCCTCGATGCCCGTGGCCACGGTCTTGAGGCCGTAGACCTTGCCGGCCGTCTCGCCAGCGATGGCGGCCGAATCGTCGGCATGCCGGGCCAGCCGCGCGGCCTCGGCGTTGCTGCTGACCGCGATGCATTCGACGCCCGGCAGGTTGATGCGCAGCCATGTCTTGCACTGCTGCAGCGACTGCGCATGCGCATAGACCCGTTTCACGTCCTCGAGCTTGCCCGCCAGCGAATGCAGGCACTGGTGCACGCGCAATTCCACCTCGCCGCAAATGGTGGCTTCGGAGGTGAGGAACATGTCCAGCGTGACCTGGATCATGCCCTGGCCGGAATTTTCCACCGGCACCACGCCGAAATCGGCGTGCCCCGCGGCCACTTCCTGGAACACCTCTTCGATGCTGCCCAGCGGCAGCCCGTACGCGGCATGGCCGAAATGCTTGCGCACCGCCTGCTCGCTGAAGGTGCCTTCCGGGCCGAGGAAGCCGATCTTCAGCGGGTCTTCCTGCGCAAGGCACGAGGACATGATCTCGCGGAACAGCCGCACCATCTCAGTATCGGAAAGCGGCCCGTCGTTGCGGTCGACCACCATGCGCAGCACATGCGCCTCGCGTTCGGGACGGTAATAGTCGATCGCCGAGAGGCCCGAGCCTTTTACCTTCGCCACCGTCTGTGCGTGGTTCGCGCGTTCGGAAATCAGCTGCTGGATCTGTCGGTCGATGCTGTCGATGCGCTCGCGCATCTCGCTCAACGAGGTTTTCTGGTCGCTCATCGTTTGGCCGCCTGGATGGAAAGATGTCCAAATGGAGAACGGACATCTTGCCTGAAAAAAGTCATGCCTGCGCTCTCAGCCATGCCGCTGCGAGAAATCGCGCATGAACTGCACAAGTGCTTCGACCGCTGCGAACGGCACCGCGTTGTACAGCGACGCGCGCATGCCGCCGAGGGCCTTGTGGCCCTTCAGCGCCAGCAGGCCGGCCGCCTCGGATTCCCGCAGGAACAACGCGTCCAGCGCGGCGTCATGCAGGGTGAAGCGGACATTCATGCGCGAACGCGCCGCCGGATCGATGGGGTTGCGGTAATAGCCGCCCGAATCGTCGATGCTGCGGTAAAGCAGCTCGGCCTTGGCGCGATTCTGCGCCCCCATCGCCGCCAGCCCGCCTTGCGCCTTCAGCCACTGGAAGGTTAGCCCGGCCAGGTACCAGCCCCAAGTGTTGGGCGTGTTGAGCATCGAATCGTTCGCCGCCTGCTCGGCGAAGCGAAAGATCTTTGCCATCGGGCGACTGGCCCGCTGCAGCAGGTCGCGCCGGATGATCATCACCAGCAACCCGGACGGCCCGATGTTTTTCTGCGCGCCGGCATAGATCAATCCGAAGCGCGACACGTCCAGCGGCTCGGACAGGATGTTCGACGACATGTCCGCCACCAGCGGCACGCTGCCGACATCGGGAATGTCGTGGAACTCCACGCCGTGGATCGTTTCGTTCGGCGTGTAGTGCACGTAGGCGGCGTTCGGATCGAGCCGCCAGCCGTCGCGCGGCGGCAGCTTCAGGAAATCGTCCGCCTCGCTGCTGGCCGCGACGTTGACCCGCACGTACGGCCCCGCTTCACTGACCGCCTTGGCGCTCCAGTGCCCGCTGACGATGTAGTCGGCGCTGCCACCTTCGGCCGCAAGGTTCATCGGAATCTGCGCGAACTGCTGGGTGGCGCCGCCCTGCAGGAACAGTACGGCGTAATCGTCGGAAACGCCCAGCAGCGAACGCAGGTCGGCCTCGGCTTGCGCGGCCATCTCGATGAAACGCTTGCCGCGGTGTGACTGTTCCATCACCGACGCGCCACTGCCGTTCCAGTCCAGCAGTTCGCGCTGGGCACGCTCGAGTACCGCCAAGGGCAGCGCGGCCGGGCCGGCGCTGAAATTCCAGACTCTGCTCACCTTCTCTGCTTCCCGTCGTGTGTTCCGCCCATTATGGCGCGGCGCAGCACAGGCGGGTCAATCGCATCGACAAATCGCGGCAGCGGCTCAGAAACGGATCAGCAACACCAGTGCGATACCCAGAGCCAGCACGGCTGCGGTGGCGATCAACCACCACACCTCGCGCGCAGGGCCAGCGGCTTCCTCCGGCAGATGCTCCGGCAGCTCGGGCATGACAATTTCGGGTTCGGGCTCCATGCCGGGTGCCTCGACCACGAAGCGGTGCATCGCAAGGCCGATCTGATCGCCAGGCTGCAGCGCCAGCTTCTGCGCAACGACGCCGTTGACGCGCAGCGGATGGCGCGACGACGTCTGGACGGCTTCCAGCACTACCTGCGAATCCTGCCAGTAGATGCGTAGCGAAGCCGCATCGCCCTGCGGCAGTTCCAGCGGGCAGTGACCCTGCGGACCCAGCTCCAGGCTCCCCTGCAACGACAGCACCTTGCCCGAGAGCGGCCCGGCTACTGCGCGCAACGCCACCGTGCAACGCCCCTGTTCCGGCACGCTCATCGGAGGGCGCGCTGCGGGATCCTCGTCGGCGTGCAGCAGCATGCGGCAGTCGCCCACGCTGATCACGTCGCCGGCGCGCAGCAACGCGCGCTCGCGCACGGGACGCGCATTGACGTGGATGCGGTCGGCCTGAGGCATGACCTGGAGAACCCATCCGCGGCGATCTGCCTGGATGCGCAGGTGGTGCGACGTGGCCTGCCCCACGGCCAGCACGAGGTCATTATCGGGCGCGCTGCCGATACGCAATTGTGGGTGCGTCCAATGGAAATCCTCTCGGGCCGCATTGGTGAATTCGATACGCATGGATGAACCGGTCGATGGACCGCGAAACTCTAGCATGCGATTCGCGATGTCCCGTCGCGCGACACGCATTAAGCTAGCCCATTCCCATCCAGTTCGATCCCGCACGGAGCCCTCATGCCAAAAATCGATATCCGCCGCCCGCACCAATTGTCGATCGCCGAAGCCCGCGCCGTGGTGGACAAAGTGGCGGCGCGGATGCGCGAGAAGTTCGGCATGGAGGGGAAATGGCAGGGCGACCGCCTCGAGTTCGCGCGCTCCGGCGCCAACGGCACGATCACGGTCGGCGCGGATGCCATTCAGGTCGTTGTCGAGCTGGGCATGATGCTGTCACCGCTGCGAGGAATGATCGAGCAGGAGATCCGGCGCAAGCTCGACGAGCACTTCGCCTGATGATTTACCCGGCAAGCTAATGATCCGGCCGGCTGCTTGATGATTCTTTAACCAAACGCGCATTCATGGCATAATCGTCGGCTTACGCAGCCATCACGGCTGCGCGTGAACCCCGGAACACATGGCCAAAGACGACGTCATCGAAATGGAAGGCACGGTCCAGGAGACCTTGCCCAACACCATGTTTCGCGTGCAACTGGAGAACGGGCACGTGGTTATCGCCCATATCTCCGGCCGCATGCGCAAGCACTACATCCGCATCCTCACTGGCGACAAGGTGAAGATCGAGATGACCCCTTACGACCTGAGCAAGGGTCGTATCACGTATCGCATGAAGTAATACGCGGCGACTTCTGCCCGCAGCGGATCCGGCAACGGAATCACTGACACCCCCCGGGATGATGGCTGAAACGAAAGGCGGCGCAATGCGCCGCCTTTGCTTTGCCCCTCGTTCCGTGAAGCGATCAGCCCGGCTCGACCACCGCCGGCGCTTTCTCGGCAGCTTCGCAAGCAACCTGCAGCTCGCCATCGCGCACGCTCAGGCGCACCTTGCCGCCATCGGCCAGCTTGCCGAACAGCAACTCGTCGGCCAATGCACGCTTCACCTTTTCCTGGATCACCCGGGCCATCGGCCGCGCCCCCATCTGCGGGTCGAAGCCGTGCTCGGCCAGCCAGCGGCGGGCATCCGCGTCCACGTCCAGGCTCACCTGCTTTTCGCTCAACTGGCTTTCCAGCTCGATCAGGAACTTGTCAACCACGCGCAGGATGTGCTCGAAATCGAGCGCGCCGAACTGGATGATCGCATCCAGCCGATTGCGGAACTCAGGAGTGAAGATTCGACGGATCACTTCCATCGCGTCGGACTCGTGCTTCTGCTCGACAAAACCCATCGTGCGCCGCGAAGCGATCGCCGCGCCCGCGTTGGTGGTCATCACCACCACCACGTTCTTGAAGTTCGCTTCGCGGCCGTTGGTGTCGGTCAGCACGCCGCGGTCCATCACCTGGAGCAGGATGTTGAACACATCCGGATGCGCCTTCTCGATCTCGTCCAGCAGCAGCACCGCATGCGGATGCTTGGTGACCGCCTCGGTCAGCAGGCCGCCCTGGTCGAAACCGACGTAGCCCGGAGGCGCACCGACCAGCCGCGACACCGAATGGCCTTCCATGTATTCGGACATGTCGAAGCGGATCATCTCGATGCCAAGCTGCATGGCCAGTTGCTTGGTCACCTCGGTCTTGCCGACACCGGTCGGACCGGCCAGCAGGAAGCACCCGATCGGCTTGGACGGATCGGCCAGGCCCGAACGGGCCATCTTGATCGACGCAGCCAGCGCCTCGATCGCCTGATCCTGTCCGAACACGACCATCTTGAGGTTGCGCTCCAGGTTGCGCAGCACGTCGCGATCCGACGCCGACACCTGCTTGGCGGGGATCCGCGCCATCTTGGCGATGATGTACTCCACCTCGGTGACGTCGACCTTGCCGGTGCGCTCGTCCTCCGGCAGCAGGCGCTGGCGCGCACCGGCTTCGTCGATCACGTCGATCGCCTTGTCCGGCAGCAGGCGGTCGGGAATGTGCTTCACCGACAGATCCACAGCCGCCTTCAACGCCTCGTTCGTGTACGACACATGGTGGTGCTCCTCGAAACGCGAGCGCAGCCCCTTGAGGATCTCCAGGCTGTCGGCGACGGTGGGCTCCACCACGTCGATCTTCTGGAAGCGCCGGGCCAGCGCGCGGTCCTTCTCGAACACGCCGCGGTATTCCTGGAACGTGGTGGAACCAATGCAGCGCAACTCGCCCGACGCCAGCATCGGCTTGATCAGGTTGCTCGCGTCCATGGTGCCGCCCGATGCCGACCCGGCACCGATGATGGTGTGGATCTCGTCGATGAACAGGATCGCGCCGGGCTGCTTCTTCAACTGGGCGATCACGCCCTTGAGGCGCTTCTCGAAATCGCCGCGGTACTTGGTGCCGGCCACCAGCGCACCGAGGTCGAGCGACCAGATCGTGGCGCTTTCCAGCACCTCCGGCACCTCACCGTCGACGATGCGCTTGGCCAGGCCTTCGGCCAGCGCGGTCTTGCCGACGCCGGCTTCGCCCACGTACAGCGGATTGTTCTTGCGCCGGCGGCACAGCACCTGGATGGTGCGCTCGATCTCGTCGGCGCGGCCGATCAGCGGATCGATCTTGCCTTCCAGCGCGAGTTCGTTGAGGTTGCTGGCGAATTCCTGCAGCGGATTGCCCTTGGCTTCGCCGCCCTCTTCGCCTTCGCGTTCGCTGGTACCCGCCACGCCCGCCGCTGGCTCGTCGCCGATCTTGGCGATGCCGTGCGAAATGTAGTTGACCACGTCGAGCCGGGTGATTTCCTGCTGGTGCATGAAGTACACCGCGTGCGAATCCTTCTCGCCGAAGATCGCCACGAGCACGTTCGCGCCGGTGACTTCCTTTCGGCCGGAAGACTGCACGTGGTACACCGCCCGCTGCAGCACGCGCTGGAATCCCAGCGTGGGCTGAGTGTCGCGCTCGTCGCCCTGCGGCAGCACCGGCACCGTTTCGGCGATCACCCGCTCGAGTTCGGCCGAAAGGCGCGGCAGGTCCGCACCGCAGGCACGCAGGGCACCGAGGGCCGACTGGTTTTCGGTCAGCGCCAGCAGCAGGTGTTCGACGGTCATGAATTCATGACGCTGTTCGCGGGCCTGCTTGTAGCAATGGCCGATGGTGACTTCCAGATCCTTGCTGAACATTCGGATCATCTCCGCTTGAAAGTTGAGCGGCCTTCAGCGCCGCGATGAGCAAGAAATGGGGTCGGTCAGAGCTTTTCCATAGTGCACAACAACGGGTGCTGATGAGAGCGTGAATATTCGTTGACGTGAGTCACCTTGGTTTCGGCGACTTCGCGTGTAAACACCCCGCAAACACCCTTCCCGCGGGTATGGACGTGCAACATCACCTGTACCGCCTGCTCTTGGTCGAGGTTGAAAAAGGCGCGAAGCACCTCGACCACGAAGTCCATCGGGGTGAAGTCGTCGTTCAACAACAGCACCTGAAACAACGGCGGGCGAGCTACTTCGGGCTTGGCGACTTCCAGCGCCAGTCCGCGGCCGCTGTCTTGCTCGTTTTCGGATTCGTGGGCCATGGTTTCTTGAAATTCAATCTCTGGTACGAAGTATACGCCGCGCCGGATGCGCCACTGGGCGGCTACCGCCAGCATAGGTAGTGGCACAATGGGCGCTTTTCCAGTGCCCGCGAGCGTCATGGCCGATTTCCAATCCAGCAACAACATCTGGCGACCGCGTGTCACCGTGGCCTGTGTGGTGGCCGACGGCGACCGCTACCTGATGGTCGAGGAAGAAGTGAACGGCCGGCTTGCCTATAACCAGCCGGCCGGGCATCTGGACGACGGCGAAAGCCTGACAGCGGCGGCATTGCGCGAAACCCTCGAGGAAACCGGCTGGTCGGTGGAACTGCAGCACCTGATCGGCGTGCACCAGTGGCGCAGCGCCGAACACGGCGACGCGGTGGTGCGTTTCAGTTTCGCTGCACGCACGGTGAGCCATGACGCATCGCGGCCGCTGGATACCGGCATCTGCCGTGCGCTGTGGCTGACCCGAAGCGAGATCGCCGAGTTGGGCGAGCGCCTGCGCAGTCCGCTGGTACTGCTCAGCATCGACGCGTGGCTGGCCGGGCAGCGGCTGCCATTGAGCACACTGGGCTATCTGGGGGACACCCCGGCATGAAAGTGATGCTGGGCATATCCGGTGGCGTCGACTCCTCGGTCGCCGCGCTGCTGCTGCAACAGGCTGGCCACGAGGTCGAAGGCCTGTTCATGCAGAACTGGGAAGAAGACGAGCGTAGCGGCCCCTGCACCACCGACACCGACCGCAAGGACGCCGTGGCGGTCTGTGGGCGGCTCGGCATCCCGTTTCACGCACGGAATTTCGCCGCCGAATACTGGGATGGCGTGTTCGAGCATTTCCTTGCGGAGTACCGCGCCGGCCGCACGCCGAATCCCGACGTGCTGTGCAACCGCGAGATCAAGTTCAAGACCTTCCTGGACGAGGCACGCGCGCTTGGCGCCGAAAAGATCGCCACCGGCCACTATGCCCAGGTGGATTTTCACGATGGAAAGTATCGATTGCTGCGTGCGGTGGACATGGCCAAGGACCAGACCTACTTCCTGCACGCACTGGGACAGCAGCAGCTTTCGTCCACACTGTTTCCGCTGGGCGGAATGGAGAAGTCGCAGGTGCGCGAACTGGCCCGCGAGGCGGCACTGCCCACCCACGCGAAGAAGGATTCCACCGGCATCTGCTTCATCGGCGAGCGGGACTTCCGCGGCTTCCTCTCGCAATACATCCCTGCCCGGCCCGGCGACATGCGTACCCCGGACGGCGAGCGGATCGGCGGGCACCAGGGCGCGATGTACTACACATTGGGCCAGCGCAACGGCCTCGGCATCGGCGGTCGCCACGACGCGAGCGGCGAACCCTGGTACGTGGTCGGCAAGGACGCGTCGGCGAACGTGCTCTATGTGGCGCAAGGCGGCGAAAACCACTGGCTGTATTCGCAGCGATTGCGGTCGGAAACACCCTTCTGGGTGGCCGGACACGCACCGTCGGCACATTTTCGCTGCACGGCGAAAACACGCTATCGCCAGACCGACCAGGCCTGCACGGTCGACGTGCTCGATGATGGCCTGCAACTGCGCTTCGACGAGCCCCAACGCGCCGTCACGCCGGGTCAATCGGTGGTCCTCTACGATGGCGACGTATGCCTGGGCGGCGCGGTGATCGCCGCCACCGACGCGCCCTATGGCGGCCTGCCGGCGGATGTCGCCGCAGCATCCGTTCCAACCACAAGGAAACTCTCCATCCGTGCTTGAAACCTTTGCCATGAACGAAGAGCGCGTGCTCGCCCTTGCCGGGCTTTTCCAGGCCTGCACGCTGGCGCAGCAACTTGCCAACGAAGGCCGTTGCGACGAAGGCGCGATGGAAGCCAGTGTGGCCAGCATTTTCCGCATCGATGCGCCGTCGGTGGTCGGCGTATACGGCAGCATTTCCAACGTGCGGATCGGCCTGCGCAACCTGATCGCACAACTCGACGAAAGCGATCGGGACATGGCGGTGACACGGATGGTGGTGACGGTGATGCGGCTGGAGCGCAGTCTGTCGGCGCATCCCGAACTGCTCGAAAAGCTGCAGCAGGGCATCCTCACCGCGCAGCGACAAGTCGAGCATTTCGGCCAGGATTCCACCCAGGTCACCAGCCGGCTGGCCGAACTCTATGCATCCACGCTGTCACTGTTGAAGCCCCGCGTGATGGTCAGCGGCAATCCGCAGCAGCTGCAACTGCCTGCGGTAGTGGAGAAAGTGCGCGCCAATCTTCTTGCCGCCGTCCGCTCCGCCGTGCTATGGCGGCAAGTCGGCGGGCGTCAGTGGCAGTTGCTGCTGTACCGCCGCCAGTGCAGCATGCTGGCGCGCGGCCTGCTCACCGGCGCAACGCTCGACAATCACTGATGCTTTCACATCGCCGAAAAGCAAACGGCGGGCAATGCCCGCCGTTTTCCGTCCATGGGTCGAACTCCATTCGATAGCTGTAAGGCTTAGTAGGTCAGGATGCCCCAGAAGCCGATTTCGTTGGTCTTGAAGGTGAACGGGCTGGCTACCGGGCCGGCGAGCTTGTCGTACTTCCAGGCCAGCGCCAGGCGCAGGTTCTTCAGTACGTCGTATGACACACCCGCGTTGTAGTAGGTGTCCTTGAGCTTGTTTTCCACATCGCTCACGCCGTAGTACTTGTAGTCGAGGCTGTCGTAGCGCGCGAACAGGGCCCATTGCGGCACAAAGGTCCAGTCGGCGAAGACCGAGTAGCCATCGGCCTTGTCGCGGATCGCCGCGGGAGCCGGCACTGCACCGGCGTACTTCAGCACGTCGTCCCAGTTCTTGGCGTTGAAATACTCCGCGCCGATGCCGAACGTGTCGTTGCGGAATGCGACCAAGGCATCGGCACGGGTAGTGTCCTGCGTCGGCGCGCCATTCTGCACGTCCTTGCCACGCTTGCCCTCATAGCCACCCAGGGCGATGACCATTTCCTTGATCGGCTGGTAGCCGATACGCGCTTCGACGTCCATGCCCTTCGAACGGGTCGGGTTCTTGTAGCCGCCGCCATTGACCACGGACACCTGATAGTTGAACGCGTTGTCGCCGACGGTGGCGCCCATCGCATGGATGCCCCAATCCGACGAGTTGCCGAACGAGCCCATGCCCGTGGCTGCCGCACCAGCGGTACCGCGGCCGCCGTCGACCGAACGGTCGGTGATGGTGTTCTCGAGGAAGCGATAGCCGTACCACTTCTCGACGTACGGGATCCACGGCATGTCGGCCGCACCGAAGCGAACCGCAAAGAGCGGATCGAACGTGCCCTGCAGGTAGGCCTTCTTGACGAAGATCTGCGTCTCGGAATCGGCGGAGACATAGTTGAAGTCGGTGGTCAGGTTGGCCGACCAGATGTCGTTGAACTTGTGGTCGACCGACAGGTAGAAACGCTTCACGTCGTAGCCGATGCCGTTGACCGCACCGTGGCCGTCTTTCTTGACCGAACTACCGGAGCCGGTCTGTTCCTTGTGGTTGGTATCGGTCATGTCAAAGAACATGGTCCCGCTGACCTTGGTGTTGCTGACCAGCTTGTCGATCGTGCTGACCTTGCTATCGGCGACAACCTGCGCCTTCTGCACCGTTTCCACGGCCTGGCCGGTGGAGACGTTGATGTCCGACTGCGCGTCGGTGCGCTGTTCCAATGCGGCTACCTGAGCCTGCAACTGGGCCAGTTGCGCCTTCAGCTGTTCGACCTCGGCATTGGTGGATGTCGATGAGTCGACCGCCTGAGTCTGCGTCTGCACCTTCTTGTGCGTCTTGTGTTTTACCGGTGCCGCGGCAACCGTAAAGCTGCTTACGCCCAAGCCGGTGGCGATGGCCACCGCGATCAATTTGGATCGCATGAAATTCTCCGCAATGTTGGAAGGAATCACCTCGACGGCCCCCTAAACGCTTCGATGGCCGGCCAAGCAAGAACGGGAGGCAGAATGCCGGCTGATCTTTACGGTTGGATGCAAATTTCATGACAGAACCAAGACAGCGAGGCCCGGCACCGCATGCGCACCTCCGCCGCGCAGCGCATCACGGGCGATGCCGGCTGATATGCTTTGCCGATGGAAATGACGAGCAACAGCACCGCAGCCCGCATGGCTGACCGGTTTCGCGGCTTTCTGCCGGTGGTGGTGGACGTGGAAACCGGCGGCTTCGATGCCGAACACGACGCCTTGCTGGAGATTGCGGCGGTGCCGCTGCGCATGGATGCGGAGGGCTACTTGCACCTGCAGCCGACCGTGTCGACCCACGTGGAACCGTTTCCTGGCGCGAACCTGGACCCACGTTCGCTGGAGATCACCGGCATCGATCCGACCAACCCGCTGCGGGGCGCACTCGCCGAGCGGATCGCGCTGGACCACATCTTTCATGCAGTGCGCCAGGCCGTGCACGAAGCAGGCTGCCAGCGCGCGATCCTGGTCGGCCACAATGCCGCGTTCGACCTCGGTTTCCTCAATATGGCGGTGCGTCGCTGCGGGCACAAACGCAATCCGTTCCACCCTTTCAGCTGTTTCGACACGGTCAGCCTGGGCGGGCTCGCTTACGGGCAGACCGTGTTGAGCAAGGCCGTGCTCGCGGCGGGGCACGCGTTCGACGGGCGCGAAGCGCATTCGGCGGTCTACGACGCGGAGCGCACCGCGCAACTATTCTGCACGGTGGTCAACCGCTGGAGACAGCTCGAACTGCTCGAACAGGTGCAGACCACCCACGATGCCGGCAATGCCTTGTCAGCCATGGATTTGCAGGCCTGAATCCAGCTCTGGCGTGATCGCACTGTCATCGTTGCATGACAATCCATCGATGATTGTCATCTGGTTGAAACATTCATTACATCCAATGGCAACACGAAAGGCCTGAAATGGCAGGGTTCATCCGACATCCCTCCAAGGAGCTACCGTGTTGACCTCCCGTAAATCTCCGATTCGATTCGCTGCCGTCGCCGCGCTTGCCGTGGCGTCGACCTTCGGCGTTGCCGCGCAGGCCACCGACATCACCGGTGCCGGCTCCAGCTTCGTCTACCCGGTCATGTCCAAGTGGTCGGCCGCGTACGCCGAAAAAACCGGCAACCACCTCAACTACCAGTCCGTCGGCTCCGGCGCCGGCATCGCGCAGATCAAGGAAGGCACCATCGACTTCGGCGCGTCCGATGCGCCGATGAAGGCGGAAGACCTCAAGCAGTTCGGCCTCGGCCAGTTCCCGATCGTGGTCGGCGGCATCGTGCCGGTAGTCAATATCGCCGGCGTGCAGGCCGGCCAGATCAAGCTCGACGGCAGCACGCTCGCCGACATCTTCCTGGGCAAGATCAGCAACTGGAACGACCCGAAGATCGCCGCGCTGAACGCTGGCCTCACCCTGCCCGCCGGCAAGATCACGGTGGTTCATCGTTCGGACGGCTCGGGCACTTCGTTCAACTTCACCAACTATCTTTCCAAGGTCAATCCCGACTGGGCCAGCAAGGTCAAGTTCGGCACCGCCGTCGAATGGCCGACCGGTGTGGGTGGCAAGGGCAATGAAGGCGTGTCGCAGTACGTGAAGCAGATCAAGGGCTCGATCGGCTACGTCGAATATGCCTACGCGGTGAAGAACAGCATCACTTGGGTCGACATGAAGAATGCCACCGGCAATGTGATCGAGCCGAATGCCGAAGCCTTTGCCGCTGCCGCGGCCACCGCCGACTGGGCCAGCGCCAAGGACTTCAACCTGATCATGACCAACGCACCCGGTGCGCAGGCCTGGCCGATCACCGCCACCACCTGGATGATCATGTACAAGTCGCCGAAGAACGCCGTGAACAGCAAGGTCGCGTTCGACTTCTTCAAGTGGTCGCTCGAGAACGGGCAGCAGGATGCCGCCGCACTCGACTATGTGCCGCTTCCGCCGGAACTGGTCGCCCGCATCGAGGCGTACTGGGCTTCCGAATACAAGCATTGATATCCAGGCCATCTCCCCGCCCGCGGGGAGATGGTTTTTTCACGCCACGGAGATTTGACGGCCCATGCCAGCAAACGACATTGCCGCCCCGGCCATCGACCTGGAGCAACGCAGCAAGCGCGATGCCCGTGCCGAGCGGCTGTTCCGCTGGCTGCTCAAGGGCTGCGCCCTGCTGGTACTCGCCGCGCTGCTCGGCGCCGCCGGCGCCACGCTGTGGGGCGGCCGCGAAGCGTTCTCTACGTTCGGCTGGCATTTCCTGGTCAGCACGGCATGGGATCCCGGCAACGATATCTACGGCGCCGTGGTACCGGTCTACGGCACCGTCATCACCTCGCTGATCGCCCTGGTGATCGCGGTACCGGTGAGTTTTGGCGTCGCGCTGTACCTTTCCGAAGTAGCGCCCGCCTGGCTGCGCACGCCGGTGGCGTCGGCCATCGAGTTGCTCGCCGGCATCCCTTCGATCATCTACGGCATGTGGGGCCTTTTCATCTTCGCCCCGTTCTTCGCCGACCACATCAAGCCGTGGCTGACCAGCAATCTCGGCAACAAGCCCGACGACGGCAAGCTGTCGTGGGTGGCCCAGCACGTCCCCTTCATCGGCAAGCTGTTCGGCAGCGACTATCCGTTCGGCGCCAGCATTCTGGTGGCCGGCATCGTGCTGGCGATCATGATCATCCCGTTCATCTCCTCGGTGATGCGCGAAGTGTTCCAGACCGTACCGACCCGGCTGAAGGAGTCGGCCTATGCGCTCGGCTCCAGCACGTGGGAAGTGTCGTGGGACATCGTGCTGCCCTATACGCGCTCGGCGGTGATCGGCGGCATCTTTCTCGGCCTCGGCCGCGCGCTCGGCGAAACCATGGCGGTGACCTTCGTGCTCGGCAACGCCATGACGCTGTCGGCATCGCTGCTCGATCCGGGCACCTCGATCGCCTCCACCATCGCCAACCAGTTCAGCGAAGCGGCCGGCCTGCAGAAATCCTCGTTGATGGCGCTGGCGTTCCTGCTGTTCGTTGTCACTTTCATCGTGCTGCTGATCGCGCGGTTGATGCTGCGCCGGCTGGCCAGCAAGGAAGGCCGCTGATGAGCTCGCTCTATCTCCGTCGCCGCATCACCAACTGGCTGGCCATGGGCCTGAGCACGCTGGCCACATTGATCGGCCTGGCGTTCCTGGCGTGGATCCTGTGGGAAACTCTGCGCCAGGGCATCAGTGCCATGCACCTGAGCCTGTTCACCAAAATCACTGCCAACGGCGCCGACGGCGGCCTCGCCAACGCGATGGTCGGCAGCCTGATCATCAACTTCATCGGCATAGCCATCGCCACGCCGATCGGCGTGATGGCCGGCATGTGGCTCGCCGAATACGCCAACCGCACCAAGCTGGGCGAGTCGATCCGCTTCCTCAACGACATCCTGCTGTCGGCGCCGTCGATCGTGATGGGTTTGTTCGTCTACACCATCATCGTGCTGCCGAGCACCGCCCTGACCCAGGGCTCGACCACGTTCTCGGGCTTTGCCGGCGGCGTCGCACTGGCGCTGATCGCGCTGCCGGTGATCGTGCGCACCACCGACGAGATGCTGCGGCTGGTGCCTTCCACCCTGCGCGAGGCGGCGTTGTCGCTCGGCGTGCCGCAGTGGAAGCTGACCATGCAGATTCTGATCCGTGCGGCGCGCTCGGGCATCATCACCGGCGTGCTGCTGGCGCTGGCGCGGATCAGCGGCGAAACCGCACCGCTGCTGTTCACCGCATTCGGCAACAACTACATGGCGCTGAACCCCATCGACAAGATGTCCAGCCTGCCGCAGATCATCTACCAGTACGCCAACGATCCGGGCGACGAGATGCACGCCATGGCCTGGGCCGGCGCGTTCGTGGTCACCATGTTCGTGCTGCTGCTCAGCCTCGCTTCCCGTCTGGTCCTTTCACGCACCAAGGTGTCCCATGACTGATTCCGCCCTCGCCACGAACCAGGCGCAGGCAGCGGCCGCGTCGGCTGTCGCACCCAAACTCACCGTGCGCGACCTGCACTTCTACTACAACGGCTTCCATGCGCTGAAAGGCATCGCCATGGACATCCCGGAGAAGAAGGTGACCGCGATCATCGGGCCCTCCGGCTGCGGCAAGTCGACCCTGCTGCGCATCTTCAACCGCATCTATGCGATCTACCCGAAGCTCGAGGCCAAGGGCGAGATCACCCTCGACGGCGAGAACATCCTCGATCCGCGCTATTCGATGAACCGCCTACGCAGCAAGGTCGGCATGGTGTTCCAGAAGCCGGTGCCGTTCCCGATGACGATCTTCGAGAACGTCGCCTACGGCATCCGCCACCACGAGAAACTCTCCAAGGCGGATATGAACGACCGCGTGGAGAAGGCGCTGCGCAGCGCCGCGTTGTGGGACGAGGTGAAGGACAAGCTGAAGAACAACGCGCTCGGCCTGTCCGGCGGCCAGCAGCAGCGGCTTTGCATCGCCCGCGCGATCGCGCTGAAGCCCGAAGTGCTGTTGCTGGACGAGCCCACTTCGGCGCTCGATCCCATCGCCACCAGCCGCATCGAGCAGCTGGTCGAGGAATTGAAGAACGAGTTCACCATCGTCATCGTTACCCACAACATGCAGCAGGCAGCACGCGTGTCGGACCTCACCGCTTTCATGTACATGGGTGAGCTGATCGAATTCGATGTCACGGAGAAGATCTTCACCAAGCCCGGCAAGAAACAGACCGAGGATTACATCACCGGCAGGTTTGGCTGATCACACAGGACATACCCATGAACAGCAGCAAAGAACACATCATCAAGAGCTACGACGACGAACTGACCCGCCTCACCGGCGAGATCGTGCGCATGGGCGAACTTTCGGTCAGCCAGTTGGAGGCCGCGCTCGACGTGGTGGAACGCCGCGACGAACGCGCCGCGCAGCGCGTGGTCAGCAACGACGATGCGATCGACCAGCTCGAACAGGAAATCAGCCACGACGTGGTGCGCCTGCTCGCGCTGCGCGCACCGATGGCCGGCGACCTGCGCAACGTGTTCGCCGCGCTGCGCATCGCCGCCGACATCGAGCGCATCGGCGACTACGCCGCCAACGTGGCCAAGCGCTCGATCCCGCTGTCGATGGTGGCGCCGGTCGGTCCGGTCGGCGGCCTGGAGCACCTGGCCGAACTGGCCGCCACCGAAGTGCGCGAAGTGCTGCAGGCCTATCGCGACCGCGATGCCGAGCGCGCGTATCAGGTGTGGAAGGACGACGTGGTGCTGGACGAGGCCTATACCGGCTACTTCCGCCAATTGCTGACCTACATGATGGAAGACCCGCGCAACATCACGCCGTGCACGCACCTGCTATTCATGGCCAAGAACATCGAGCGCATCGGCGACCACGCCACCAACATCGCCGAGAACGTCTGGTTCCAGGTCACCGGCGAGCCGCTGAATAAGCAACGCAGCAAGGGCGACTTCACCTCGAACCCCGAGATGACCAAGCTCGGTGAATAAACCATGTAGGAGCACACCCCGTGCGCGATGTTTTTTCCGATGACCGGAATAAAGAAGCATTGCGCACGACCGAAGGAAGTCCCTTGTGGACAGGGTGCGCTCCTACACGATGTTGTTGCGCCCCTCGCGCCGCAGCCGCAGGCTGCGCATCACGCCGTAGATGCTGATCAGCAACCACGCCGCCTCCATCACGAAGGCGGACCAGTTGTGCCCGCCGAAGGTCAGCGACAGCAGCACGCCGAGCGCGCCGAAGATGTTCATCAGCTGGTAGGTCAGCCCGTTGCCGTGCAGCTTGTGTGCCTGCAGCAGCAGGAACGCCAGCAGCACCAGCACCACGCCTATGTAGCCGGCCCAGTCGTGCCAGAAAAGTGTGGTCATCGCTTTGCACTCCTTTGTCGCAACGCCTCGAACAGCACCACGCCGGTGGCGACGGAAACATTGAGGCTTTCCATCGTGCCTGGCATCGGGATCTTCGCCACGAAATCGCACAGCTCGCGGGTCAGCCGGCGAATGCCCTCGCCTTCGCTGCCCAGCACCAGCGCCACCGGCCCCTTGAAGTCCACGCCATAGATCGACGTGTCGGTGTCGCCGGCCAGGCCGGTGATCCATACGCCGGCGTCCTTCAGTTCGCGCAGCGTGCGCGCCAGGTTGGTCACCGCGATCAGCGGCACGCGATCGGCTCCGCCGGCCGACGCACGACGCACCACCGGCGTCAGACCGACCGCGCGATCCTTCGGCACGATCACCGCAGTGACCTTCGCCGCCGCCGCGCTGCGCAGGCAGGCGCCGAGATTGTGCGGATCGGTGATGCCATCCAGCACCAGCACCAGCGTGTCGCTGCCATCGCGTTCCATCAACGCGGCGAGGTCGCTTTCGGTCGCCGCCGGCGGCGGTTCGTACAGCGCGGCCACGCCCTGATGACGCGCTTCGCCGGCCAGCTTGTCGAGCTGCTCGCGCGGACGATGGTTTACGGTGATCTTCAGCGTTTTCGCACGCTCGGCCAGTTCCAACACGCGCGGATTGCGCTGGCCCTGCTCGACCACCAGCTCGCATACGCGCTCGGCGTCGTTGCTCAATATGCTTTCGACCGGGTTGATCCCGACGATCCAGCTTTCGCTCATGGTTTGCCTTTCGGTTTCGGTTTGCGCGCGCCGCGGTTGCGGTTTCCGCTTGGCGCCGAGGGCGCCGGCTTGTTCGAGGACGGTCCTTGGCGCTTGCCGCGGCTCGGCTGTGGTTGCGCAGGCTTGGCAGGCGACGATGATCCGCGGCGTGAACGATGATCGCTGTCGACGGCCGGTGTGGAAGCATGCGAACGCGACGGCGGATATTCACGCGCCACCGGCACTTCCACCGGCGCGGGATCGCGCCGACCGAACGCGCGGCCGATGGCGTTTGCCGCACGACCGAACATGTTCGGCGCCTTGACCGGCGGCGCAGGCTTCTTCGGCAATGAATAACGCTCGCCGCTGGCCGCATAGTCGTAGGCCTTGCCGCTTCCCGCTGGCGGTGTGGCGGTGGCACGCGGCGTGACCAGGCGGAAATCGATCTTGCGATCCTCCAGGCTCGCCCGCAGCACCTGCACGCGCACGTGGTCGCCGAGGCGGAACTGCGTGCCGGTGCGCTCACCCTTCAGCAGTTTGCGCACCGCGTCGAAGTGGTAGTAGTCGTTGGCGAGCTGGCTGATGTGCACCAGCCCGGACACCTTCGACTCGTCCAGTTCCACGAACAGGCCAAACGAGGTGACGCCAGTGACCACGCCCTCGAATTCGCTACCGATGTGCTTTTCCATCCACGCGCACTTGAAGCGCTCGTCGACATCGCGCTCGGCTTCTTCCGCACGGCGTTCACGCTGCGAGCAGTGGATCGCCATCGCCGCCATGTCGGCAGGGCTGTAGCTGTAGTCGGCGGGTTTGCGCCCGGTCAGGGCAAAACGGATCGCGCGATGCACCAGCAGATCGGGATACCGCCGGATCGGCGAAGTGAAGTGCGCGTAGGCCTGCAAGGCCAGGCCGAAGTGGCCGCGGTTGTCAGGCTGGTAGGCCGCCATGCTCTGTGAACGCAGCAGCACGTTCTGGATCAGTTCGCGCTCGGGACGGTCCTTCACCATGCGCAGGATCTCGGAGAAATCCGCCGGTGTCACTTCGTCGACCGGCGGCATGCGCAACTTGAACTCGCGCAGGAACTGCTGCAGGTCTTCGTACTTCTCCGCCGGTGGCGGCTCGTGCGCACGGAACAGCGCGGGGATTTTCTTCTTCTCCAGGAACAAGGCCGCCTGCACGTTGGCAGCGATCATGCATTCCTCGATCAGCTTGTGCGCATCGTTGCGCTCGGTGGCGCCCATCGATTCGACGCTGCCGGTCTGGTCGAGGCGGAACTTCACTTCCGGCGTCTCGAAGTCGATCGCACCACGGCGCTTGCGCTGGGCCGCCATCGCGCCATACAGCGCGTGCAGGTTCTCCAGTTGCGGCAGCACGTCGGCCACTTCGTGGCGCGCATCGGCGTCCTTCAGTCCCACCGCCTGCCACACCTTGTCGTAGGTGAGCCGCGCGTGCGACAGCATCACCGCGTCGTAGAACTTCGACTTGACCACGTTGCCGTCGGCGTCGACCTGCATGTCGCAGACCATGCACAGCCGCTCGACTTTCGGGTTCAGCGAGCAGATGCCGTTGGACAGGGTTTCCGGCAGCATCGGTACCACGAAGCCCGGGAAGTACGTCGATGTGCTGCGCTCGTAGGCCTCGCGGTCCAGCGCGTTGCCGACCTGCACGTAATGCGAGACATCCGCGATCGCCACGATCAGGCGCCAGCCGCCGCCGCGTTTCGGCTCCGCGTACACGGCATCGTCGAAGTCGCGCGCGTCGGCGCCGTCGATCGTCACCAGCGGCAGCGAGCGGATGTCGGTGCGCCCTTCGCGCTCGGCCGCGGTCACGGTGGCCTCGACTTGCGCGGCGTCGCGCAGCACTTCGGCTGGCCATTCGTTCGGCAGGTCGTGGCTGGCGATCGCCATCTCCACCACCAGCGACGGCTGCAGGCGTTCGCCCAGCACGGCACGGATCTCGCCCATCGGCCCGCGGTTCGGCGTCGGCGGTTCGGTGATCTCGACCACCACGATCTGGCCGGATTTCGCGCCCTGGTCCTGCCCGGGCTTGATCATCACGTTGTGATTCAGGCGGCGATCATCCGGCGTCACCATGGTCACGCCGTCTTCGATCACCACGCGTCCGACCAGCCTGGGCGAACGGCGTTGCAGCACTTCGGCAATCGCACCCTGCTTGCGGCCCCGGCGGTCGATGCCGACCACGCTGGCCAGCACGCGGTCGCCGTGCATCACCGCGCGCATCTGCTGCGGCGAGAGATAGAGATCATCGCCGCCTTCGTCGGGACGAAGGAAGCCGTAGCCTTCCGCGTTCGCCAGCACCACGCCGGCGATCAGGTCGAGCTTCTGCGTCGGCGCATAGCCACCGCGGCGACCGAGCAGCAACTGGCCGTCCCGCACCATCGCGGCAAGCCGCTTGCGCAAGGCATCGAGGTCGCCTTCGTCATCGATCTGCAGCGCTTCGGCGATGCGCGCTTCGGTCAGCAGCTCACCGCGCTCGTCGAGCAGCGCGAGGATCGCTTCACGGCTGGGAATGGGGCGCGCATAACGCTGCGCTTCGCGCTCGGCCTGCGGGTCGGCGCGTCGGTCGCGTCCGGCGCCTGCGGCAGCCTTGTTGCGTTGTCCCGTGGGCGCGTCGTTTCGCGGCTTGCGGTCGGCGGGTTTCGCGCGGCCCTTGGCCGGTTGGGAGCCCTGGCCTTTGCCGGACTGCGGGGGAGTTTTTCTGGTCACTAAGTATCCTTGTGGAAGACGCGGCGCGGAGAATGACACGACGCGATGAATAGGGTGAAAAAGAGTTGACAACCTGTTGACGGATGCCTACATTACGCGGCTCACGCAGCTCGCAGAGCGGTGTGACACCTGCCCAGGTGGCGGAATTGGTAGACGCACTAGCTTCAGGTGCTAGCGGGGGCAACTCCGTGGAGGTTCGAGTCCTCTCCTGGGCACCAATTGTAAACGAAGCCCGCAGAAATGCGGGCTTTCGTCTTTTCAGGGATTCAGTATCCGGTTGCGACGCAGGCGCTCACGCGCTCGGCGGCCCCTTCAGCTCGATCATGTTGCCCTGCGGATCGTACAAGTAGATCGACGGCCCCTCGCCCTGCGCGCCATAGCGCATGCCGATCTCGCCGATGCGTACGTCGTGTGCCCTGAGGTGCGCAAGGATCGCCGCCTCGTCGTAGTTCTGCACGCGCAGGCACAGGTGATCCATGTTGTGGCCCTCACCACCTGGCGCGGCGCCCCCGTAACGACCGAGCTTGCCACCGATGCTGACCAAGTCGATCAATGAATTCCCTGCACGCAACTGCACCAGGCCGATCTCGTCCTGTCGGCGCTCCTCACGGCAACCCAGCACGTCGCAGTAGAAACGCTGCATCGCCACGATGTCGATGGCGCGCAGGACTACGTGGTCGATTTCGCCGATATGGATCATGGTGGCTCTTGCACGACGGTGGCGTAATGACTGCAAGCATAACGCGCCGGCCTTGATTGAATCTCTTCTGCAGGATTCAATCCGAACAATGACTTGCGACCTTGGCACTGAGTAAATCTCCAAGCGACTGGAGATAACAGACGCGACCAAGCATGTAGGCATTTTCATGGCTGGCGCCACGAACCGGAATAAATCGGATGGCCGGGTTTGCAGAGGCCCAAACCCGCATCGACTCGAACGGCGTCACCCGGTCGGCCATTCCCTGAAAAATCACGACCGGCGTTGCTGGAAGCTTTGTCGCGATATCAGCCAGCGCGAAGTCGTCCGCCAGCAACGGACGAACCGGAAGCAACCTCCAACCGATGGCCAGTGGGTGCCGCTCGAACCACGCTTGAACAACTCCAGAAAGATCGGGTGAAACACCATCGAGCAGAACGCCTCGGGGAGAAAAGCGCACGGCTTCTTTCAAGGCGACAGTGGCGCCCAGCGAACGGCCGACAAAGACAGACTGCGCCGGAATACAGGGTGTACTGCGCTTGACGAAATCAATGGCAGCCGCCACGTCCTCGTTCAACCAGCGCAGACGACTTGAGCCAACTGCACCATCCTGTCCAGGATAGGACACGGCATAGACCACTGCACCCACACCCTCGATCTGCGGAAACAACGTACGTTCGTACGTTCCAATGCCGCCGTGTTGACCCGGGAAGAAGATGACGCATGCGGCATTCGCCGACCCATAACGCCTCACGACGACTGATCTGCCGCTGCCAACCTTCACCTCGTAACGTTGGTCTTCATGGGTTGCATCGTTTATTTGCGCAGTAAATGTCAGTTGATCGATCGCGAAACGCAGCAACAGCGCTGGCAGCAGAAAATACAGCGCCAGTAGGGCCAGCATAAGGATCAAGCATTTTGTACGTACAGCCATCCAGGCAACCTCGGTGCACTGACCTTGTCCGTGCGATGGTGTCACATGAAGCAGGACGTTCCGACGCCCTTCGCATCATTATTTTCAAACGCAGCGAGCCATCGGGCTGCGTTGGCATAGCCCCGCCGATACTCCTCCCAAAGCTTGGCGGGAAAACGCCGACACGGCGTCACAAGGCCTGTATAATTCTCAAGGTAAACGCTTGGTGGGAGAAGCGGACGGCCCTTGACCGGGCACAACCGCTGCCGAAGACGCAACGCCCGTAATCGCTCAGGCCCCACACCATCACGCGTCAACACTCTGGAGAGAGCGGCTGCCTTCATCGGTGCAAGCCGCCGCCGAAGGGGCACGAGGCTTCCGCCTCCAAACTCTCAGGCAAAAGGACAGAGGGGCGCCCCACGTGCGGCACGCACGTCCGGCCTTCACCGGCCATTTCAGGACGCCCGTCATGAGCCAGACCAACCACCCTTCCCTGCGCGAACTGGAAAACCACGACGCGTTCATCGAGCGCCACATCGGCCCCAACGATGCCGAGATCGCACAGATGCTACGGATCATCGGCCACGACTCGCTGGAATCGATGACCGATGCCATCGTGCCGGGCAAGATCAAGTCGCCAGCCCCGCTCGCCCTGCCCGAGGCCATCACCGAGGAAGAAGCGCTGGCGAAGATCCGCGCGATCGCCACGAAGAACCAGGTGTTCCGCAGCTTCATCGGCCAGGGTTATTACGGCACGCACACGCCCAACGTCATACTGCGCAACATCCTCGAGAACCCGGCGTGGTACACGGCCTACACGCCGTATCAGGCGGAAATCTCGCAGGGCCGCATGGAAGCGCTGATCAA
This sequence comes from Rhodanobacter sp., assembly GCA_036398675.1. Taxonomy (GTDB): domain Bacteria; phylum Pseudomonadota; class Gammaproteobacteria; order Xanthomonadales; family Rhodanobacteraceae; genus Rhodanobacter. Next base: position 11,832 of record DASWOQ010000035.1, on the reverse strand, counting down.
TTTCCAGACCATGTGCGCCGAGCTTACCGGCATGGAGATCGCCAACGCCTCGCTGCTGGACGAAGGCACCGCCGCGGCCGAGGCGATGACGCTGACCAAGCGTTCGTGCAAGTCCAAGTCCAACGTGTTCTTCGTCTCCAGTGGCGTGCATCCACAAACACTGGAGGTGGTGAAGACCCGCGCCGAGGCGCTGGGCATCGAATTGCATATCGGCGCTGACGTCGAAGGTGGCACCGTCGACAGCTTCGGCGTGCTGCTGCAGTACCCCGATACGTTCGGCCGGATCAACGATTACAAAGCACTCGCCGACGCCGCGCATGCACGCGGCGCACTGGTCGCGGTCGCCGCCGACCTGCTCGCGCTGACCCTGATCGCGGCGCCCGGCGAATGGGGCGCGGACATCGTGGTCGGCAACACGCAGCGCTTCGGTGTGCCGTTCGGCAATGGCGGCCCGCATGCCGCCTTCATGGCCTGCCGCGACACCTACAAGCGCTCCATGCCGGGCCGCCTGATCGGCGTATCGATCGATGCTGAAGGCAAACCTGCGTATCGGCTCACGCTGCAGACGCGCGAGCAGCACATCCGCCGCGAGAAGGCGACCTCCAACATCTGTACCGCGCAGGTACTTCTCGCCGTAATGGCCAGCATGTACGCGGTGTACCACGGCCCGGATGGCCTCACCCGCATCGCGCGCCGCACGCATCGGCTGGCAGCGATCCTGGCTGCATCGCTGCGTTTCAGCGGCGTCGAGGTGGAATCCGATTTCTTCGATACCCTGCACGTCACCGGCGTCGATGCTGCCGCGTTGCATGCGAAAGCCGCGGCGGCGCACATCAACCTGCGCGCCATCGACGAGCGCAGCGTCGGCATCAGCCTCGATGAAACCACGACGCGCGACGAGATGCTGGCGCTGGCACGCCTGTTCGGCGTCGACATCGCCGACCTCGATGCACTGGATGCCAAAATCCCGGACGCCCTGCCCGCCGCGCTGTCACGAAAGAGCGCGTTCCTCACCCACCCGGTGTTCAACTCGCACCACAGCGAGCACGAACTGCTGCGCTACATGCGCGCGCTGGCCGACAAGGACCTGGCGATGGATCGCACGATGATCCCGCTGGGCTCGTGCACCATGAAGCTCAACGCCACTGCCGAGATGATCCCGGTGACCTGGCCGGAATTCGGCAACATCCATCCGCTGGCGCCGAGCGCGCAGACGCAGGGCTACAAGGAACTGATCGACGGCCTCGAAGCGATGCTGGTGGAATGCACCGGCTACGACGCGGTGAGCCTGCAGCCCAACTCCGGCGCGCAGGGCGAATACGCCGGCCTGCTGGCGATCCGCGCGTACCACCGCTCGCGCGGCGAAGGCCATCGCGACGTGTGCCTGATCCCCGAATCCGCGCATGGCACCAATCCCGCCTCCGCGCAGTTGTGCGGCATGAGCGTGGTGGTGACCAAGTGCGACGCCAACGGCAACGTCGACCTCGATGATATCCGCGACAAGGCCGGGAAATACGGCGACCGCCTCGCCGCGCTGATGATCACCTACCCGTCCACGCATGGTGTATTCGAGGAAGACATCGTCGCCATCTGCGAGATCGTGCACGCGCACGGCGGACAGGTATACACCGACGGCGCCAACATGAATGCGCTGGTCGGCGTGGCCAAGCCCGGCAAGTGGGGCTCGGACGTGTCCCACCTCAACCTGCACAAGACGTTCTGCATCCCGCACGGCGGCGGCGGCCCGGGTGTCGGGCCGTGCGCGGTGAAGGCGCACCTCGCGCCGTTCCTGCCGCGCAAGCTTGGCGAGGACAACCCCGCTGGCATGGTCAGCGCGGCGAGCTACGGCTCCGCATCGATCCTGCCGATCTCGTGGATGTACATCACGTTGATGGGCAGCCAGGGCCTGCGCAAGGCCACCCAGGTTGCACTGCTCAACGCCAACTACATCGCCAGGCGGCTGGCGCCGCATTACGAAACGCTCTACACCGGCCGCAACGGACTGGTGGCGCACGAGTGCATCCTCGACCTGCGCCCGCTGAAGGACGCCACCGGCATCGGCGCCGAGGACGTCGCCAAGCGCCTCATCGACTTCGGCTTCCACGCGCCGACGCTGAGCTTCCCGGTCGCCGGCACCTTGATGGTCGAACCGACCGAGAGCGAATCGAAGCATGAGCTGGATCGCTTCATCGACGCGATGATCCAGATCCGCGACGAGATCCGCGACGTCGAGGAAGGCAAGCTCGACCGCGAGGACAATCCGCTCAAGCACGCACCGCACACCGCCACGATGGTTTCGGCCAGCGAGTGGACGCATGCGTATCCGCGTGAACTGGCGGCGTTCCCGCTGCCCAGCCTGAAACTGCAGAAGTACTGGTCGCCGGTTGCCCGCGTCGACAATGTCTACGGTGACAAGAACATCTTCTGCAGTTGCGTGCCGATCAACGACTTCAAGCAGGAAGAGATCGAAGCCTTCAGCGAACCCAACGTGGGGTGACGTTACGTCGTCGATCGAAGCGCAAAGGCCTCCGGCAGAGGCCTTTGCAGTTTCTGCCCGAGACCGGATATCTATCGACACGTTTGTATACGATGACGCTTTGCCACAACATGATGTGAACGACCCGGCCGCTCTTTTACGCTATGGTTACCTACCCTAACCAATGTCCGCGATGCATGGCCCATTCATCCCTCGAAATCTGGCGCGGTGAAATCGCACGAGTGCTGACCGCTCATCAGCCGCGCCTGCCCCATGATCTCGATGCCCTGTGTGCATCATTGAACGCAGTGACCGACGGCACCGATTCCCGACACGCACTGTCCGAGCGAGCGGCGCAGGTCACGACGACCTACCGGCGCTGGCTGGTAGCCGAAGGCGACGGATATTCGGCGATCCTTATCGGCTGGCCTGCCGGCTACCGGACGCCCGTACACGACCACGACGGCCTCTGGGGCATCGAACTGGTCTTGTGCGGCGCGCTGCACGTCGATGAATTCCAACTGGCGTCGGGACAACCGGAACCGGTGCGCATGCTGGATCTGACGCCCGATCACGCCGCCGTTTTCACCGAGGCGGCATATGCCCATGCATGTTCCAATCCATCGGCGAGCCTCCCTGCACTCAGCCTGCATGTTTACGGAGGCCCGCTGCTGGCCTATTCGGTCTATCCGTCTGTGGCCGGAGAACCTCCACGACGTCAATCGACCGGCACCGAGCCCCTTTGATCCAGGGGGCGCACAACCTGTAGCTGGCGCTTTCCGATGACGACCGGCATGCGACGGTGCCTCGCCGATTCAGGTCGAGCACCGGCGGATGATCCATCCGCATCGCTGCTTCGATGGAAGGCGTCAACCACCGCCTTTTTTTGCTTGAACAGGGCTATCGACCTGCTGCAACGGCCCCACGTTCACGTGTCCCGACCAACCGTCAAAAACGCTTTCCGCGACGTGGTCGATGTGCTTCACCACTGCATGTATCGGCGGACAGGTTGACGGATCACTGACGCCAGGTTGATCCAGGCTCGCCATGCCCTCTATGCAGTGGTTGCTTTCACCGGCATCCATGTGGCTTAACGCAGCCATGCCCTGCGCGTAACGTTTCTCCGCGCGCACGGCGGCGGTGGCATCGGCGTAGACCGGGCGCATCGTCGCCAGCAGCCGTTCGGCGGTCTTGCGTTCGGCAGCGCTGGCACCGGCAAATGCTGCATCGTAGGCGCCCTTGAAACTCGAGTTCGGCCGCTCCGACGCCAGCGCCATCCATGCCAGCGCCAGTGGGCGATTCACCGGTTGGTGGTCACCGTCGAGCGCCATGATGCCGAGCACGTACTGCGCCGGCTTGCTGCCCCAGCCGGCTGCCGTGTCGAAGAATTTCTTCGCGTAGCCATAACGCTGCTCGCCATAGGTCTGCGTGCCCAGGCAGTAGTAATAGTCGGCAGGAAGGAAACGTTCTTCACCAATCGCGCATGGCGTATTGGCCAGGTCGGCATCGCTCGGCGGCGACACCGTGGCCGATGCAGCCGGCGCATCCATGGCCGTGGCCGCAAAGGCAAACACCGGCATTGCCAGCAGACATGGAAGCAACCACTTTCGAAATGATTCGACGCGCAACCTGTACATGGCTTCTCTCCGGCGGACAGCGATCGACAAACAAGACGGCATGCCATGCTAACGACTGATCGGCGAAGCGGATGACATTCCTCGCGACTCAGCAATTTCATGCGAAAAACCCCGCATTGCGGGGTCTTTTTACTTTGTCCGCATGAAACTGCGCGCGGCGTCAGTGGCCGTTTTTCTCCAGCCACGCATCGATCATCGGCATGCGCTGGTTGCGCACCATCATGCGGTAGTTGATGTTGGCGATGACCGTGTCGGCGACGCGACGCGAGCCGGCGGCGATGTGCGCGTCGGCATAGTCCTTGATCTTGCCGATCATCGCCGGATCGAACGAGCTGCCGCCAAGTCCCGGGTAGTAACGGCTGCTGGACGTCGAGTCGACCAGCTTGTCCACCTGGGCACGATGCGCGACGGCGAAGTCGAAAGCCATGTCCGGATGCTGGTAGCCGACGGCGCTGATCATGCGGGCGCTGTTGGTGGCACCCAGTTCGTCGGTGAGTGCCAGGTCCAGCGCACGCCGGGCCAGCGCGTCGTCCTGCGAAATCGACAGCAGCGTGTAGAGCTGGTCCTTGATCAGCGGCGTTTTCTCCGCTTTCGCTTCGGCGTGCAGCTTGTCCCAGGTCGCCGCATCGGCCTGGCTGGCCACCAGGTCGTAGATGATCTTGCGCAATTCCGGCGGTATCGCCTTCGGATCGGTGGCCTGTGTCGCATACCGGCGCCGCGCCTCGCCGAGCACCGACGGATCGCCCAGCGAACCCAGCGAACCGATCAGCTGCATGCGCAGCAGCCCGGTCGGCACGCTCTCGCCCGGCTTCGCTTGCCAGCCCAGTCGCGCGAACACCGGCGACAGACGTGCGATGGCGAAGGCACGGAAACGCGCCTGCCTCACCTTGTCGCCACGGTAGTAGAAGTCGAGGCTGTTGAGGCTACCCGCGACATCAGCCCATACCTCCGGGTCCGCATCGGCAGGCGTGACGCTGCTCAGGTCCAGGAAATCCGAAACCGGCTGCAACCCGGCCATGCCCAGTGCCCAGGTGTCGTTCAACAGGCCAAGCTGGTCGATCGGCGCGAGCTTCGCGAAACTGTCCCGCAGTGACGCGAACTGCGCCGGCGCATACAGGGTGCGGTAATAACCACTCTGCCCCGCATTGACGATCACCGGTCCGCAACCGGGAACGGACAACGTGGCCTTGCCGTCGCTGACCAGTGTGCGCGCCGCGCTGCCGCCGACGGTCTGCGCGATCACCGGCACGTGCCACTTCAACGGCGCCTTGTCCGGGCGGTCCTTGGTGAATTCGCCCTGCGCCAGCTTGAGCATCGTGTTGCCGCCGCTGCACCCGGCAGCCTCCACGCGGATCAGCGGGATGCCCGGCTGCAGCGTGAAGTCGTGCGCAATCGCGGTGACCGGCTTGCCGGCCGCGCCTTCCACCGCGCGCCACAAGTCGTCGGAGGTCGTGTTGCCATAGGCATGCGCCTTGATATAGCGGCGTACGCCGTTGCGCCAGTTGTCGGCACCGACGTAGGCCTCGAGCATGCGGATCACCGCTTCGCCCTTGGAGTACGTGATGGAGTCGAACGCCTGGCTGGCCTGTTCCACCGTTGCCACGTGCTGCACCACCGGATGCGTGGTCGCCACCGCATCGAACGACATCGCCGACTCGCGCGTGCCCACCGCATCCAGCTCGGTATGCCATTCCGGGTGCAGCTTCTCGGTCGTGCGCGCAGCCATCCACGAAGCGAAGCCCTCGTTGAGCCAGAGGTCGTCCCACCAGCTCATCGTCACCAGATCGCCGAACCACTGGTGCGCCATTTCGTGCGCGGCGGTGTTGAATACTTCCTGCTTGTCGCCCTGGTTGGAGATCGATGGATCGAGCAGCAGGCTGTACTCGAAGGTGTAGATGGCGCCCCAGTTCTCCATCGCGCTGAAGAACTGGCTGCTGCCCGGCGACGCGATGTTGTCCAGCTTCGGCAGCGGGTACGGCACGCCGAAGTAGTTGTTGTATTCGTGCAGCACCGCCTTGGCCGAGTCCAGCGTGAACTGCGCCTGCGAACTCTTGCCTTTCTGCGTGATCACGCCGATCTCGGTGCCGTCGGAGTTGGTGGTGGCGCGGTCGAAGTCACCCAGCCCGAAGAACAGCAGGTAGGTGGACATCTTCGGCGACTGCTGGAAGCGCACGCGCGTCATGCCGTTGCCGAGGTCGGTCTTCGATGCCGCCGGCATGTTGTTCACCGCCATCTGGCCACTCGGCACGGTCACGTCCAGGTTGAACGTGGCCTTGTACGCCGGCTCGTCCCACGACGGAATGAAACGGCGCGCATCGGAGTTCTCGAACTGGGTGTACAGCGCACGCTTCTTGCCGGCCTTGGTGTCGTAGTCGATCGCAAACAGGCCGTTGGCCTGGGTACCGATCTTGCCGCTGTAGGCCATGCTCAGCTTGTAGCTGCCGGCCGGAACGGGCTTGTCGAAGGTGAAGGTGGCGGTCTGCGATTCCGCATCCGTGCTTGTCCTGGGCGTCATCGCGGCGGACTTGCCATTCGCTGGCGCAAGCTGCACCGACGAGAACGTCATGTCGATCGCGTTGAGCGTGATGCTGCTGGTCGGCTTCAGCACGTCCACGGTGATCGTCACCTTGCCGTCGAAGCTCAGCGTCGCGGCATGCGGCACCACGGATACGTCGTAGTGCGATGGCACCACGCCACGCGGCAGCTGGGTGGTGGCGAATACCGCTTGCGGTACCTCCGACGTGGCCGCGACGGCGGGTACGGCGATGCCGGCAAGTGCCAGGGTGATCGCGGAGAACAGAAATTTGCGCATGACGCTCCCTCATGTAAGCCCGAACCGGCGACATGCCGCCGGCGGGCAAGAAAACTGGTGCACTGCAGCGTCGAACAGGATCGCCCGGCGTCGCTCCAGTCGGCGATAGTGAGCCGGAACACCGCATGCAGACACCGCCGGAAGTCATGGCGACAGGCAGGCCCGCTCCGTGCTTTGGTCGGGCGACCGCGGTTCCGCACCGCGCCACCGCGGATTCGTCGCGCCATGGCGGGTTCCGTCGCAATCGCGGCGAACGCGGCATTTTCCGTCGCTATGCTCTGTATCCATCTTCGGCAACAGACGGAACCCGGCATGATCAAGAGTTCGTTCTTCATCCTTCGCATCACGCTGGCATGGGTGCTGGTGTTTTTCCTGGCCATCCTGGCGTGGTCGGGCGTGGCGCACGCCCACGACGTGGCGCCCGCCTTCCTGCTCGGCGGCATCGCACTGGCGTTCGTGATCACCGGCGCGTTCTCGCACATGCGCCGGGTGCGCCTCATCGCCGGCCGGGTCGACGGCGGCACGCTGGCCAACCGCCAGCGCCGGCAGATCGAGATCCCGTTCGAGGCCGGCGAGGCGTTCGACCTGCTGGACGCGGCGATCCGCGAATTGCCGCGCACGATGGAAGTCGAAAGCGCCCGCGACAGCCTGCAGGTGCGCGCCAAGGTCCGCCGTCCCACGCCCTACGGCCGCGGCGTGCTGGGTGCGTTCAATCCGTCCAACTGGTTCGGCCACACGCGCAACCAGATCCTGGCCACCGTCACGCCGGGCGAAGGCAGCGGCAGCGTCACGCTGATCTGCGAACCGGAGAGCGGGGCGTGGAGCGACTGGTTCCGCGTCGACGACGGCACCAACCTGGAAAACGCCGAGGCCATCGCGCGCGCGATCACCCGCCGCGTCGCCGAACGCCGCCGCAACGAACAGAAGGCGAATGCGCAGACCGCCACCGAGAAGGAACTCACCGTCGCCAAGCTCAGCCTGCTGCACGCGCAGGTCGAGCCGCACTTCCTCTACAACACGCTGGCCAGCGCGCAATACCTCACACGCAGCAATCCGGTACAGGCCGACGAGATGCTCGGGCACCTGATCACCTACCTGCGCCGCTCGCTGCCTAGCGCTGAGGACACCTTGTCCACATTGGGCGACGAACTCGAGCGCGCTCGCGCCTACCTGGAAATCCTGAAGATACGCATGGGCACCCGGCTCGGCCTGCAGATCGACGTGCCCGAGGCGCTGCGCACCACCCCGCTGCCGCCGATGATGCTGCAGACCCTGGTGGAAAACGCGATCAAGCACGGGCTCGAACCCAAGCCCGCCGGCGGCACGGTGTGGATCTTCGCGCGCCGCGACGACGCCACCATCGCGATCACCGTGGCCGACGATGGCCAGGGCTTCAGCGATATGGGCGGCGGCACCGGCATCGGCCTGAAGAATGTGCGCGAACGGCTGCGCCTGATGTACGACGGCGAAGCCTCGCTGGCTGTGGTCGCCAACGTGCCGGCCGGCGTAGCCGCGACGATCACCGTGCCGGCCGCCGGAGCCGCCGCATGATCCGCGCCGTGGTCGCCGAAGACGAAGCGCTGCTGCGCAGCGCGCTAGGGCGGCTGCTCGCCGAAACCTGGCCCGAGCTCGATGTCATCGCCGAATGCGAGGACGGCGCGGCTGCGCTGGAGGCCATCGCCGAATACAAGCCCGAGGTGGCGTTTCTCGACATCCGCATGCCAGGCCTCACCGGCCTAGAAGTCGCCATGGCGGCGATCGAATCCAGCCCCGCCACGCAGATCGTGTTCACCACCGCCTACGACCAGTACGCCATCGATGCGTTCGAACGCGGCGCCGTCGACTACCTGCTCAAGCCGATCGCACCGGAGCGCCTTGCCGCCACCGTGCAACGGGTCAAGTCGCGCGCGGCCAGCGGCGGTATCCCGGCAGATATCGCACAGACATTGCGGCAACTCGCACAGGCCGCCACGCCCACCGGCAGCGCGACGCCGCTGACCTGGATCACCGCCAGCAGCGGGCGCGAAACTCGCTTGATCATGGTCGACGACATCGCTTACTTCCGCGCCGACAACAAGTACACCGTGGCGATGACCGCCGATGGCGAAGCGCTGCTGCGCAAGCCCATCCGCGAACTGCTCGACGTGCTCGACCCGGTCCATTTCAAGCAGATCCACCGCTCCACCATCGTCAATCTGAAGGCGATCGTCGCGGTGATCCGCGACGACAGCGGCAAGGGCACGCTGCGACTGAAGCAGCGGCCGGAGACCCTCACCGTCAGCCAGCCCTTCATGACGCTGTTCCGCAACATGTAGGTATCGCCGACCACGCCAACCACGAGGCACGTCATGCACAAGCTCATTGCGCTGTTCTACTTCATTCTCGCACTGGCTGGCTGCGATCACGCCGGCCGCACCATCATCATGCGCAGCACCACCAACGGCACCGACCGGATCTACAGCCGCGTCACCGTGCTCGGTCCCACCTCGACCTTCGAGTGCATCCACAGCCGTAGCGGCCAGTGCCACTACGGCGTGTTCGAGCGCGACTGCACAACGAACCCGTCATGCAGCGCGCCAATCCGGCAGTTTGCGATGGCCGCGGATACCGAACGCGGCATGGCCGACCTGCCGCTGGATTTCGAGCTCTGCGTAAGCGCCGATGCCACGCCAATGACCCGCGACTGCCTGAACCCCGCAGCGGCGAACAAGACATCGGTAGCCTCCGCATCAAGCTGACACAGCGAAGTCGACGGGGCATTCACTCCGGGCGGTGCAGGATCGGAAAACGGCGCCATTCGCGCGCCCTACCTCACTGTTCCGGAGCAAGTCATGGCGAAGAAACCCAGCCCATCAGCCAAAGCCGCCGCTCGCAAGACAGAACGGAAGGTTGATCGCGACAGCCGCGGCAACGGCGACGAATTGCAGCAACAGGCCGGCGGCAGGCATCCGCCGCTGACCACCAACCAGGGCACCCCGCTCGGCGACAACCAGAACTCGCTGCGCAGCACCGAGCGCGGCCCGACCTTGCTGGAGGATTTCATCCTCCGCGAAAAGATCACCCACTTCGACCACGAACGCATCCCCGAGCGCATCGTGCATGCGCGCGGTTCGGCCGCGCACGGCTACTTCGAACTCACGAAGTCACTGAAGAAATACACCACCGCGCGCGTGCTCACCGAAGTGGGCGAACGCACGCCGCTGTTCACGCGCTTCTCGACCGTGGCCGGTGGCGCCGGCTCCATCGACACGCCACGCGACGTGCGCGGTTTCGCGGTGAAGCTGTACACCAAGGAAGGCAACTGGGACCTGGTCGGCAACAACATCCCGGTGTTCTTCATCCAGGACGCGATCAAATTCCCCGACCTGATCCATGCGGTGAAGATGGAACCCGACCGCGGCTTTCCGCAGGCCGGCAGCGCGCACGACACGTTCTGGGACTTCATCTCGCTCACCCCCGAAGCGATGCACATGATCATGTGGGCGATGAGCGACCGCGCGATCCCGCGCTCGCTGCGCATGATCGAAGGCTTCGGCATCCACAGCTTCCGGCTGGTGAACGCGGATGGCGAATCCACCTTCGTTAAATTCCACTGGCGCCCGAAGCTCGGCCTGCAATCCACCGTGTGGGACGAGGCGGTGAAGCTGGCCGGCGCCGATCCGGATTTCCATCGCCGCGACCTGTTCGAGGCAATCGAGTCCGGCAATTACCCGGAGTGGGAACTGGCCGTGCAGCTGTTAACCCAGGCCGAAGCCGACCGTTTCCCGTTCGACCATCTCGACGCGACCAAGCTCCTCCCCGAGGAACTGGTGCCGCTCACCGTGATCGGCCGCATGGTGCTGAATCGCTGGCCGGACAACTTCTTCGCCGAGACCGAACAGGTCGCGTTCTGCCCGTCGCACGTGGTGCCAGGCATCGACTTCTCCAACGACCCGCTGCTGCAGGGCCGGCTGTTCTCCTACCTCGACACGCAACTCTCGCGGCTGGGTTCGCCGAACTTCCACCAGTTGCCGATCAACGCACCGAAGTGCCCGTTCGCCAACCAGCAGCGCGACGGCCACATGCAGATGCAGGTGCCGAAAGGTCGCGTGGCGTACGAGCCCAGTTCGCTCGATCCCGCGTCCGCGCGTGCCTCGGCCAGCGGCTTCCGCAGCTTCGCCGAGCCCACGGTCGATGGCGGCAAGAGCCGCATTCGCGCCGAGAGTTTCGCCGATCACTACAGCCAGGCACGCCAGTTCTTCCGCAGCCAGAGCAAGCCCGAGCAGGCGCACATCGCCTCGGCGCTGGTGTTCGAGCTGTCCAAGGTGGAAACGCCGCACGTGCGTGAAGCGATCGTCGGCCACCTGCGCAACATCGAGGAGGATCTCGCGCAGCGCGTCGCTGATGGCCTGGGCCTCGCCAAACTGCCGCCGGCACAGCCGAAGTCGATACCCGCGAAGGATCAACCGGACTCCCCCGCCCTGCAGATCATCGGCAAGATGAAGGACACGCTGAAAGGCCGCGCCGTCGGCATCCTTGTCCACGACGATTCCGATGCCGCCACGATCAAGGCATTGCGCAAGGCCGCGGAAACCGCAGGCGCCACCGTGAAGATCGTTTCGCTGAAAGTGGGCGGCGCGAAACTCAGCGACGGCAAGCCGCAGGCGGCGGATGGCCAACTCGCCGGCACGCCATCGCTGGTGTTCGATGCCGTGGCGCTGGTGCTCTCCGACGCTGCCGGCAAGCTGTTGGCGAAGGAAGCCGCTGCGGTGGATTTCGTGCGTGACGCGTTTGGCCATCTGAAAGCGATCGCCGCCGATGCCGGCGCGCAGGCCGTGCTGAAAGCCGGCGGCATCGCGAAGGACGCGGGCGTGGTCGATGCGGGTGATACCACTGGTTTCATCAAGGCGGCGAAGACGCGCCAGTGG
>DASWOQ010000034.1:0-202723 GCA_036398675.1 Rhodanobacter sp. | reverse complement strand
GCCGAGCAGATGGAAGTGAGCCGCACCGCGTTGCGCGAAGCGATGAAGGTGCTCTCGGCCAAGGGCCTGGTGGAATCGCGTCCCAAGGTCGGCACGCGCGTGCGCGATCCGCGGTTCTGGCACCAGCTCGATGCCGACGTGCTGGGCTGGCGCTGCGCGCTGATGCCCACCGAGGATTTCGTGCGCAAGCTGGTCGAGATGCGCGAGGTGATCGAGCCGGCCGCCGCCGCCACGGCGGCGCTGCGCTGTAGCGTGGAGCAGCTTGAGCGGATCGATGCAGCTTATGCCGCGATGGATGCCGCGAAGGATCTCGATGCCTGGACGGAGGCGGATCTCGCGTTCCACGAAGCCGTGCTCAATGCGACCAACAACGAACTGATGGCCTCGCTTTTTTCGGTGATCGAGACGGCACTGGGAACCTTCTTCGTGCTGTCCGCACGCACCGCCAAAGATTTCAAATATTCGCTGCCGCATCATCAGAAAGTGCTGGAGGCGATCCGTCGCCGCCAGCCGGATGCGGCACGCCGCGCCATGTTGCGCATGGTCGCCGACTCGCGCGCGAACATGGAAAAGCACCGCCGAAGCACGAGCAAGGTTTGAAACGATGCACTGGTTGATCGGTCTTGACTGGGGTACGTCGCGTTTGCGGGCCATGTTGTTCGATGGCGGCGGTGCCGTGCATGAAACGCGCAATCGCCCGTGGGGCATCCGTCACCTTCCCGAGGGCGGTTTCGATGCCGCGCTCGCGTCGATCTGCGAAGGCTGGCCGAGTGCGCCGGTGCTGGCCGCAGGCATGGTCGGCAGCCGCCAGGGCTGGCGCGAGGTCGGTTATATCGACACTCCCGCGGATATCGGCGCACTGGCCGCCAGCATTGTCGGCGTGCGCAGTGCGGACGGTCGACGGGTCGGCATCATTCCCGGCGTGCGCGATGCGCTGAGCGTCGATGTGATGCGCGGCGAGGAAACCCAGGTGATCGGCGCGCTGGCATCGCGGCCGGAACTTGCCGGCCACATGCACCTGCTGTTGCCCGGCACGCACAGCAAATGGATCGAAGTGCGCGACGGCCGCATCGTGCGCCTCGCGACGATGATGACTGGCGAGCTTTACGCGGTGCTTCGCGAGCATTCGATTCTCGGCGCGGGCGTTCCCGACACGATCGGTTCGAACCTGGACACCGACGCGTTCGACGCGGGTGTGCGCGCGGCGCGCGACAGTGCTGCCGCCGGTGCGCTGACCAAGCTGTTTTCGACGCGTGCGCTGATGCTCGACGGGCAACTGGCGCTCGACGCGGTGCCCGATTATCTGTCCGGCCTGCTGATCGGCGAAGAGCTGCGCGCGGGGCTGGCCTCCGGCTGGCTGCCGGGCGATGCGGCGCCGTTGCTGGTCGGCGACGAGTCGCTGTGCGCGCGCTACAGCCGCGCGGCCGTGGCGTTCAACCTGGCCGAACCCGGTACGGTCCTCGACGCGTCGGCGCGTGGCCTTTGGCGCATCGGCCGCGCCGCTGCATTGATCGGCCAGACCACCCTCGCTTACGGAGAACACTGATGTTTCGCACCTGGCTCGAGCCATTGCCGTTGATCGCCATCCTGCGTGGCTTGCGCCCGGAGGAGTCGGTGGCTATCGGTACCGCCATCGTCGATGCCGGCTTCCGCATCCTCGAAGTGCCGCTCAATTCGCCGCGCCCGCTGGAAAGCATCCGCCTGCTCGCCGATGCGCTGGGCGATCGCTGCCTGATCGGCGCGGGCACCGTGCTGAGTGTCGATGCCGTCGCGGACGTCGCCAAGGCAGGCGGCAAGATCATCGTGATGCCGCACGCGGACACGCAGGTGATCGCCGCAGCGAAGAGTGCCGGCTTGTTTTGCGTGCCCGGCGTGTCCACGCCGACCGAAGCATTCGCCGCGTTGCATGCCGGTGCCGATGCATTGAAGGCGTTTCCCGCCGAGCTGATCACGCCGGCGATCTTGCGCGCATGGCGTCCGATCCTTCCGCCGGATGTTCCGCTGCTGCCGGTCGGCGGCATCGATCCGGCGGGCATGGAGGTCTATCGTCGCGCCGGGGCCGCCGGTTTCGGCATCGGTTCGGCGCTGTATGCACCGGGCCGCAGCGTCGCCGAGGTGGCGGAAGCGGCACGCGTTTTCGTCCATGCATGGGTTTCGTCTTCCACAGAATCAGGCAACAGGGGCACACGACGCGCATGAAGATCACAAGCCTGACCACGTACCTGGTTCCGCCGCGCTGGCTGTTCGTGCGCATCGACACCGACGAAGGCCTGAGCGGCTGGGGCGAGCCGGTGGTCGAAGGGCGCGCGCATACCGTGGCCGCCGCCGTGGACGAACTCGCCGACTATCTGATCGGCAAGGACCCGCGACACGTCGAGGATCTGTGGAGCCTGATGTACCGCGGCGGCTTCTATCGCGGCGGGCCGATCCTGATGAGCGCCATCGCCGGCATCGACCAGGCGCTGTGGGATATCAAGGGCAAGGACCTCGGCCAGCCGATCCATGCATTGCTCGGCGGTCCGGTGCGTTCGCGCATCCGCGTGTATTCGTGGATCGGCGGCGACCGTCCGTCGGACACTGCCAAGGCCGCGGTCGATGCGGTCGCGCGCGGTTTCAGCGCGGTCAAGATGAATGCCACCGAAGAACTGCAGTTCGTCGACACCTACGACAAGGTCGAGCGCGTGCTGGAGAACGTGCAGGCGGTGCGCGACGCGGTCGGTCCCACCATCGGGCTCGGACTGGATTTCCACGGCCGCGTGCACAAGCCGATGGCCAAGGTGCTGATGCGCGAACTGGCGCCTTACAAGCTGATGTTCATCGAGGAGCCGGTGCTGTCCGACCACCTCGAAGCGATCCCCGAGCTGGCGGCGATCTCGCCGGCGCCGATCGCGTTGGGCGAGCGGCTGTATTCACGCTACGACTTCAAGCGTGTGCTGGCCACCGGCGGCGTCGACATCATCCAGCCCGATCCCTCGCACGCCGGCGGCATCACCGAAACACGCAAGATCGCGGCGATGGCCGAAGCCTATGACGTCGCGCTGGCGCTGCATTGCCCGCTCGGCCCGATCGCGCTGGCGGCCAACCTGCAGCTCGACGGCGTCTGCCACAACGCCTTCATCCAGGAGCAGAGCCTGGGCATCCACTACAACGCCGGCAACGATCTGCTCGACTACGTCAGCGATCGCAGCGTGTTCGCCTATGACGACGGCTTCGTCAGCATTCCGAACGGGCCTGGCCTCGGCATCACCGTCAACGAGGAATACGTGGCCGAGCGCGCCAAGGTCGGCCATCGCTGGCGCAATCCGATCTGGCGCCACGCGGACGGCAGTGTCGCGGAATGGTAGGCGTGGATCACTCCGTTTCCGCCACCTCGCCCATGTCTGCTCTGGCCAGTTACCCCAGCCTTGCCGGCCGCGCGGTGCTCATCACCGGCGGCGCCACCGGCATCGGCGCAGCGTTCGTGGAAGCGTTTGCGCGACAGGGAGCGCGGGTGGCATTCCTCGACGTCGACGTCGCCGGTGCGACCGCGCTGCTGGAAGGCCTGCAAAAGACCACGCATGTGCCGCTGTTCCTGAAATGCGACGTCACCGATCTTGACGCACTCGCCGCAGCGATCGGCGAAGCGCGCAGGCAGATCGGTCCGATCGCCACGCTGGTCAACAACGCCGCCAACGACGTGCGCCATCAGCTGGCCGACACCACGCCGGCGGATTTCGAGCGCAACATCGCGGTGAACCTGCGCCATCAGTATTTCGCCACGCAGGCGGTGGTGCCCGACATGCGCGCGCTCGGCGGCGGTTCGGTGATCTGCCTGGGTTCGACCGGCTGGATGATCAAGAACGACGGCTACCCGATGTACACGATGGCCAAGGCCGCGGTGCGCGGACTGGTCAACGGGCTGGCGCGTTCGCTCGGGCACGACCGCATCCGCATCAACTGCCTGGTACCCGGCTGGGTGATCACCGAAAAGCAGCAGCGGCTTTGGCTCGATGCCGAGGGCGAAGCCGAGATCGCGCGCAAGCAGTGCCTGCCCGGTTACCTGCAGGCGCAGGATCTGGCCAGCGCCGCGCTGTTCCTCGCGGCGGACGACAGCCGCATGTGCACTGGCCAGGATTTCATCGTGGATGGTGGCTGGGTGTGAACGCGCTTGATGAACGCGGCGCCGTCGCCACCAGTGTGCTCGACATCGGCAACGTGCTGGGCGAGGGCATCCAGTGGTGCCCGCGCGCGCAGGCGCTGTACTGGACCGATATCCACGCCGCGACGCTGTGGCGTCACCGCCCTTCCGATGGCGTAACCGACACCTGGCCGATGCCCGAGCGGCTGGCCTCGTTCGCGCTGTGCGAAGACGACGGCTGGCTGTTGCTCGGCCTTGCCACGCGGCTGAGTTTCTTCCACCTGCCCAGCGGCACGCTGGAGCCGTTGTGCGAAGTCGAGGCCGATCTGCCCACGCGGCTCAACGATGGTGTCTGCGATCGCGAGGGCCGTTTCGTGTTCGGTACCTTGCATGAGCCGCGCGATGGCGGACCGAAGCAGGCCGTCGGCAGTTTCTACCGGCTCGATGCGGATCTCTCGCTGCACCGGCTCGATCTCGATCGCGTGGCGATTCCCAACAGCCTCGCGTTCAGTCCCGATGGACGAACGATGTATTTCTGCGATTCGCCGCAGCGCGTGATCCGGCGTTGTTCGTACAACGCGGAAGGCGAGGCCGGCAACGCCGAAGTCTGGATCGACCTGCGCGACATCGAAGGTGAGCCGGACGGGTCGACCGTGGATGCTGAAGGCGGCCTGTGGAATGCGCAGTGGGGCATGGGTCGCGTGGTGCGCTATACGCCGGACGGACGCGAAGATGTGGTGGTGAACGTGCAGGCGAGTCAGCCGACGCGGCCGGCGCTGGGCGGCGGCGCGCTGGATCGGCTCTATGTCACCAGCGCGCGCGACGGATTGTCCGCGCAGGCGTTGCTTGACGATCCACAGGCGGGAAACCTGTTCTCCGCACGGGTTCCAAAACGGGGGCTGCCGGAAGCGCGTTTTGCGGGCAGACCCCGAACGGCGGATGCGACATGAGCGCAACGGCCCACGAATTCGCACGTCGACGCTGCCATGCAGCGTGCTCATGACGCGGCAACTACGCGACTATTGCGCGATCAACACGCGACTATCCATGGGGAGTCACCAATGAATGCCACCGCAGCACCACCGCTTCATCCGAAGGCAACGGCCATTTTCACCTGCATCCTCGCCGCGCTGGCGGGGCTGATGTTCGGCCTGGACATCGGCGTGATCTCCGGTGCGCAGAAATTCATCCAGCACGACTTCGGCATCAGCGACAGCATGATCGAGTGGATCGTCAGCATCATGATGGCTGGCGCAGCGATCGGCGCGCTGAGTGCGGCATGGATGTCCAGCGCGCTCGGTCGCAAGCGTTCGCTGATTCTCGGGGCGGTGCTGTTCGTCGCCGGTTCGGTGCTGTGCGGCTTCGCCTGGTCGCCCGAGGTGCTGATCGTGGCGCGCTTCATCCTGGGGCTCGCCATCGGCATCGCTAGCTTCACCGCACCGCTGTACCTGGCGGAAATCGCACCGGAGAAAATCCGCGGCGCGATGATTTCGCTGTACCAGTTGATGATCACTATCGGCATCCTGGTGGCGTTTCTTTCCGATACCGCCTTCAGCTATTCGGGCAACTGGCGCTGGATGCTGGGCATCATCGCGATTCCCGGCGCGCTGTTCCTGATCGGCGTGTTCTTCCTGCCTTTCAGCCCGCGCTGGTTGATGATGCGCGGCCGTCGCGCCGAAGCCGAGCAGGTGCTGGAGAAACTCCGCGGCGACCGTAGCGTGGTCGAGCAGGAACTCAACGACATCGCCGAACAGCTCAAGACGCCGCAGCGCGGCTGGCACCTGTTCCAGGAGAACTCCAACTTCCGCCGTTCGGTGGGCCTGGGCGTGCTGCTGCAGGTGATGCAGCAGCTGACCGGCATGAACGTGGTGATGTACTACGCGCCGCGCATCTTCGAAGGCATGGGCTACAACACCGAATCACAGATGTGGTTCACCGCCATCGTCGGGCTTACCAACGTGCTCGCCACCTTCATCGCGATCGGCCTGGTCGACAAGCTTGGCCGCAAGCCGATTCTCTACACCGGTTTCGTGGTGATGGCGATTGGCCTGGGCGTGGTCGGCACCATGATGCACCTGGGCATCGATACGCATGGCAAGCAGTTCTTCACGGTCGGCATGCTGCTGATCTTCATCATCGGCTTCGCGATGTCGGCCGGCCCGCTGATCTGGACGCTGTGTTCGGAGGTGCAGCCGCTCAAGGGGCGCGACTTCGGCATCGGCTGCTCCACCTTCACCAACTGGGCGGCCAACTGGGTCGTGGGCGTGTCGTTCCTCAGCCTGCTCAACGGCATCGGCAATGCGGCAACGTTCGGTCTCTACGCCGCGTTCAACGTGGTGTTCATCCTGCTCACGTTCTGGCTGGTGCCGGAAACCAAGGGCGTGACGCTGGAGCAGATCGAGCGCAACCTGATGGCTGGTAAGCGGCTGCGCGACATTGGCCAGTAACATCGAGGCCAGCAAGCGCGGGCGTTTCGAAGAGGCCATGCCGACCCGACGAATCCTTCGTCTGGACCAAGTCGCCGCAGCCGGCACTCGTGTAGTTGCCTAAAAGCGGCGTGTACGCGCCGGGCGACAACGGCCTCTTCAAGTGACCCGATGGCTGTGAGGATTGAGTCATTCAAGCTGGCGAGAGGAAGCACACAAAAAAGCCGCGCCGGGCATGCGCCTGGCGCGGCAAAGGTTTGAACCGACCACTGCCAGTGCATCGGCGCCGCTATCGGAGGGGTTCCGCTCGGGCTTGCGCACGATAGCCAACGCCCGTCTCAGATATTCGGACAGGCCGGAGACGTGCGCGTGACAAGGCCGTGGAACCGCTTCGCGGTACACGGCGTCACGATCATCCGGCGGTCATGCGGATGGCTTGTTTCGTGGCCGCTTCGGTCCCGGCGCGGAATGCTGTCCCTGGCTGGCGTCGATCGCATCGATCCAGCCGGCACGCGAGGCGGGAAACGCATCGGCATACGGCACGTAAGGCTTGATGTCGAGGATCGGCGTGCCGTCGAGCAGGTCCATGCCGCGCACGCGCAGCGTGCGCTCTTCGACACCGGTCAGTTCGACGGCGGACAATCCGATCGCGTTGGGCCGATGCGGCGAGCGCGTGGCCAGCACGCTGCGCTTGCCGCCGCCGCGCGGTGGCCGTACTTCGGTCTTCCAGCCTTCGCTGCGATGAAACGCGAAAATCAGCCAGATGCGCTCGAACCCGGCGAGATCGCGGAACGCCGCCGCGGGGAAACCCTCCACGAATTCGATGACCGCCTCGGACGACGCGCCGCTTTCGGTGCCTTCGACTACCGTCGGTTGGTGCGGCGCGTCGATGCGCCGTGCGTAGGGCGATCGCACGAAGGCGATCGGGCTGCAGGCGAAACTGGCTGGCAGGTCGTGCATGGCGGTGTTCACGGAGAAGTCGGCGGCAAGTATCCCATTGCGGGTATCCCATTGCCTTGGGGCGCCGGCGGGTTAGAGTGCGCAGGTTGCTTTGTCCCCATCGAGGCCCATCATGAAATTCCTGCTGATGATCTACAGCGACGGCACCTTGCTGGATGCACTGCCGGAAGGCGAGTTCGATACGCGCATGCACAGTTGCATCAGGCATGCCGACGAATTGCGCGAAACCGGTCACCTGCTGGATTCGCAGCAACTGGAAGATCCGGCGAGCGCGAAGTCCGTGCGCATCCGCAACAACAAGGTCAGCGTGCTCGATGGGCCGTTCGCCGAGACCAAGGAATACCTGGGCGGCTTCAATCTCATCGAAGCGGCAGACATGGACGAGGCGGTGCGTATCGCTGCGGAGTTTCCTTGGACCAAGACCGGCTGCGTGGAAATCCGCCCGGTGCGCGATTTCGAAGCCGTGCGCCGCCGGGTCGGCGCATGAGCGATTTCGACGACGACTTCGATGCCGAACACGAGTTCGACGACCTCGACGAGGATTCGGTCGAGGCGAAAGTCTGGCAGTTCCTGCTGCTGATCAACCCAGGCGACGAGGAAACCGCGCTGCTGCAATTCACCGACTATCGCGAGGCGGTGGCCGGTGTCGACGCGGACGACATCGAGCCGATCGCGGTGATCGGCCGGGTGATCGACTGGCGCTCGGGCTTCATCGTCGACGCGCACGACATGCGTTCGCTGATCCAGGCGGTCGACGAACTGTCCTCGCGCTGGAATCTCTCGATCGACTGGAACGGCGATCCGGACGACGACGAATTCTTCGACGACATGGATTCGGCCGAACTCTTCTCGATCGCCTACGATCGCCTCGCCGAATTCGGCTACACGCTGTGGGCGTGGGAAACCGACGGCGACAACTATGCCGGTTTCATGACACTGACCCGCGATGCCGAACCACTGCGCGAACTGGCGACAGCCTTAGGCATCAACCTGATGCTGGGCAACCAAGTGACCTGAATGCTTGCGGCATGCTTTATCCGTCAGCGAGGTACAAGCATGGGCACGCCGCCACTCACGGAATGCCGCTGATTGGCGTCAGTCATCACGAAGATAAGTGCGGGATTTTCAAAGCTGACTCCGATACCGCCAATCGTCCTGAACTGTGGCAAGGGTGTGGATGCTGCCGCACCGTTCCTGTCTATTCGATATAGCCCATCGATGCCGACAGCCCATAGCGCGTCTTCGCTGGCAGTCAGACCGAAGAAAGCGACAGTTTCTGTTATCGGGACGTGCTTTTTCGATAAATCAGCCCATGCGGATGCATGAGGCTTGGCGTACAGCAGCCTGATTTTATCGCCGCATGCTTCAACGATGCGGCCGTGCATCATCATGTGCACAAGGCCGACAGCAACGGCAAGACAGTCCGTGTTCCATGGTTCTCGTACCACCCCATTGACGGGGTCACAGTCCGCGTTCAACGGTCCGCCACAAAGTTCTCCGCTGACGTTCCGGTCAACGAAAACCACTGCACCTGTGCTTTTGTCGATGCGTTGCAATCCACCTCCCCATTCGCCCGCATCGAAGGCGACGTAAAAGTCGTTGCCGCCGTCATAGGTGGCGGTGACCGTGCCGTGATTCAATTTTCCGGAGAGATGAGTCACATGGATTGCGCCATTCCTGTCGACGCCAATCAGCCGATTCGAGGTCAGAATCGTCTCTGTTCCATCCGCGCAGTTGATTGCCCGGAGCTCGTCTCCATCACGTGGAATCACCGCCATCGGAGACCAGATTTGGTTGATCCACCGGCGCAATGTCCAAGCTTTTCCGGTGGCGCCGGTGATCGCCATCGGCTGACCATCATTCCTGCATAGATCAAGCACGGGTTCCGACAGGTCCATGGCGACGCGTTTGTCGCCCGCTTCAGCGATGGCCGAAAGCTGCCCGGCATCAGAAAGAAGCCATAGATATCGATCCGCGAAAACTGCCCGGATCAAAAACGATTCCTGATCAGGACGTACCGGCTCGATCGCGAGTGCATGGTTTGATATGGCGCCGAGCGATGAGAACGTCAACGCGATCATCAGAGCCAAGACGAAATTGACCGAAGCAGACCATCTGGTGAAGGTCACGCGGATTCTTCGAAACATGTCACAGCCCCTGCTGTAGAAAATCTGCTGGATTCGCGTGCAGCCCACCATCAAGATACGCGGCAGGCCAGTTAAGCCGCCCGCGACGTGTCCACCGGACGTCCGGCCAGCCACAACGCGAGATTCCGCACGTAGCGCTCGATCGAACGCTGTGCCTCGGGCGCGTGCGCGAGGGCATCGCCGGGCGGTTCGGTGACGAAGCTCGGCGCACCCATCGACGGGTTCCAGTTGTAGTCGGCGAAATGATGGAAGGTGGACTGCGCGATGGCCGGACCGCCGTCGGCCGAAGGCTCGAACGCCACCGCCAGATTGAATTCCGTCTGGCTCAGCTTGCTGCGCCCGGTGGCGATGACCCGCGCGGTCGGATCGTCGGCCGGCTTGCCTACGGCGCCCTCGTGCGGATGCGCGGGCAGCGAATGCAATGCGCCATCCGGCGAGTCCGGGTCGGTCAGTACCGGATGCAGCGGCATGCGGATGTCGACGTGCTGGAAATCGCCGTTGGCACCGGAGTGATAGTTCGGCCACGAGATGTCGGTGGTGATGGTGTCGTCGACATGCCGGCGCGATGCGTCGGGTTCGGGATTCTTGGTGTGGAAGAAATGCGCCGCGCCCACGCCGCCCAGCGTGCACACCGAACAGCCGAGATCCATGTGGTCGCGCGTCACCATCAGCCCGCCGCCGCGCTGGCGGAAGCGGGTGATGGCGGCGCAATCCTCCGAGCTGAGGCCGTCGCCGGTATCGACCGCGAACAGCCACATTTCGTCGAACGACGAGGTATCCAGTTGCGACAGCACGCTGTCCGGTGCGCCAGGCGCATCGCGATCGCGCGCGACCACGTCGAACAACGGCTCGCCATCGGCGTCACGCAGGTTGGCGAGGTAGTCGCGCAACAGGCTGAAGCGGCCGATGTGCCAGTCGTCGGCGGTGGTCGGGATCGTCGTCTGCAACAGGATTCGGCTGGATGTGGCCATGGTGGCGGTCCGGTATTCAGTAATAGCGCGGAATCGGGCCCAGTTGCGGGGTCATGGTGTCGCGCAGGTCCAGCATCGCTTCGTCGACATAGCACCAGCCCCAGCCTTCCGGGGGGTCGTAGCCTTCGATGATCGGATGTTGCGTGTGATGAAAATGCTTGGTCGCGTGCCGGTTCGGCGAATCGTCGCAGCAGCCGACGTGGCCGCAGGTGCGGCAGATGCGCAAGTGCAGCCAGACGTCGCCGGACTGGAGGCATTCCTCGCAGCCGCGTGCGCTGGGGGTGACATTCCTGATGGTATCGAGATGGCTGCAGCGGTTGCTCATCATGCGGCTCCGTCGATGGCGGAAAGGGCGCCGACGTTTATCATAGGCCGACCCGGGGCATCGCGACCGATGCGTGCCGAAAATCAACGAGGAATGCGGACTCCATGCTGCAACTAATCGGTTTCGACGGCGACGACACGCTGTGGCGCAGCGAGGACTACTACCGCCAGGCGAACGTGGAATTCACCGACATCGTCGGGCGCTACGTCGATCTCGGCGACAGCCACGTCAACGACAGCATGCTGGCGACCGAGCGGCGCAACCTCAAGCTGTTCGGTTACGGTGCCAAGGGCATGACGCTGTCGATGGTCGAGACTGCCATTGCGATCACCGACGGGCGCGTCTCGACCGCTGACATCCATCAGCTGGTGGAGATCGGCAAGCGCGTGCTGCAGCATCCGGTGGAACTGCTGCCGGGCATCCGCGCGGCGATCGAGGAAGTGGCGCAGCATCACGACGTGGTGCTGATCACCAAGGGCGACCTGTTCCATCAGGAAAAGAAGGTGGCGCAGTCCGGACTGGCCGACCTGTTCCGGCGCATCGAGATCGTGTCGGAGAAGGATGCCGAAACCTATCTGCGCGTGCTGTCCGAGTTCGACCTGCAGGCGGACCAGTTCGCGATGGTCGGCAACTCGTTGCGCTCGGACGTGGAACCGGTGGTACGCCTCGGCGGCTGGGGCGTGCACCTGCCGTACCACGTGACCTGGGCGCACGAGTTGGAGAACGGTTTGCGCGAGGACGAACGCTCGAAGGTGATCACCATCGATGCACCTTCGGCGATTCCCGCGGCCGTGGCGAAGCTGCGCGAACTCGCCGCAGCCTGAGCCAGGCGTCCGCGCTCAGGCGATCGAGCGCAACAGTCCGCCCTCGGCGCGCAAGGCCGCGCCGTTGGTGGCGGCCGACAGCGGGCTGGCCAGGTAGGTCACCAGACTGGCGATTTCGTCGCCTTCGATCAGCCGCTGCAACAGCGAACTGCTGCGATGCTTTGCAAAGAACTCGCTTTCCGCCTCCGCCGCGCTGGCGCCGGGCGAAGCCACGCTCTGCAGGAACTCCACGATGCCCTCCGAGCGCGTTGGCCCGGGCATCACCGAGTTGACGGTCACCGCGGTGCCCTTGGTCAGTTCGGCCAGGCCGCGGGACACGGCCAGTTGCGAGGACTTGGTCACGCCGTAATGGATCATCTCCGCCGGCGTCATGACGCCGGACTCGCTCGAGATGAAGATCACCCGGCCCGAGTTCCGCGCCAGCATGCGCGGAAAGTAATGGCGCGACAGCCGCACGCCGCCCAGCACGTTGGTTTCGAACATCTGCAGCCAGTCATCGTCGCTGATCTCGGCGAATGGCTTGGCCTCGTAGATGCCGAGGTTGTTGATCAGGATGTCCGTATCCAGCACTTCCCGGATCAGCGCTGCTGCGCCTTCGGCAGTGGCGAGATCGGCCACCACTTTCTGCACGTTGGCGCCGTCGGGAATCGCCTGGTCGAGCTTGGCCTTGCTGCGGCCGGGCACGACGACGGTGGCGCCTTCGGCGAGCAGCGACTTCACGATCGCCAGGCCGATGCCGGCGCTGCCGCCGGTGACGATGGCCTTGCGGTTTGCGAGTTTCAGATCCATGGGTTTGTCCTGGCAGGGGTGACGCGCGACGACGTCGAGGTTGGGGCGCATGGCGCGCGGCTGACAGGGATGTGGCGACGGCCCGGCGATATGCCAAGGGCCGGTCAGTCGTCGAAGCCGGTATAGCCTTCCGGAAAGATCGGCGTGCCGTCGCTTTCGAGGTCACTCATGTCCGCCAGTGCCTTGGCCGCCGCGGTCTCGGCGATATCCTTGTCGCGGAAGCTGCGGTTTTCGCAGATCGCGAAATACATGGGAAAGCCGTGCCCGCGCGGCGTCACCGCGAGGTAAGCGGTGTAGCGCGAACCTTCCAGCGTGACGCCGGAGCGCACCCGGTAGTTGTCGAATTCACGTTCGGCCATCGGTGTCGTCCGGCAAAAGAAGAAGTGAAGTGTAGGTCATGGGTCGGAACCTCGGGTTTTCATTACGCCCTGATCCCTTGCCGGCATCGTTGTCGCCGGTCTGTGGCAAGCTGCGTCGTATTCCTTTCGGTGAAACCTGCATGCTCACGCCCTTCGATCTTTCCTGTCCGTATTGCGGCGAGTCCATCGAGATCCTTGTGGATGTGTCCGCAGGCGACCAGAACTACATCGAGGACTGCCAGGTATGTTGTCGTCCGATCACCCTGAATGTCCGCATGGACGAGGATGGCGAGGTGCAGGTGAGCGCGACGTCCGAGAACGACGCCTGAGCGATGGATTCCGTCGAATTGCCGGTTCCGCGCATCGTGCTGGATACCAACGTGTGCCTGGATCTGTTCGTGTTCCGCGATCCGCAGTGCTCGCACCTGCTGGGCGCGCTGCAGCGTGGAGTGGTGCAGGCGGTGACGCGCGAGGATTGCCGCGACGAATGGCTGCGCGTGCTGCACTACCCGCAACTGCCGATCGATGAGGCCATGCGTCCCGGCCTGGTGGAACTGTTCGATCGCTGGATACGGCTGCTGCCGGCCGATGCCCTGGCGGTTTTCGATGACGATCGCCTGCCACGTTGCGGCGATCCGGACGACCAGAAGTTTCTCGAACTTGCACTCGCCTCGGGAGCGAGCTGGCTGCTCAGTAAGGACAAGGAACTGCTGAAGCTGGATCGCCGCGCGAGCGCGACCGGCCTGTTCTCGATCCGGCTGCCGCAGCTATGGTCGATCAGCGATGCGCGGAGCGAAGTTCCTTCGGCCTGACCCATGGATGTGCGGCTTCAGCTTTGCGCGATCCCGGTCGATGCAGCGATCGCGATGCCTTTGGCCAGCAACGTGGCGCGCGTCGCCGCGTCCGACTCCGGCGTCACCGGACGGCTGAGATCCCACAGAAACTGCGTGCGGAAGCCGAGGTCGAGAGCGTCCTGCGCCGTCCACAGCACGCAGACGTCGCGCGCCAGTCCGCACACGAACACCTCGTCCACGCCGCGCTCGCGCAACCAGCCGGCGAGGCCAGTGCTCGGACGCCGCCCGTCGGGGCCGTGGTTTTCGCGAAACCCGCTGTAGGAGTCCACACCGGGGTCGCTGCCCTTGCGGATCACCGCGTCCAGCGCCGACCAGTCGATGCCCGGGTGCAGCGCGGCGCCGGTGGTGTCCTGCACGCAGTGGTCGGGCCACAGCGTCTGTGGCTGGCCGTACAGATCGACCTGCTCGAACGGCTTGGCACCCGCGCGCGAACTGGCGAAGGAGATGTGCCCGCGCGGATGCCAGTCCTGCGTCGCCGCCACGTGGCGGAAGCGGCGTCGGCGCAGCAGTTTGTCGATGCCTGCGACGATGGCGCCGCCCTCATGGCAGGCCAGTGCGCCACCGGGCATGAAATCGGGCTGCACATCCACCACGATCAGCGCGGCATTGGGATTCATGGCGTGGCTCATACGCGTCGACGACTCTACGGAACGGCAACAAAGTCTAGCGCGGGGTTCGATCGGCGCGTTACGGTCAACGTCGATGGCACATAATGCGTCACTTGCAACAACACACTCGGGAAACGCGCGATGCATTACGACCAATCGTGGATGGGCTACGGCATCGTTGGCGGCATGCAGGCCGGGGTGATTTCCGCAGTGGCGGGGTTGCTGCTGTTCGGCGTGTTCCACTGGATCGGTCGGCGCAACGGCTGGAGTTACGGTCGGCAGATTGGCTGGGCGTTTCTGCTTGCCGTCGCGCTCACCGCCAGCGGCGATCTATGGAATTTGTTCTATTTCAACTTCGCGCGCCTGCAATCGCTGCAGTTGCTCAAGGCGGAACTGGCGATGGTGCACGATCCCGACGGCATGGGCACCCGTGCATTATGCGAATTGCTCGGTGTCACGCTGGGCATCTACGTGGGCTGGGCGATCTGCAGCGGCGACTGGCGCGCGCGCTTCGGCGGATCCCGCAAGAGCTAGCGCTGCAGCCGTGCGCTCCGCGCGTGCTCCGGCAGGCGGTGCGAGAACATCCATGGCCACAGTTCCGCGGTCGCGTAGGCCATCGGCCAGGAGCCATGATCGACGCCAGGAAATTCGGTATAGCGCACGTCGTCGCCGAGCGCCTTCAGCGCATCGTTCATGCGATGGGATTCATCCGGCGGCACCACCGAGTCGATGGCGCCGTTGAAGATCCACACCGGTAGCCGGCCGATGTGCGCGGCGACCCAGGCGTGTGGATCGGCGGTGCCCTTGGGGATGCCTTGCACATCCAGCGGATCGGGATCGCGAGGCTGGCCGATGCCGCCGCAGATGATGGCGGCGGCGGCGAACATGCCGGGATGGTCCAGCGCGATCTGCCATGAGCCGTAGCCGCCCATCGACAGCCCGGTGAGATACAGCCGTCGGCGGTCGCCGCGATAGGCCCTGATACTGTCGTCGAGCGCCTGCAATGCCATCGCTTCGATGCCGCCGTTCCACGCCGTACCGTCCGGAGCCTGGGGAATCACCACCACGGCGCCGAAATCCTTGCCGTGGTCTTTCAGCCAGGGTGGCAGGCCCTGGCTGAGCTGGCGCTGGTTGTCGCTGCCGCGTTCGCCGCTGCCATGCAGGAACAGCACCACCGGCCACGAGCGTTTGGCCGTCCAGCCGTCCGGAACGAAAACCTGGTAGCGGTAGGCTTTGCCGTGAAACTGCGTCGATCGTTCGATGAAGCGCGATGGTTCGGTGGCGTGGCTGACCATGGAGGCCGCCATCAGGAAAATGAGCAGGGCGAGTCGTGGCATGGCGAATGAACCGATGAGGAATCGGAATCATACCGGTATGCATGCGTGGCGATGCGTGGTGCGGCGAACCTTCACAGGATCGGATCGAATAGCCTCGCGACGTGCATCGCGACGCGCCGCAGGTACGGCGCGTCGCGGTATTCGCGTTCCTCGATGGGCATGGCGCGGGCGAAATCCGCCTCGAACATGGTTTCCATCTGTGCGGCGAAGCCGCTGTCGACGATCAGCGCACTGACCTCGAAATTGAGCCGGAACGAACGGCTGTCCAGGTTCATGCTGCCGATCGCGGCGGCATCGTGGTCGATCAGCATCGCCTTCTGGTGCAGGAAGCCGGGCTGGTAGCGATACATGTGCACGCCCGCGCATACCGCATGGTGGGCGTGCAGGGTGGAGGACAGGAACACGGTCCGGTGATCCGGTCGCGCCGGGATCAGCACGCGCACGTCGACGCCGCGCAACACGGCCAGCTGCAGCGCCGAACGCACGGCATGGTCGGGCACGAAGTACGGCGTGCTCAGCCAGAACCGTTCGCGCGCCGCATGGATGGCCGCGGTGAAGAACAGCGATCCTGTTTCGCGCGGATCGGCCGGCCCGCTGGCCACGACCAGCACGTTGGCCTCGCCGTCGCCGGCGGGCGTCGCCAGCAGCGTGGGTTGTTTGCCGGTGATCCATTCCCAGTCTTCGGCGAACAGCCGCTGCAGGTCGGCCACGGCCGGCCCCGACAATTCAAGTTGCGTGTCGCGCCATGGCGCCAGCGGCGGTTTCAGGCCCAGGTACTCGTCGCCCACGTTGAGCCCGCCGACGAAGCCGCGTTTGCCGTCGACCACCACGATCTTGCGATGGTTGCGGAAGTTCAGTTGGAAGCGGTTGCGCCAGCGATGCGTGGCGAACGGGTAGATCGCCACGCCGCCGGCGCGCAGCGTGGCGATGTAGCGGTGCGGCAGCTCGCGGCTGCCGACGCCGTCGAACAGCACGCAGACCTCGACGCCTGCCGCCGCGCGCTGCAGCAGCACCCGTTGCACGCGCTGGCCGAGTTCATCGTCGCGAAAGATGAAGAACTGTACCAGCAGGCAGCGTTCGGCACTGGCCATCGCCGCCAGCATCGCGTCGAAAGCGGCGGGGCCGTCGATCAGCAGCCGCAACCGGTGGCCAGCGAGGAATGGCCGGCCCTGCAGCGCGCCGATCGATGCGAAGCGGCTGCAGTCCGCGTCGATTTCATGAGCGCCGGCAAGCGCGGGCACCGCGGATTGGGTGGCCGGATGCCGGGCGAGATAGCCGCCGAAACGACTCGCGCCCAGGTACAGATAGGGCAGCAAGGTGACGTACGGCAACAGCACCAGCCCGAGGCCCCAGCCGATCGCGCCCTGCGGCGTACGGGTATGCACGACCGCGTGCATGGCGGCGAGGAAACCCAGCAGATGCAGCAGGAAGATGCACGCGGTGAGCAGGGTCAGTGTCATCGCGGGCTGCCGGTGCCACTAATCGGCGAGCAGTTGGTCGGCCAGGCTGCGGGCCTGCTGGCGGATCTCCGGCATCGCGGTGGATTCCCACAGGGTGCCGCGCAACAGGCTGCCGATCGCGAACAGTCGCGGCCATGGGCTGCCATCGCACAACAGGCGGCCATCGGGGCTGGCCTGCACGCCCAGACCGAGCGGATCGGGCGTGACATGCGCATTGGTGACGAGCTGGCTCATCAGCCGATGGTCGGTACGCCGTACGTCGGTGTTCAGGCCGACGGTCTGGATCACCATGTCGGCATCGAAGGTCCGGACTTGTCCGGCATGGCGCGATGTGAGTCGCAGCGTGTCGCCGGACAGGCTCACCGATTGCATGCGCCCGCGCTGGCGATGCAGCCGGCCTTGCGCCTCGAGTGCGGCGATCTTTTCGTGCACCTGCGGCGGCATGCGGTGCCGGGCGCGTTCCCATGCCCAGCGCGCATGGCGCATGAAGCGCGCGCGTTGCTCAAGAGGCAGGCTGTTCCACAGGCTCGGCGTATGCGGCCGCAGGCTGTCGAGTACGGTACGCCAGTCGTTTTCCTGTGCCACCGACTCGCGCAACTGGTGCAGCCAGTGGCGAATCTCCGGCGTTTCACGCATCGACTCGATCAGTTCGGAGCTGTCGTCGGCCGGCGCGCCGGCCGCGCGCTGATGCGCTTCGGGCAACAGTCCGTGGCGGGAAATCGCGGTGAATTCGGTTTGCGGCCATTGTGCCGAGAGTTCCAGCAGCACGTCGATCGCGGTCAGCCCCAAGCCGATCAGCATCACCCTGCGCGGTGGTGGATCCATGGTTGCCGAGGTTTTTAGGAAGCGCCATGGATCCACCACGTAACGACCACTGTCCAGCACATCGGCATCGACGCCGCCCAGCGGTTGCGGCGACATCGCGCCCAGCGCCAGCACGGCGGCGTCCACGCGGTGGCTTTCCTCGCCGTGGACCACCGTGACGCCGTTCTGTTCGGGGACCAAGGCGTCGACCGCGAAGGGGATGGTGTTCACGTCATAGCCGTGGGCCGCGCCGTGCTGCAAAGCGCGTTTCACCTCGGCTTCGAGGTAGTCGCCATACCGGCGGCGAGGCAGGAAATCGGTGCCGGCGATGCCGGGGTCGTCGCGCTGGACAAAGTCCAGGAATCCACGTGGCTTGCCGGCGAACATGCTCATCGAAGCCGCCCGCACGTTCAGCAGGTGGCGCTCCGAAGGAGTGCCATAGGCAACGCCGCGGCCCAGCGTACCGCCGCCGGTATACCAATCCAGATGGAGCGGTTGCGATGGCCGTCGCTCCAGCAATTCGCTGAGCAAGGTGGCCGCTGCGGCACCGCCGCCGATGATGGCGACTCGTCGAAACATGAAAATCCTGTGGCGAGTGTGGGTGTCGGTGAATCAGGCGGTCAGTCGCCCGGCGATGGCGCCGCGCTGGGTCAGCGCCGACCAGCGGCCGGTCGGCTCGTCCTGTTCATAGGCGAAGTACTGCGACAGCTCTCCGCCATAGACGTGCAGGGTGAGTGCGGTGTCGTGCCTGGACAGGTTGCGGCAGCGATGCGCGTGGCTCTCGCCGCCTTCGAACCAGGCGCCGTCGCCCTGGCCCAGCCAGTCGCGTCCTTCCATCCGCAGGTCGCCGGACAACGGGTTGCGGGAATAGGACTGCACTTCGAGTGCACCCACGAGCGCCATCTCAAGGCCCCATAGCCCCGCGTGGTCATGTACGGGCGTGGAATAGTTCGGTGGCCACGCCATCACCATGACGCTGATCGCCGGCTTGCTTCGTTCAGCCAGCAGCCAGCGCTCGAAACCGTGCTGGCGCGCGCGCAGAGGTGCCAGCCGTTCGGTCAGCGCCTGGGAATCCTGATGGATCACGCGGCCGAGCTCGCGCGCCATCGACGCCAGATCCGGCTGGTCGGGGCTGCCGTATTCCAGCGCGATCTGCTGCAGGGTTTTCAAGACGTTTCTGTATCTGCCCATGTGCCGAACCAGAGGGGTGAACGATGATCAGTGGAGCATGTGCTTCGTTAAAGCCTCGTAAGACCGAAACCGATAGTTCTCCGATACTTAGGGGCTTGCCATGGCAGCCATAAAATGCTTGGTGCAACCGGAAAGTGTACGAAAAACATGGTCGCAGCCAACCGCGGACTGGCTGGCTGCGGTCACTCCCGCTGCACCCTATTCTATTGCTGCCGAAGATCGAAGGTTACCGGTATCCGCGCCCAGGCGCGCACGGCATGGCCATTCACCAGAGCCGGCTGGAACCGCCACGAGGCCAGCACCTGCGCGCGGGCGCTGCGGTCGAGCAGGGTGTAGCCGCTGCTCTGCTCGATGATCACGTCCACCGGTTTGCCGGTCTCGTCCACCAGGACGCGCAACAGCACGTTGCCGTGCATGCGCTCGCGCATGGCCTGTGCCGGAAACTTCAGCGGTGCCGAGCGGTAGGCTAGGCTGGCCTCGATCGGTGCGGCGCTTGCTACCGGTTCGGCGGTAAGCGTGGCGGGCGCGAGGGTCGGAACGGCGACCGGCAGCGGTGCGACATTTCCCTCATTGGTGGGCACGACGACTGGCGGGTTGGCCGGCAGCGGGCGCGTGCGTGTCTGCGGTGCGACGGGTGGATGCACCAGCGGCTTCAGTACGATCGGCTGCGGTGGCGGCACTTCCTTCGGCGGTTCGATGATTCGGATCTGCTGGGCGGGTGACACTGCCTGCTCGGGAGGAAACAGCGCCGCGCCGATCGGCCGCGAGACGACCACGATCACGGCAAGGTTGAATGCGATGGCTGCGCTGATGGCGGCGATGCGCACGGTGTCGGGGTGTGCGCGATGGGCAACGGCCAAGCTTGCGGACGACATGGGCGACCTCCTGACGAGCGGGTTGTGATGGCGCGACCGGCACGCTGCACGGGGACAGGGGGATGTGCGACCGCAACCGCAGCGTATGCCTCGGCGATCGTGCTCCGCAAGTGGATGGCCCAACGCGGTTGGCTGGGGCCCTCTGCGCCGGCATTTGTTTGAAGGTAAGGTAGGAGTGCGCCGCCGGCGCCGTCCGAAGCTCAGGAGTCCACGATGTACGCTGCGCCCGCCATGGCCGATCACCCGCGTTTTGGCGATGAACTCGCCAGCAGCATCATTCACGGCGTGGGCATCGTGCTCAGCATCGCCGGGCTGGCGACGCTGGTGGCCGTGGCGGCGCTGCATGGCGACGCGCTGGGCGTGGTGGCTTGCGCGGTCTACGGCAGTACGCTGGTGATGTTGTACACGGCATCCACGCTCTATCACTCGGTGTCCGTGTCCGCGGCCAAGCCGGCGCTGCGTGCGCTCGATCACATCGCGATCTATCTGCTGATCGCCGGCACCTATACGCCATTCACCCTGATCGCTTTGCCGCCTCGCTGGGGCTGGAGCCTGTTCACAGCGGTATGGGTGCTGGCGCTTGTCGGCAGTGCGCTCGAACTCGGCCTGTTCAGGCGCTACCACAAGTTGGCCGTGCTGCTTTACGTGGGCATGGGCTGGATCGGCATGATCGCGTTCAAGCCGCTCAGCGCGCATCTGCAGACTGGCGGCATGACCCTGCTGATCGCCGGCGGCCTGGCTTACACGCTGGGCGTGCCGTTCTATCTGTGGCGACGGCTGCCTTATAACCACGCGCTCTGGCACGTGTTCGTGCTGGCCGGCAGCGTGCTGCATTTTCTCGCCGTGTTGCTATACGTGATTCCGGGCGTGCCGGCCTGAACTTACCCGAGCAGCATGGCCAGCCCGAACAAGCCGAGCATCACCAGCGAGATCACCAGCTTCAGTAACGTGCCGAACAGCAGGCCGAGCCAGGTGCCCACGCCCACGTGCGCCGAACGCAGCACGCTGGTGCCGGAGGCGAGTTCGCCGGCGAGTGCGCCAAGGAACGGTCCGAACAGCAGGCCGGGAATGCCGAAGAACATCCCGATGATGGTGCCGGCGGCGGCGCCCCACAGTGCCAGCTTGCTGGCGCCTATGCGTTTGGCACCGAGCGCGCCGGCGACGAAATCGACGATCACGCCGATGGCGCCCAGAGTGCCGATGGCCAGCAGCCACCACAGGCCGAGATGGCGGTAATGATCGGCCGCGGCGGCCAGCCAGATGCCGCCGAAGATCAACGGGATGCCGGGCAACGCCGGCAGCACGGCGCCGGCCAGGCCACCGACCATCAACAGTGCGGCAAGTACGTACAGCGCGATATCCATGGTCGGGTCCTTGCGGCGTTGTCGTCCGGTGGCGCCAGCATTTCAGGACGCGGCGGATTGCGCCAGCGTGGTGGTCGGCCTATTTCTCGACGAACGCCCGCTCGATCACATAGTCGCCCGGCTCGCGCGTGCGCGGCGAGGCGTGAAAGCCGCGGCCGTCGAGCAGCGCGCAGAGATCGTCGAGCATGGCCGGGCTTCCGCACAGCATCAGGCGATCGGTCTCCGGATTCAGCGCCGGTAGGCCGATGGCCTCGCTCATCAGGCCGTCGGCGATCGCGTCAGTGATGCGGCCTCGGTTACGGAAGGCTTCGCGGGTGACGCTGGGGTAATAGATCAGCTTTTCGCGCACCAGCGGCCCGAGGTATTCGTGCTGCGGCAGCTCGTGTTCGAGATAGTCGGCGTAGGCAAGATCGCCGATGTGGCGCACGCCGTGGGCGAGCACGATGCGGTCGAAGCGTTCGTAGGTTTCCGGATCGCGCACGATGCTCAGGAACGGCGCCAGCCCGGTGCCGGTACCCAGCAGGTAAAGATGCCGGCCCGGCTTCAGGTCGTTCAGCACCAGCGTGCCGGTCGGCTTGCGCGTGACGATCACCGGATCGCCCACCTTGAGGTGCTGCAGGCGCGAGGTGAGCGGGCCGTCGGGCACCTTGATCGAGAAGAACTCGAGATGCTCTTCCCAGCTCGCGCTGGCAATCGAATACGCCCGCATCAGCGGACGCGCATCGGTTTCCAGGCCCACCATCACGAACTGGCCGCTGTCGAAGCGGAAGCCCGGATCGCGGGTGGTGCGGAAACTGAAAAGCGTGTCGTTCCAGTGATGCACGTCGATCACTTGTTCGGTCGCCATTGCCACCATGGTCGGTTGTCTCGTCTCGTTGCCGGCTGGTTGTCGAATTGATGCACGCCCGCGCGTCCGGCATGGGTCGGGGCTGGGACTCGCGGGGAGGGCGGCGATGCCGCGGTGCCTTGCGAGCCGCCGGAATGATCGCGGCGGCGCTGCCAAGGATACGCGAGCACGCTGAGAAACGCCTGTGCCGGCCATCGCAGGAGACCGCCGCGACGATCTGCGGCATCATGCAGCGGGTTTGTCGTGACTTGGGACTGGGGACTGCATGAACAACCGTGTGGATGAGCCGGTAAGGGGCCGGCATGTGGGTCAGCGCCATCTCGACCGGCTGATCATGCTGTCCGATGGCATTTTCGCCATCGCGATCACGCTGTCGGCGGTCGAGATCCGTCCGGAAATGAAACCTGGGCAGACGCTGTGGCAGGCCTGGTCGACGCCGCTACTGGTGTACTTCCTGAGTTTCCTGATGATCGGGCTCATCTGGTTCAGCCACCGGCGCATCGTGGCCCACTTGCGCGATATCGACGCCATTGGCACCTCGATCAACCTGGTGCTGTTGAGCCTCGTGGCACTGATGCCGGTGATGATCCGCTTCGCGCTGGTCGAAGTATCCAGCGAGCAAGGTTTCGTGGTCTATTCGCTGGCCCTGGCCATCACGTTCACCTGCATGGCGGCGCTCTGGTTCTATGTGGCTTTCGTGGCGCGTCTGGCGCCCGACCTGGAAAACCGGCAAGCGCGCATATGGCTTCTGGAGATGCTCGCTGCGCCGCTGATCATGGCGGCGTTCGCGTTCTATCGGTTGCAGATGAAATGGGCTGCGATGGCGTTGACGTTGGTTGCGGTGGCGCTGTGGGCGATCAAGAGCTGGCTGGAGTATTCGATCCGGCGCGGGCGATAAGCGGGCGATAAGCCGGTTGCCCGAAGTCGTGCCGTGGCAACGTGCAGTCTTGGGATAAGCGCCGCGCGCCTACCGGATGGATGGCGTCGCCGCGCGACAGAGTGATCGTTATCGCCATGTGGCCGACGGTCGATGGTGAATATTTCGAGGCCGGTCGATGTCATCATGCCGATCCGGCAGGATGGCCGCGGTTCGTATTGCCTTCATCGAAACCGAGGGACTGGGCCGATGTTTCCGAATTGAACGTCACCGGGATGTTTCGCATGCGGAGTCTGGAAAGCAGCAAGATCGCCATCATCGGGCTGGGTTATGTCGGCCTGCCGCTGGCGGTCGAATTCGGCAAGCAGTACGACACGGTCGGTTTCGACATCAACGTGGCACGCATCGACGAACTGCGCGCTGGCCGCGACAGCACGCTGGAAGTCGATGCCGACGAACTGGCGGCGGCACCGCGGCTTGCCTTCAGCGCCGATCTCGACGACCTGCGCCGCTGCAACGTCTACATCGTCACCGTGCCGACGCCGATCGATACCGCCAAGCGACCGGACCTGACGCCGCTGGTCAAGGCCAGCGAAACGCTGGGCAAGGTGCTCAAGCAGGGCGACATCGTGGTGTACGAATCCACCGTGTATCCGGGTTGCACCGAAGAGGTCTGCGTGCCGATCCTGGCGAACGGTTCGGGGCTGGTGTTCAACCGCGATTTCTTCGCCGGCTACAGTCCCGAGCGCATCAACCCCGGCGACAAGCAGCATCGCGTCACCAACATTCTCAAGGTCACCTCCGGTTCGACGCCGGAGGTGGCCGATTTCGTCAACCGCCTGTATGGCTCGATCATCGTCGCCGGCACCCACCAGGCCAGCTGCATCAAGGTGGCCGAGGCAGCCAAGGTGATCGAGAACACCCAGCGCGACCTCAACATCGCGCTGGTGAACGACCTGGCGATCCTGTTCAACAAGCTCGGCATCGACACGCTGGAAGTGCTGCAGGCGGCCGGCACCAAGTGGAATTTCCTGCCGTTCCGCCCGGGTCTGGTCGGCGGCCATTGCATCAGCGTCGATCCGTATTACCTCACGCACAAGGCGCAGGAGGTCGGGCATCACCCGGACGTGATCCTGGCGGGCCGCCGCACCAACGACGGCATGGGGCCGTACATCGCCAACGAGGTGATCCGGCTGATGGTGCGCAAGGGCATCAACCCGGTGCGTGCGAAGATCCTGCTGCTCGGTCTGGCGTTCAAGGAAAACTGCCCGGACCTGCGCAACACGCGCGTGGTCGATATCGTGCAGGCGCTGCGCGGCTACGACGCCGACATCGACGTACACGATCCGTGGGTGAGCCTTGCCGAGGCGGAGCACGAGTACGGCATCCGTCCGGTGGCGGAACCGCAGGCGGGCAGTTACGACGCGGTGATCATCGCGGTCGGCCATCGGCAGTTCGTCGCGATGGGCGTCGAGGGCATCCGCGCCTTCGGCAAGCCATCCACCGTAATTTATGACGTGAAATACGTGCTGCCGCGCGATGCCGTGGACGGGAGGTTGTGATGGCCGCCAACGAAACGGACCTGCCGTCGGCGCTGCAGGCGCGGTTGCGGGAAGAGCCCTCCAACTGGCTGGTCACCGGCGCCGCCGGCTTCATCGGTTCCAACCTGGTCGAGGCGCTGCTCAGGTCTGGCCAGCAGGTCGTCGGCCTGGACAACTTCTCCACCGGCTACCAGCGCAACCTCGACGAGGTGCAGCAGCTGGTGGGTGCCGAGGCATGGTCGCGTTTCCGCTTCATCCGGGGCGACATCCGCGAACTGGATGATTGCCGCGCGGCGTGTGCGGGCGTTCGCCACGTGCTGCATCAGGCCGCGCTGGGTTCGGTGCCGCGCTCGATCGAGGATCCGCTGGCCACGCATGCCTCCAATGCCACCGGCTTCCTCAACATGCTGGTGGCTGCGCGCGACGAAGGCGTCGCCAGTTTCACTTACGCGGCCTCCAGTTCCACCTATGGCGACGAGCCGAACTTGCCCAAGGTCGAGGACAAGATCGGCCGCGCGCTGTCGCCGTATGCGGTGACCAAGCTGTTCAACGAAATCTACGCGGAAGTGTTCGCGCGCTGCTACGGCTTCAAGGCGATCGGCTTGCGCTACTTCAACGTCTTCGGTCGCCGGCAGGATCCGGATGGCGCGTATGCGGCGGTGATCCCGCAATGGATCGCCACGATGATCCGCGGCGAAGACGTGTTCATCAACGGCGATGGCGAAACCACCCGCGATTTCTGTTTCGTATCCAACGCGGTGCAGGCCAACCTGCTCGCCGCGCTGGCCGCCGATGAGCACAAGGACCTCGTCTACAACGTGGCCGTGGGCCAGCGCACCAGCCTCAACGGGCTGTTCGACGCGCTGGTCGCCGGGCTGGCGGCCGGCAGTGCGCACTACGGGCGCAAGCCGGTGTACCGGGAATTCCGCGCCGGCGACGTACGGCATTCGCTGGCCGATATCGGGCGCGCCCATTCCCGCCTGGGCTATGCACCCACGCATACGTTGCAGGACGGTTTGCGCGTCGCCATGCCGTGGTACCTGGAGTTCATCTCCCGGCGTGGAGGCGCCTGAGCGCTCCAGACTCGCGGTTCTTTGAGGAATATTTCTTGCGAAACAGGCTTGACGAGTCTGGTCGAGCGCCGAATCGTTATTTACGTCGAGCCTTTCACGGCCTGGAAGACCGGCATGAGAGAATGCCGACGAATAGCCGACGCCGCGATGCAGACACCCGAGATGATCACCGAAACGACTGAGCCGCCCCACACGTCATCGAACCTTGATGGCTGGCGGCTCTGCGTGGCCCCGATGATGGACTGGACCGACCGGCACTGCCGGTATTTCCATCGTCTGCTGTCTTCGCGGGCGCGTCTGTATACCGAAATGGTGACCAGCGCGGCGCTGGTGCGCGGCAAGCAGTTGCGGCTGCTCGAGCACAGCCAGCAGGAGCATCCGCTGGCGCTGCAACTTGGCGGCAGCGATCCGCGGGAACTTGCGCAAGCGGCGCGATTGGGTGCGCAGGCAGGCTACGACGAGATCAATCTCAATGTCGGCTGTCCTTCCGACCGGGTGCAGTCGGGCCGTTTCGGTGCATGCCTGATGCGCGAACCGGCCTTGGTCGGCGACTGTGTGAAGGCGATGCGCGATGCCCTCGCGGATTCTGGCCGGCCCGTTCCGGTGACGGTGAAATGCCGCATCGGCGTCGACGATCAGGACGATTACAACGCGCTGCAGCATTTCACCGAGACCATGCTCGAAGCCGGTGTCGGCATTCTGGCGGTGCATGCGCGCAAAGCCTGGCTGCAGGGACTCTCTCCAAAAGAGAACCGCGAGATACCGCCACTCGACTACGGGCGCGTGTACCGGCTCAAGCGCGAGTTCCCGCAACTGGTCGTGGTGATCAACGGCGGCATCACCACGGTCGACGACGTGCGGGCGCACCTGGCGCAGGTGGACGGCGTGATGCTGGGCCGGGCGGCGTATCACGATCCGTACCTGTTGGCGCAGATCGAAGCGGCGCTCTACGGGGAGCCGCTGCCGCAACGCGAGGACGTGTTGCGGCACATGCGCCCATACGTGGAAGCGGAGCTTGCCCGTGGTACCGCGCTCAAGCACATCAGCCGGCACCTGCTGGGCCTGTACCAGGGTGAGCCGGGCGCGCGGGCGTTCCGCCGCACGATCAGCGAAGGCTCCCATCTGCCGGGTGCGGGCTGGGCATTGATCGAGCGGGCGATGGCACCGTATTCCGCGGCGGCGTGACAGTGGTGCGTCATCCGGTCAGTATTCAGCCCGGATTGCCTACGCTGCACGTTCCGGCAGGCGCTGGGCGGGACCGACGCATGAACACAAACCACAAACGGAACTTCGCGCTACCCGTGGCGCTGCTGATGGGCGTTGCCGGACCGATATCCGCGCAGACGGCGCCGCCGACGGTCACCCTGGACCAGGCGGTGATCCAGGTGCAACAGGACACCGGCGGCAAGGTATTGTCGGCGGATCCACGCCGGATCGGCCGTCGCCTTGAATACCGGATCAAGGTGCTCACGCCCGAAGGGCACGTCCAGGTGATGGCGATTTCATCCGAGCCGAGCAAGAATTCCGTTTCCACATCGTCAACCAAGAATCCGCCCGGCAAGACTGCGGGCAGCAAGGAGAAACACTGATGCGCATCCTGTTGGTGGAGGACGAAGCGCCGCTGCGCGAGACGCTGGCGGCGCGCCTGAAGCGCGACGGCTTCGCGGTCGACGCGGCGCAGGACGGCGAGGAGGGCATCTACCTCGGTCGCGAAGTGCCGTTCGACCTGGCGATCATCGACCTGGGCCTGCCCAAGATGTCCGGCATGGATCTGGTCAAGGCGCTGCGCGAACACGGCCAGCGCTATCCGATCCTGATCCTGACCGCGCGCGGCAGCTGGCAGGACAAGGTCGAGGGCCTGAAGTACGGCGCCGACGACTATCTGGTAAAGCCTTTCCACGTGGAAGAGCTGCTGGCGCGCATCAACGCGCTGGTGCGTCGCGCCAGCGGCTGGTCCAAGCCGATCCTGGCCTGCGGCATGATCAAGCTGGACACCACCGCGCAGACGGTGACGGTGGAAGGCAAGCTGGTCGACCTGACCAGCTACGAGTACAAGGTGCTGGAATACCTGATGCTGCATGCGGGCGAGCTGGTCTCCAAGGCCGATCTCACCGAGCACATCTACCAGCAGGATTTCGACCGCGACTCCAACGTGCTCGAAGTGTTCATCGGCCGGCTGCGGCGCAAGCTCGATCCGGAAGGCACCCTCAAACCCATCGAGACGGTACGTGGACGCGGATACCGCTTTGCCATCCCGCGCACCGACGGCGACGACGAATAACCACCCGGAGTCGCCGCGCCGTCCGCTCTCGCTGGCGGCGCGTGCGGCGATCGCCACCGGGTTCGTGGTGGCCGGCTTCCTCGGGCTGGTCGGCCTGACCATGTCGCAGACGATCAAGGAGCGCGCACTCAGCGCGCTGCACGCACGGCTGCAGAATTTCGCCATCGCCTTCATCACCAACACCGAAACCAATCGCGACGGCAAATTGCTGCCGCCGGACAGCTCGCCGGGCACCTCGCCCGATCCCAACTTCTCGCGCCCCGGTTCCGGCCTCTATGCGGTGGCGGTGGGCGATCGCGGCTATCACTGGGAGTCGCCGTCGGCGATCGGCCGCGATTTCAGTTTCCTCAAGCCGCTGGCGCCCGGAGAAACCCAGTTCGTCGGCCCGGTCGACACGCACATGGGGCGGCTGTACTACTTCAGCTATGGCGTGGCGCTGGATACGGAACGGAAGAAATCGGTGGGTCTTACCGTGATGGTGGCGCAGACCGAGGACCAGTTCGAAGGCGAGAATGCGGTGACCCGGCGCACGCTGGTGGTGTGGCTGTCGATTCTCGGCGTGATGCTGATCGTGCTGCAGTTGTTGTTGCTGCGCTGGAGCCTGACCCCGCTGCGCAAGGTGGCCAGCGACATGAGCCGGGTCGAGCGCGGCGAGAGCGAACTGCTGGACAGCCAGTATCCGCTGGAGCTGACCGGGTTGACCGAGCGCATCAACGCCTTCATCGACAACGAGCGCGAGCAACGCACGCGCTACCGGCACACGCTCGCGGATCTGGCGCACAGCCTGAAGACACCGCTGGCGGTGATCCGCTCGCAACTGGAGTCGGTGCCCGGCGAGGGCGGATCGCGGCGCAGCGACGTGCTCGACCAGGTGCGGCGGATGGACGAGCTGGTGGCTTACCAGTTGTCGCGCGCAGCCACCTCGGGTCGTCAGACGTTTGCCAGTGCGGTGCCGATCGCCGGCCATGCCGAGGATCTGGTGCAAAGCCTCGAGAAGGTCTATGCCGCCAAGAATGTCCTGTGCGAATTCGATATCGACGATGGCGCTGTGTTCTATGGCGAGCAGGGCGATCTGCTTGAGCTGATGGGCAACCTGCTGGAAAACGCCTTCAAGTGGTCGAGCCACCGCGTGCTGCTGGTGGTGAAGATGCGGCCGCAACCGGGCCGGCAACGGCCGGGCCTGCGTCTGAGCGTGGAGGACGATGGCCCCGGCATCGCCGACGACAAGGTCGAGAAAGTGCTGCAGCGGGGCGTGCGCGGCGACGAGCGCGTGCAGGGTCATGGCATCGGGCTGTCGATCGTGCAGGACATCGTGCACGCCTACCACGGCGAGCTGGTGGTCGATCGTTCGCCGGAATTCGGCGGTGCGCGTTTCAGCGTGGCGTTGTCGCCGAGTTGAGCCTCGCGCCAGGCGGAACGCGGGTTCAGGTGCCTTCGCCGGGCGAGCGGCCGTAGAACGCTTCCAGCAAGTCCGCG
This sequence comes from Rhodanobacter sp., assembly GCA_036398675.1. Lineage (GTDB taxonomy): Bacteria > Pseudomonadota > Gammaproteobacteria > Xanthomonadales > Rhodanobacteraceae > Rhodanobacter. Next base: position 173,217 of record DASWOQ010000034.1, on the reverse strand, counting down.
ATCACCGGCTCCGCCTCGCGCAGCAGCGCCGGTTGGGAATAGTGCAGCTCGCTGACCACCGCAAAATATTCGCTGGGGCTTTCGGCGGCATGCCGGTCGATCGGGCTGTCGTGATCCGCCGTCGCATGGACGAGACGGTCGTAGGCCCGCTGGAACTGCACGATCCAGCGTCGGCGGGAGATGTCGGTCAGCGGTGGCACGCCATCGGGCGGACCGTCGAGCATGTCCAGCTTGTGCGCCATCTCGTGCACGACCACGTTGCAGCCATCCCACGGCTGCTCCAGATCCAGTTGCACATCGGCCAGAGACAACACCAGCGGGCCGTGTTCCCACATGTCGCACGACAACGTTTTTCCCGCGTCCGCCATGATGCCGTGAGCGTGGCTGCGACGGACTCTCAACTCGCCAGGGTAGACCAGCACTTCGCGCCATCCGCTCAGCGCGGTGGGGCCTTGCTGCAGTGCAGGGAGACAAGCCTGCATGGAGATCATCAGGCGCCAGTAGTCATCCAGCACGACGCCCGCGAGCGCGTGGAAGTGTTTGCGCGAGAGGAACAGTGCGGCGAGCTGGCGCAGGCGCAGCTGTCGATTGGAATCCAGCCGGCGGGCCAGCGGACAATGGCTGAGTGCGCGGCGCCACAGGAGGTCGGGGATCGGCGGGGGTTCGAGGAAACGCGCCCGCAGCGACTGCCACCAAGGCTCCGGCATGATGCCTGCGCTTACTGGATCGATCCGGGCAGCAGTGATTGCCAGCCAAGGTGCGGCTGCCGGATGGGCGCGGGTGCCGAATCGCCACTGCCGGTATGGTCGTTGTTGCCGCTGGGGCTGTTGCCGGTGGTATCGCGGGTGTTGGCACGTGGAATGCCGTTGCGGGCAGTCAGCTCGGTGACGTCGCCAGCGCCATCGCGCTGGCTGCTGGAACTGTCGGTGACGGTGCGCGTGGCGTTCCCCATATCCTGGGCGCTCCAACTCGACGCCATGGCGCCGCCGCTGCCGGCAATGCACAAGATGCAGCCGATAAGCCAATGTTTGGCACGCATGGCGATCCGACTCCCTGATCCACAAGCCCCGGATCGTCTCAGAAACTTCGTATGGGTGCCAGTGCTGCCACGGGAACCCGGTTTGCTGTGCATCGGGTGACGATACAAGGGTGCAGCCGGGCTAAAATCCGAGAATGCCGATCATCGCACTGCCCATGTTCTCCGTCTCGGATGCTGTTTCCAAGGCTTCGGGCGGCTTTTGCTGATGCAGCCGGCTCAACTGCTTGCGGCACTGGCGGGAGGCGAAACGCTGTCGGGCGCGAAACTGGCCGCCCAGACAGGGGTGACCCGGGCGGCGATCTGGAAGCAGATCGAAGCGCTGCGCGCGCGCGGCGTGCCGATCGAGGCGCCAGGAACGGCCGGTTATCGATTGCCATGGCCGCTGCAGATGCTGGATGTCGCGCAGATCCGCGCTGTACTCACGCCGTCGCTGGCTGGTTCGCTCGGTGCCCTTGAGGTGCATTGGGAGCTGGATTCGACTTCCAGCGAGCTGCAACGGCGCGGAGGCGATGCGAAAGATTTCAGCATGGTGCTGGCCGAAACCCAGACCGCGGGACGCGGCCGGCGCGGTCGCGAGTGGCTGTCGCCACCCGGCCTGAATCTCTACCTGTCCTGCCTCAAGCGATTCGATCAGGGTTTTGCGGGCCTGGGCGGGCTGTCGCTGGCCATCGGCGTGATCGTGCTTCGCGCACTGGAGCATCTGGAAATTTCCGGCGCCGGGCTCAAGTGGCCGAACGACATCATCGCGGCCACGACCGGACCATCCAGCGACGAAATGCCCGGCGGCAAGCTGGCCGGCATCCTGGTTGAATTGGGCGGCGAATATCAGGGGCCTTGCGCAGCCGTCATCGGCATCGGGCTCAATCTGCGGCTCACACCTGCCTTGCGCGAGCAGGCCGGGCAGCCGACCTGCGATCTGGCGGCGCTTGCCCAAGGCACGCCGCCTGATCGCAACCAGGTCGCCGCCGCGATGATCGCGGCGTTGGTGGAGGGCTTGCGTCAATTCGAGCGCGATGGGTTCGCCGCTTTCATGGCCGACTATGCGCGACACGATTTGTTGCTCGGTCGTCCCTTGCGGTTGAGCGGTGCCCTGGGCACGTTCGACGGCGTGGGCGCGGGCATCGACGGTCGCGGCGCGCTGCAGTTGCGGATGGCCGACGGCAGCCTGCGCGTCGTCGATAGCGCCGATGTCACGGTGCGCCGCACATGAAACTTCTGCTCGACCTCGGCAATACCCGCCTGAAGTGGGCGGTGTCCTCATCGTCCACAGACTGGGCTGCACAAGGTGCGGTCGACTGGGACGAGTCGGCAGAAGGGTTGCGGTCGGCCTGGGAGGGACTCGCGCGTCCGTCGATCGCGGTCGGCGCGTCCGTGGTGGATGCATCGCGCGAAGCACAGGTCGAAGCGGTCGTGATGCATTTGTTCGATCGCCCGGTTACCTGGTTGCGCACGCCCGCGACCGCCTGCGGCGTGCACAACGCCTATGCCGAGCCGCATCGATTGGGTGTCGACCGCTTTCTCGCGATGGTCTCTGCCAGAGTCGACGGCAAGGCGCCCTGCGTGCTCGCCAGCGTGGGCACTGCGATCACAGTCGACGCGCTGACGGTCGACGGGCGTCATCTGGGGGGGCTGATCGCGCCAGGCCCATTGCTGATGCAGCGCTCGCTGCTCCAGGCCACGGCGCGCGTGCGTCCCGAACGAACCGGCCACATCGTCGACGCGGCCGACAACACCGCCGATGCGGTGGCCTCGGGCTGTTGGCATGCGGTGGCGGCGTTGATCGAGCGTTTCTCGGCACGCATGCAGCCGCGGCTGGATGGTTCGACGAGATTGCTGCTAGCCGGAGGCGATGCGCCACCGCTGTTGCCGCTGCTCTCGCTACCGGCGGAACTGGTGCGTGACGGTGTGCTGCGCGGACTGGCGGTGTGGACGGATATGCAGATGGCGACGCCACCGTCCGTCTAGAATGCGCAACGATGCCGGTAATGGGGGTTCGATGTTTCTGCGTTTGCTGTTTGTGCTGTTGAGTGCGCTCAACATTGCGGTGGGCGCCTGGCTGTTGCTTGGACAGCCGTATGCCCATGGCGGCAACGCCAGCGATCCCGGCGTGCCGGAGTTGCGCCTGCTGTCGGAGCTGCCGGCGCCTGCCGTTTCGGTACCTGCGGCGACGACTGCCGCCATTGCCGCGCCTGGCCGGCCGATCAGCTACACATGCCTGGCGCTCGGCCCGTTCGCCACTCCCCAGGACTTGCGCCGTGCACGGCAGTCGCTGGCCGCGCAGGCCACGCGCATGCGGTCGCGGCAGGAGCAGACCACCCAGGCCAGCGGCTGGTGGGTTTACCTGCCCGCGGCCGGCAATCGGGCCCAGGCACTGGCATTGGCGCGGCAACTGGGCGCGCAGCACATCGGCGACTATTTCGTGGTGAGTTCCGGCGACCACTCCAACACCATCTCGCTGGGCCTGTTCAAGGAACCGGCGAACGCGCGCAAACGCCGCGACGACGTGACCGCAGCCGGTTTTCCGGCCCGCATGAGCGAACGCGACGAAAGCGTTCCCGAGTACTGGCTGGATCTGGTGATGACCGACAACAATGAAGCCGACTGGCGCAGCCGGATCAAGGCCACTGGGGCAGGCTCGCACAGCGCCGGCTGCTTTTGAACGCCAGCCCCGGCGATTTCGGCGTCATCTTTTGAGCAGGCCATACCGGGCCTGCTAGAATCCCCAACCTTCGCCGGCATAGCTCAGTTGGTAGAGCAACTGATTTGTAATCAGTAGGTCCCCAGTTCGAATCCGGGTGTCGGCACCAGTAAAATCAAGCGTTTACGCAGCTTCAAATGGAAATCAATCGTCTGATTTGTGCGCCATGGCTCCCTCATGGCTCCGCTGATAGGGAGGTCAGATCACCCCATGCCGCACCGGAAGCCTGCGATTGATGATGAGACATTGCGGCGGGAGGTGGGTCATCTCGCCGATGAGGTGTTGCTGCTACCGCAGCAAGTGACCCTCCTGACCGGACTGAGCGTCGGGCAACTCAAAGAACGCCAACGCACCCGACCCCCGAAACCGCCGCACCCCGAACCCCGCGAAAAAGAGCGCAAAGCCCTTTGGTATTCCTTGGGTGCCGTTCGGCGCTATCGCGAATGGGTCAAGGAACAAGCCGAGGTCAACGCTGTCATTGCCAAGCGCCAGCCCGGCGGTTTTGCAGGATGGCTCAACAGCGCGAACTTGCAATCGGAACCTTGGCCTTGCGCCATGATTGGCCCCTTCAAGCGTCCGGTGGACGCTTGGGCCACCATTCGAGGCGAAGTGAGCATGGGTCGCGCCGACCGCGTTCAATGGCTCACCTTAGTCGAATACCTTGAAGAGCGTCTGAGATCCGTAATGGCTCAGTATGACGATGAGATGCAGGCCGAGGTGAAAGCCTTGGCTGTTACGCGGGCGGCGAGGGCGGGGAGTGGCCCTCACCGTCACAGAGATAGGAAATATCCTTAAAGCAGCACGATACGGATAGTAGCCGTATCAGACTTGACGCATACGGACAATGCCCGTATCATTCATGCATATCTCATCCCGAGTGGAGACCGCTCCAATGGAAGCGAATGCAAATGCGTTACCAAATCTGCGCCCAGCGCGTTTGGAGTTCAAGACTACGCCAGCCACAAAGCATCTGCTGAACCAAGCGGCTGCATTGGATGGACTCGATCTCACTGCTTTTGTGATGGCTTCTGCTATCGACAAGGCACGTCAAGTGATCAGTGATCACGCAAGTATCACGCTGTCCAGGCAAGGGCAATTGGCGTTGGTGCAGTTACTGACCACTCCGGTTAGTCCTACACCGGCCATGAAAAACCTGATGAGCTTGCCTGACTTGCCTGTCCGCGCAGCGTGACAAGCGAAATATCCGGATCGGACCTTGGGAAGACATTTCAGGGTCAACGGCAGGTCGAAATATCTCTATTTGATCCCGCGAAAACATATGAGGGGCAAAAGAAATTCGATTGCGGACATCAGGTGATCAATGGATTCGTGTCCGGTAGCTTAAAGCAGCAGGTTCGTAATGGCTTGAGCGTGGCCTATGTGCTGACAGATTCGGCAAATGGTGATCGCTTCGTCGGATTTTATACGATAGCGCAACACACCATTCATCAGTCTTTGCTCTCGGCTATCGAGCAACGAAGTCTTCCAAAAACTGTTCCTTGTTCACGCTTGATCATGTTGGGCGTGGACAAGGAATATAAGGGCGCTAAGCTCGGCTTGCAGCTGATGAAGCATGCATTTAAAACAGTCAAGCTCGCCTCAACACAAATAGCCGCTTACGGCGTGTATCTGGATGCTGATTCGGGGGCTTTGGATTTTTACAAGAAGTTGGGTTTTCAGTTGCTAGATGGCGACAAAAGTCCAGAACCATCGCCGATGTTCATCCCGATGGGTTCCATTGAATAGCATTGTCACGTTGGCATCAGTCACGATTGCGAAAATCGAAAACTGATAAAAAGCCGGAGCGCAGAGCGCGTCTACGCGTTGTCCCAACACGCCGCTCATAGCAAGGTCCCCAGCAGGCCAACACATACGTGTTGCCCCAAAGCTCGACCCACCTGCAAAACGCAAACCCGACATGGGTCTCAGAACGTGCACGTTGGTGGTTTCCGTCGCCTTGACTCTCTCCTGATTTTTGGTTGACTGGTTGCAGTGGGGGCGAGCAGGCGAAGGGGTCGGCAGCCGCTGCGTGTTTCTGGTCATGGATGACCGTGTGCCACCTTTCGGCCGGGGAGGGAGCACAACCAACAAGGATGAAAAATGGTTCAACATGCTCGCCCTCACCTTCAAGTTCACTCGCGCGGCAACGACCACTCGGCCGTCGCTGGCGCGGCCTATCGCTTGGGCCTGCGTCTCTACGACGTGCGCGCCAAGAAATGGCATGACTTCCGCCGACGCAAACTTGGCGAAGAGATCGTCCGCGCGTTGACGATTGCGCCGGAAGGCGCCCCGGACTGGGCCTCTGATCCCGGTGAACTTTGGAACCGGGCCGAAGCCGCCGAGAAGCGTAAGGATGCCCAGGTCGCTCGTGACTACCGCATCCCCATCCCGCTGGGTCTCAGCGACCAGGTGGCCGGCGACATGGCAGAAGCGATGGCGAGGTTCATTGCGGACGAACTGCACACCGCAGTCTCGATCGGATTGCATCGGGACGCGGAGATCGACGCCCTGGGCAACGTCAAGCCGAACCACCAACAGGGCTTCCACGCACACCTGTATTTCCCGACACGTAGGCTCCAAGAGATCGCCCAGGAGGACGGCTCGTCCGCGTGGGGCTTGGGCGAAAAACTGATGATCTTGTCCAGCAAGCAAACGGGCGGGGCGTTCGTCGAGCGATTGAACGAACACTGGGCTCTGTTGGCCAATCGGTTCACTTCGGCGAATGATCTGCCAGCGGATTACGACCACAGGAGTTATGTGCGTCAAGAGGTGCCGATTGCACCGCAACCGACGCTTGGCGCTGCGGTGACAGCGATGGAGCGCAAAGGGTTTTTCACCAGACGCGGGGATGCCTTGCGGGGTGACATCCTTGTTCCAGCGAAAGTCTATGAAGCGGCGCATGCCGTTGTCGTCGATGCGCAATGGCAACAAGCCATCGAAGACGCCATCCGGGAAAGAACGAACCCGGCGGCCAGGGCAGCCCGTCTGGCGGCCGAAGCGTCGGCGCCACCAGCAGCACCCCAGCCCGCGCCGGTTACGGCTGCGCCGATCGAACAGCCACCGCTCCCAAAGCCACCGCTGACAGCGCCTGCCGGCTCACTGGTGGCTCAGTTCCACGCAGCGGCGCCGGCGCCCAACACTCTGGAAGAACGTCAGGTGTTCGTTCGTGTGTTGAAAATCGTGGGCGTTGTGGAACGCGTGTTGGCCGCGCTCACGGCTCTGGCTGAAAGGTTCCGGCGTCACGCAGAGGATCGGGGGCGGCGGATGGCGGCCAAACTCGATGTCACCTACGAACTGGACCAGGCGCGATCCCGGCGTGCGACGGCGAAAGAGAAACTGGAAAAATGGGAAACCGGCCATCGGTGGCAAGTCCTCGCCACGCGCGCCCTCGGGGGCAGCGAGGCCGCGAAGCCAAGGGCCTGGGTCACCCTGCTTGAACAGTTCGAAGCATGCCAGTGCCGAGTGCAGAGTTTGAAAGCCGCGATCCGAAGTCACCAGATCCATCTGGACAAATTCACGGAAGACGAAGTGGTGTTGACACGTGAGCAGACCGAGACCCAGGAAAGACTGCGGGCGGCCGTGGGCACGATGGTTGCACTCGATCAGGGTTCGGTCGAACCGCTGTTGTCTGTGACCAGTGGGGTCGAACTTGAATGGCTCAGGGCCCACATGCCAGACATGGGGCAGGCGTTGGACGAGGTTGCCCAAGCGGCGGAGCCTGGGGAAGCAGCGGCGCGGTTGCGGCCTGCTGGGCGGCGGATGGTGGGGACACCCTAATTTAGAAAATTCCCCTGATCCGTCTCATCCCGCGAGACGGATCAGTGTTTTCCTGTGCCCACAGATGCAACCCATCACTCAGAAAAGGAAGTTCCATGGATCTCGAACTTTTCAAAAGTGCGCCATTGGGCGCCTTTTTTCTCTACCTGGCTTTTGGTGTTTCCTTGGTGCTTGCCGTCTTCAAGTGGTTGCACCTTTATTCGGGTGTCCGAGCGGAGAACCTGAAACTGTCATCCCAACGCACGGATCGGCTCTACAAGATGATCAGTGACGGCTCATGGCGGCAGGCTTCACCGCTCGCGTTGCAGATGGCTTACGTCGATGCGTTCGGTCGGGAACTTGACGACCGCTTCATTCGTTTTGCTGCGGGGCGGCACCGCCCATTGCCATTGCTCCGCGACATTCGACGTTGCATTGGGATGGTCAAAGTGAGCGCCGACGGGTCCCGACTGGTGCGGTGGCGCGGGTTCAAATTCCCGCGGCTCAGTTATCGTCGCCACAGCCAAATGGCGTTCCTGGTGGGGTTTCTTCCTTACGTAGGGTTGATGGTCGGAGGTGGCTATTTTGTTCGTGGGGTGCCGCATCAAACGTTGGGTTTCGTGTTGGGTGCACTGCTGGTCTGGGTTCCCTTGGCGATGACGATGGCGAACTGGTTTGAGAGCGCCCATCGTTTGATCGAGGCGCTGGATGAGGTCTACCCGGCATGGACGGGCGGCCCAGACCCGGGCACTTTCCCTGCACCTGAACCCATGAAACCTTGGGGAAACACAGACCATCCAGGCGATTCCATTTCGGTGGGCACCCAGGGCGCAGCCTAGGCTGGGGCACCTCACTGATAGACTGAACAGACGGTCGACGGATCAGGTGAAATCCATGAGCGCATCAGGTCACGGTTGGCTTGGTCGCAAGCGGTTCGGTTTCGGGTTTGGTCCCAGGACCTGGCAAGGTTGGTTGATCACTGCGATCTACGCTGTGCTGATGATTGGGACGCCTCGAGTCATCTCCCCGAGAACCGAATACGGCGAACTCATAGGGACGATGGTTCTTCTGACTGTCGCCTACTTGGAGATCTTCATCTGGAAGTTGGATCGGACGGGGGCGTAGTCTTCCTGCCCGAGGGGCAGCGGCCAGCCTGTTCAATAATGGTGGCCAGACAGTTCCAGACTCGTGGCCAGTTGGTTGAAGATTTTCCAGGTGGATATTCTGATCCATCTGGCCACCGAGTCTGAAACAGGCTGGCCACTTGCCAGACAAACCGCGTCAAATAGCCGTTTTGCGCCGGCGCTCCCGGAGCGGGCGTCAGGCGCTTATATATGGTGAAAATGATCGCGAATGGCCAGCAGTCTGGAACTGTCTGGCCACCATTATTGTGCGCTGGCCACCCTCGCCAGCGTTGATGGACAAGGGATGCCGCGCGTTCGCGATCGGGGAAACTGCGGCCAGTGTCGATCAGACGCCATGGCCAGGTGGGGCAGACTGGATTCAGTGACAAGCGCCCGCCCGAGCAGGCTCACGCCACTTCGTTTTCCTCAGTCAGCAGAGCGACGGGCTCGCGTGTCAGTGTGTTTGGCCGGGCCGGTGCGTGGTGATCGTTTCAACACGATCGGGCGCGACCGTTCGAGGAGGCGGCCGAAGATCGCATCGGCCGCGGTGGCGTCCTCAAAGTAGTCGTCCCAGTCGCTGACCGCGTTGGGTGAGACCACCATGGTGGCTTTCCCGTGGCGGTGACGCAGATCAATGAGGTGGCGCAGCAGATGGCCCTGTGCGACGTCCGAACGCTCAGTGGCGAAATCGTCGAGCACCAGGAGTTTCACCCGATCGAGCCGCTTGGCGAATGCCAGCCAACGATCGTGGGCGCGTTCGACCAAGGCGGCCGCCAGCAACTCCGGCGTGCGCCAGTAGGCCACCGACAGTTTGGCCAGCGTCGCCTCACGCGCCAGTGCCGCGGCCAGATGGGTTTTGCCGGCCTGCGATTCGCCCGTGATCACCAGAGTGTGGCCCAGCCGGATCCAGTCACATGTGGCCAGATTGGCCAACAGTTCGCCCGGCAGTCCGCGGGCACCGCTGACGTGGACATCGGCCAACGCAATGGCAGGAGGGAGGTCGGCTTTCGCCAGGAAACCACGCGCTCGCTTGGTGGCGGTGGCTTGGTTTTGTGCCTCCACCAGCGCCAACACGCAATCGGTGTGCGACCGATGGGCGCTGGCAGGGTCGGCGGTCCATTGCTTCAACCGTTCGGCCATGGGACCAAGTTTCAAAGTGGTCAGGGCGTTCACGGCATCGGTCAACATGGAGCCCCCTCGGCCAGTTGGGCGTGGTAGCGAGCGCCGCGGGCATTGGATGAACGCGGAGGGGTGGGTTTCTTGGGCGTGGGTTGCTGATTGTCGAGCAGACGTTTGAGCGTCGTGATCCGCGGCGAACGCAGATCGAGCGCGGCCTGCGCCGCCTGATCGAGCACGGCGGTGCCATGCTTCCGGGCCAGCGATCGCAGTTGGTCACAGGCCGGCAGTCCGCGGAACGGCTGAGGTCCCTCGACCTGATGCCGAACAAACCGCAGCAGGTGGGGGCCGCTTTCTTTCGCCCAGGCGATCGCGCCTTCCGGCGTGCGTTCGCCTTGCGCGCGATGGGCTTCGGGCTGATGCGTTCGGGCCGTGGTGTGACCGCCAACCACAAGACTTCGAACATGCTTGGCGACCATCCGTCGTTCGTGTCGAATTTCGATCACCTCATCCGTGGCGCGCACTTCGACGCGCTCGCCGATCAGCGCATGCGGCACCGAATAGGCATGTCCGTCCAGGAACACGTGATAGTCCTTCGGCACCGTGGGCACCACCGTCCATTCCGCGAAGACATAGGGAACCGATGGCAGGGGTCGAAGGGCCACGCGTTCGAGTTGATCGAAGCGCTGGCGGCGGCTCAGTCCGTCCTTGACCATGGGCCGGCCGTTTGCCTCGTCCAACAGGCGTGCGATGGTCGCGTTCAATTCGTCCAGGGAATAGAACTGCTGATGCCGCAAGCGGGCGAGGATGCGTTGCTGGGCAAACTTCACTCCGGCTTCCACCGATGCTTTGTCGCGCGGCCGGATTGGCCGCGTGGGCAACACGGCCAACCCATAGTGCCGGGCCAGATCCGCGTAGGAGCGTTGAATTTTTGGTGCGCGGCCGGCTGTGGTCACGGCCGATTTCAGGTTGTCGGGCACGAGCACCTGCGGCACCCCGCCGAAATACTCGAACATCTGCACGTGGGCGCGCAGGAAGTCCGGGATTTGTTGCGAGGGCGTGCAGGTGGCGAACATCAGCGAACTTGCGCCGAGCACGCCCACGAACAACTCCACCGGCACCTTCGCCTGCGTGGTCGGGTCGATGTAGTGCGGGCGCAATCCGGAGTAATCGACGAACACCCGTTCACCCGGCACATGGACCTGGCGCATCACGGTCGGCAGCGTGTGACGAAAGTGGCGGAGTTGGGCCGCGAGATGGGAATAGGACAATGCTTCGTGCGGATTGTCGCGACGGTAGTCTTCCCACAACAGTTGCAAGGTCATGCCTTTGGCTTGCAACTGATCGTGGAGCACGGACAGATCGGGCAAGGTTTTGCGTTTGCCGCCATTCGCTGGCCGATTGAGCCGATGACGCAAGGCATCGGGCCCCATGCCATCCACTTCATCCCATTGCAAACCCTTGGCTTCGATGAGGCGCCGATAGCGGCCCACCGTGGTTTTGGACATGCTCACTGCGGCAGCAATCTCACGATCGCCCAACGTGGTGGTGAGGATGAGACGGACAGCGTCGAATGTTTGCATGAGGCTCCTTGGGTTGAGCCAAGGCGTTGCGCCATGGCTGTGGAGCACGGGTTCTAGCCAAGGAATGACCGCCGTCAAGCGCGTATCGGATGCGCTGGTTCACACATTCGAGAATCGGCTCAGTGATCAGGTTGCCGTGGCGACAGGAATCCAAAAGCAGGATGCCGTGGGCTCCGAACCAGAGGCTCGCGGCGACACATCGCCCGGAATCAGGATCAACTCAACGCGCAAAAGGTCCAAGCCTGCACAGCAAGGCGAAAACGCGAGGGCTGCTTCATTTCTCGCGATACCGATCCATCGCATGAACAGCGGTCATCCAACCCAATGAACGCTCTCCCCGACACCGGCTTGCCCCTCATGTGGGCCAGCGTCGCTGCACGTCGCCAGGCGCAAGGGTGCCCTCGTCCACTGCGTTTCCGCCCGTCGCTCGCCGCACAGCGGCGGCCTCCGGGTGCTGCCTGTCTTTTCCGTTTCGCTTGCGGAAGGCCCACGGCGCAACCCAGCGTCCGGGAGAAGGCACATGAGCATCATGAAAGACAGCAAGGGCCATTACCGGCTCACCGGCAAGACCACCGAAACAGACGTGCTGGCCGCCGCCGAAGGCATCTTGCGAGCAAAACTTGAACGTCAAGGCAGCATCGGAAACCCACGCGATGCCAGCGACTTCATGAGAACACGCCTCGGCGCACTGCCGCACGAGGAATTCCACGTCCTCTGGCTGGACAACCGCCACCGAATCCTCGACTGCCAAAAACTCTTCACCGGCACCATCGACGGCGCAAGCGTTCACCCCAGGGAAGTGGCCCGGGCCGCCCTGACCATCAATGCAGCCGCCGCCATTCTGGCCCACAATCATCCATCAGGCGTGGCAGAACCCAGCGCGGCAGATCGCGCCATCACGGCTGAACTCTCCGCTTCCTTGACACTTTTGGGGGTGAGGATCCTTGATCATCTGGTCGTCAGCGCTGGCGAGGTGGTGAGCATGGCCGCACGTGGGCTGATGTAACCCGCGCTTCTCTGAGCCAAAGAAAAGGCCGCCCGGCGGCGGCCTGTCGAATCAGAAATCTTGGTCCCTAGTTGTTGATGAACACAGTGAGCCGGCCATCTTGATGCCAGGCACCGAGGCGAATTTTTCGGCGTCCGTAGTCATACGTCGCGTCGCACGTGTAGTTCCACCGCTTGTTGCCCAAGCCTGTCTTGTCGATGTTGACCAGCGAGCAGTTCAGATCCTTCGGCACGTCGCTCATGCTGTATTTCTCGGCGATGGCTTGCTTGATGTCCTCGTTCGACGGTGCGCCTGAGCAGCCGGCAAGCAGTATGGCGACGCTGGCGCCAAGGAGCAGCGAAAGGGTTTTCGTTTTGTTGTTCATGCGTTTTTCCAAGCGGTGAGTCTGGCTTGCCATTCCTCGGCCAGGCGGTATGAAGAGAACTTCACACTGAGCGTTGGTCGGGCCAGATCCTTGACGGTGAAAACAATGCGGTTGTTGCGCTTTTGCCCCATCCCAACACCAGCAGTGATCACCACCCACTCGTGCGTCCAGGCGCTAATTTTTGAACCCTCCAGCACAAGCGGCGAACCGCGATCCGGTCTCAGCCACACCCGATCATTGGCCGTATCGAGTGCGATGTTTTTTGCCGTGAACGCGGCCTGGAAGTCCGCAGGCATGGATCCATGCTTCCCGCTGGTGCGAGTGAATGCGCCCAGGATGGCCCACACGAGAACGGACAAGATGGCCCAAGTAACGAACGTGGCCAGCGGCCGTTGATAACCCAGAAACATCACCTTGATGATCAGCGCGCCGACAATGGCGATCCCTACGCGAAGTTTGTTGTTCATCGTTGGGCCCTCAGTTCGCGCGGCCAGCAGGATCGAAACCCTCGATCCACAACACCTTGCCGCCGAGGTTGCTGATGCCTTTCGTTGTGGCGTCCTCGTATCCGGCTGCATACAGAAGGCGCAGCAAAATTTCATGGTATTGCGGCATCAACGCCGGACCTTGCGCGCCGAAGTTGAGAGCGAAAAGCATGCGGGGAGGGTTTGGTCCGGCATTGCGGGCACTGGCTGTCTCTGCGTGACTGATCCCGGGGACGTTCGTGGCCGTGTCCATTTGCACCGTGACGTTTGAGGCCGAATGCGTGGCACTGAGTTGCAGGGAGCCGCCCATGTCGTCCCGAATGAAGAGAGGGGCGTTGCAAACTTGGAATGTCTCAACGTGGTGACGATTGGCCGAATGCCAGATCGTTACCCGAGCCGTCCAGCAGGGCAGGTTCGGCCCCTAGGCGGTGAAGTAGACCGATGCACGGGGCCAGGAATCGCCGGAGTGCCACGTGTCGAACAGCCCCGTGAACTGCCCGTCAGCCGCCGGATTGATCGGGCGGAAAGTCGGGCCCGTCGTGGTCGCACCACCAGCGTTCGGGTGCCCCAAGACTTGGCCTGCACCACTTTTCAAGGCCGCACCTGCTCGATGGAAGAAACCGGAAACTCCGGTGTCTTGTGCGTGCAGGATGGGCATGACGCATAGGCTGAGCAGCAATGTCCAGGTTGCGATCTGGTTTGGTTTGATCATCGTGATCCCCTGTTCGACGTGTGGTCTTCGGTTGGATGCCGATCGATCCATCACCGATCTGGCAAGCCGAGAATAGCGTCGTGGCAACGAGAATAATGCAACCTTGATTAAACGACTAATTGAGGCCTGCATAGTGCGTTCCGGCTTATAGTGTGGGAGCCCGACCAACCAAGCGTGGAGCGGGCCATGGCGACGAAGAAGGTGGGAGGGCAGGCGCCCAAGTCACTCTATCGGCCAGAGAACCAAGTATTTCTCAATACATTGAGAGCACTGCGGGAGTCCACAGACCTCAATCAGACGGATTTTGCTGGGGTGCTGGGGCGATCCCAGACCTATGTCAGTTCGGCCGAACGCGGGGCAGTCAGGTTAGATGGGCTGCAACTGTGGGACTGGTGCCGGGCATGCGGGGTCGATTTACGCCAATGGGCAGATCGGATCGAGAGCCAGTTGAATCCCGGGCCGATTGCGAAGAAAGGCAAAGGCGCCGGAACAGGGAAGAAGCCGAAATAGCACAGGCCGCTCCTGTCTAGCGGATCGAGGTCGCCTGTCTGTTTACAGTCCCCTCTGTCGGATTTCCCTGACACGGTTGTTCCGAAGGCCCGCAGGGCCTTACGATGGGCCAGGGAACAGGGAGTGGGATATGCGAACGCAACGGATGATGTTCTGGGCGGCATGCGCGCTCGTGTCGAGTTGGGCGCATGCGCAAAGCACGCAGGACATCAATGATGCCCTCATGGCATTGCCCACCGCCAAGCAGACGCATGCAGGCGAGATCCGCGAAACAAGCCAGATCGGCACGCCGGTGAATCGCGCCGCATCGCCGGCAGGGCTGGCCACCATCAAGGACATCTTGGCGCAGCCAGACGACCGCATTGACTTGGCACAAGTAGAGATTGCGGTGGAGCGGATGATTGATCCGGGTGTCAGCGAAATGGCGGTGCTCCACCAACTCGATGTGCTTGCTGCTAACGCTCGGGCACGCTTCCCCCAAGGGGAAGCCACCGATCCCGAAGTGAAAGGGATGGTGTTGATCTCCACCATGCGCGACGCCGGACCATGGAACGACTTTCGACCGTTCCGATATGACCTGGATGACCCGTTGGGCAGCCAGGTGGGTCACAAGTTGATTTCCAACTTCCTCGCAACGCGTTTGGGCAACTGCGTCACGATGCCCGTTCTCTACGTCATCCTGGGTCAGAAACTCGGGTTGCCGGTCACGCTATCGACTGCTCCGATGCATGTGTTTGCCAAGTTTCGGAAGGATGATGGGACTTGGACCAACCTGGAACTGACCAGTTATGGTGGTCAAACCGATGAGCACTATCGCGAGCGCATGGGCATATCGCCGACCGCCATGGCTCACCACGTCTACCTCCAAACCCTCACGCGCCAGCAGTCCGCGCAAGTGATCATGGAAATGCTGGTGGAGCACGACTACGAAACCCACCAGGCGGAGCAGTTGTTGGCCTTGACGGGCCTGTTGTTGAAAGCCAACCCCAACAACATCCCCGCCTTGATCTATCGGGGCGATGCATATTCGCAACTGTCCGACCAGCGTTACAAACGCTATGGTTCCCCTGAACTCATCCCGGTCTCCAAGCGTCGCGATTACGTGAATTTGGAACGCAGCAACCAAGCCATGTTCGCTCGCGCCGAAGCGCTGGGCTGGACACCAGAAACCCCCGAACACAAAGCCGCCTATTTGCAGTGGATCCAGCATGTCAAAGCACAAGGAGCCGCACAATGAAAACGCATTTCCTCACTGTTCTAGCCGCCCTGACACTTTGCAGCACCGCGCAGGCGCGTTATCTCCAATCCGATCCCATCGGGCTTAAAGGGGGCGTCAACACCTACGCCTATGTGCATGGGAATCCGTTGAGCTATGTCGATCCCACCGGTTTGCTGGCCTATATCACTCGCAACGGAAACAACATCACCATCAACGTGCCCATCGCGTTCACTGGGGGTAATGCGGACAACTACAACAGCATGGCGATGGCGATCAGTTCAAATTGGACCGGACATTTCGGCCAATACAACGTGACGACTAACGTGATCGATGGCTCAAACTTGAAAGTTTTTGACACGAACTATGTCACAGTGCTTCCAGGAAATGGCATGGATACGGCCGCGCAAACCGGAGGTTTGTCTTACACCAAGGACAATCGATATGGCTATTGGTATGCCCAGTCGTCGCGCTCGAATTGTTTGGACTACGCACACGAAGGCGGGCACCTCATGGGGCTGGATGAAATGAATGGTCCGCCCAGCCTCATGAACCAATACGGCACCACCCCAGAAGTAACCTCCTACATGATTGATCAAATCTTGGCGAGCCCTACCAATGTCATGCTCAACCATTAAGCGTATTTCGTGGGCACTGATTGGCAGCCTGGTGGCGCTGACCGGCTCGACCGCATTCGCTCAGGACACGGTCGTTCTCAGCAAAGTACTTCAAGTTTGCATCCGCGGCGTTGTCGGGTTAACGGCCGACCCGAAACAAGGCATTGATGCAGTCGAAGGCCAGATTGCGGGCCGCGGAGGGGTCATCGCCTTCATGATCAGTAGCAATCCGAACTTGCCATCTGCCATGAAGATCAAGCGTGGCAAAAACGGTTACATCCTGCCGCCCTTGTCGGACGACATATCGTTCATTGCTGAATCGGCCGGCCCATTGGGGCTTGGATCCACAGGCCGCCCCATTGGCTATGGAACGGAGCGACTCTATGCCTTCAACAAGGGGGCACTGGCCACGCCTATTGGCCCCATTCAAGATCGGATATTTGTGCAGTTGTGGTCCGATGGTCATCATAAGAACGACAGCCTGGTTAAAACGGTGGGCGATGCTCTCTTCCGTTGCCATTGACTAAGCGACCGACGCGCAACGTTCCACTGATCATCGCCGCTGTCGTCGTGTTGATCCCAGTAATTTACGTCACGTCGTGCAGCGTGATTTCCGGTCAGAAGGCCAAAGCGTTTGAACGCGTGCGACTTGGTGACACCGAGCAGCAAGTCATCGGCACCCTGGGCGCGCCGGCAGATCGAGAGCCGAGCAGTGGGCCGCGGCTCATCAAATATGGAGTCGCAGCCTGCATCGCGCCGTGTGCTCAACGCTTGTGGTATCCGAACAGCATCAGCGTGGCCGGCGAAGCGTGGTCGGTGGAACTCGATGCTTCTGGGCATGTCGTGCGCAAGGCGCATCTGACGTCGCCTTGAATTATGGTTGACCCATGAAGCGGGGACCTTCGCGCACGGCACTCTTGTATCAACAGTCCAGTCAAGGCCTGGCGCAGACGTTGGCGCTGTGGGAACGCCAACGTCCATTTCAGCAACGCATGCTGCTTAAGAAAATGGGCATGCCCAGGAGCCTCTACAAATATCGGGCGATCCCTGCCGCGGATAATTTGGTGGGACGAACTCGCCTGGAAGATTTCGTTTTGAACAACCGGTTGTGGCTGGGGACGGTGTCGGCGTTCAACGATCCCTTCGAAGGCCGCGCCGATTACGTTGTTCCCTACCGTGGCCCCGAGTTGCGCCGAGCGTTGGAGCGGAAATACCGCGAACTTGGCTTCGGCAGCCAAGACGCGAAACTTAAGGTGGACAGTGCAGATGTCGCCGATCCCACGAGGATCGAAGCGCGCGCAAGGCAAGGCAATCTACGACTGCTTGAAACGGTTGGCGTTTGCGCGCTTGGCACCAATGCCACCAGTCCATTGTTGTGGGCACACTATGCGCATGACCACACCGGGATATGCGTCCAACTTCGGCCGGTGATGGATCTGGCGGCCTTGATCGCTCATCCGGTCGAATACAGCGATACCTACCCCATTTTGAGCGACATGCTGGAGCCGGCTGAGAACCGACAGGTCTTACCCATCATGCGCAAATCCAGCGACTGGGCCTACGAAGAAGAATGGTGCATCGTCGCACTGGATGAACCGAATACCCATCGAACTTTCGCGCCACAGGACATGGGGGCCATCATTCTGGGCATGCGAATCTCAGAGGCGGACAAGGCGTATGTGCTGGCACTGATGGACGAACGGGAACGAAGGTATGGGGTTCGACCAATCGTTTATGCCGCCACGGCAGCCAAGCAGCGCTATCGCGTGGAAATCCGGCGTCTTCCCAGTCAGTGAAAGGATAAGCCACCTTGATGGCGGCGCTCGTCGCCATCAACCGGTTTTCGACGGGGCAATGGGCTAAGCCGCCAACAGTTGCACCAGTTTCTCGGGCGACAACGCATCCAATCCCACCTGCTTGATCATCCCGCGCATGAGATCGACCATCGTGCGCTGGGCGTCGGATAAAGCCTGATCCTCCGGCGCTGGCGCATCCAGGTCCACCACCTTTCGCAGGGTCTTTTCTCGGATCACGTAGAGTTCGCGCAGCGCCGCCAGCGCGACTTGGCGCTGGAGATAGCCCATCGTCACGTCTTGGCCCGTGGCATGGCCCAAGGCGATCGCGACGGTGCCCAGATCCTTGACCGATCCGAACACCGATCCGGCGAGGGTGCGGCGCAAATCATGCAAACCGATCCACAACCCGGTTCGCTCAAACAGCAAGCGGGTGATCGGGCGGTAATCCTCGATGCGTCCAGAGGCTGAATGAGGATATGGGAAGACCAAATTGGCATCTTCCACCGCCCAGCCCGCCTGAAGGTTCTTTGCGCGGCGGTCGCGGAGGATGTCGAGGGACCATGGCGTCAGCGGGATGTAGTGGTTTTTATTGCCTTTGGTGTTTTTCGCCGAAAAGCACACTTCCCGGTCGCCAAAGCCCACATCGCGCCAGCGGATCAATGACCCTTCCGTTTTCCGCCCGCCCCACAGGACGCTCAACAGCACGTAATCGGCCACCATCGCCAGTGCCGGATCCTTCAACTGGCAGAGTTCCACCAGGCCTTTCAGCCACGCCACGCCCTGATCGCTGGTGGTGGCCAACATGGTCGTTCGGCGCCCCACTGCCGGAAGTTTTCGGCTCTTTCTTTGAGCCACGCGCCACGCGGAAAACGGATTGGCCGCGGCCTTTTGCGTGGTCGCTTCGTTCCACGCGGTGTTGCAGTTGGCCAGACACTTATGGACGGCAGCCACATCGGAGCCAGCCCCGCCGCCACGTTTTTTCGGTCCACCCGTTTCACGGTGGGCCCGGCGCGCCTTTTCGGCCTGCGCGAACAATGGCGCAAAGGTCTTGTCGACCAGCGCCACGTCCACGTCGACCAAGGGAGTGGTCCACAGATCCATCTTGCGCATCCACCGAAGCACCTGCTTGCGATCGGTGAGGGTGGCCGGGCGCAAGGTGAGGTTGTCGACGCGCACATACCCATCACCAATGAATTCTTCGTAGGCGCGCTCAAACGTCATCTTCTTGGCCAGCCGAAGGTCGGCCAGCGCCTGCGCCTTGTCCTTCAGAAGATTCCGGGGGTCTTCCACCTTGCCCATGCGCACATACCAGTCCGCCGCCTGCGCGCGCGCGGCTTGGAGGCTGTGCTGGTCATGGAGCACCCACCGGGTGGACGTGCTGCCCCGCTGCTTGCGCTGGACGAAAAACGACTTGGCGCCTGCCGTGACCCGGACCCCGAGACCACGGGTGGTCAGGTCGCGCACCGTCCAATCTTTGACGTGTGGTGGGGTCGGTTCGGTCACCAGTTTCTTGCCGTCGAACTGGACCGGCGAGACGGGCCAATGATCGAAATTCAGGCTATCAATCAGCGCAGCCGTAAGCGTGACCTTGATCGGTTCGCGCTTGGCTGGGAGTCCGGTTTTGGGCATCGCGGTGGCCTCGTTGAGAGGCAAAAGATTAGCATCCGATGGCTCCGCCATGGCTCCCTCGTGACCAGCCTTTTGCCATCTTTTCCCACCTTGTTGGATGAGGCGAAAAGGCGTTACATGAGTCAAACACAGGCTTTCGCCCCCCTGAGGCCGGTTGGGGGCTCAATCGCCAGAACGTCATTTAAAGGATTTGTAATCAGTAGGTCCCCAGTTCGAATCTGGGTGCCGCACCATCTAGTATTCCAGCAACATCCAAAACAGGCCAGTAAACCTAGTAACAGCAAAGGTTCTGGCCTTTTTTGTGCCCGATAGTGTCCGATAAGGTCCATTGCAATATGCCCGCTAGTGGGGGCGTAGTTGGGGGAACGGGCACTAATCGTGCTGCCCGATTCCCTCAGGCGCTTTGGGATCGACGATGTTGCTTACTGACGAAGCCGCGCGTGCAATATCGCCAGGTACAAAGCCTAAAAAGGTGACGGTTGGCCTTGGCCTCTATCTGATGTGAGGCTGGCTCGGATCGTTGGCATCGCCGCTTCGGCTCGCCGGGAAAGATGAGGGCCTGCTTGGCCTGTCCACGTCGTGGGCTCTGTGCCTGGAACGAGGATTCTGGAAGATCGTCGATGCTAAACCGGCGCATTTCCGCGAAAGCGTTCCGGCTTTGCGAACCAATTCAGCGCAATAACTTTCAAATCTCCATACGCGCGCCGCGTGAAACCTTGCTAGCATCAACTGTACGGGGCAGTCGAGGGTGACCACATGCATACGCTTTTTGCACATTCCGCTTTCTGGCGGGGAATGTCGGTGTTTGCAGGGATGCTGATGGGGAAAGTCGTTCGGGATGCGAAGCCTTCTGCGGCAATGACTCGCAATGACGAGTTGGTGTCGTGGTGTGGGGACGCGTGCTCGCGACGCGAAGACGAGTTGGCGCGAAGTCGCCAGGCCGGTCATACGTAAGGCATAAGCGCCGGATCCATTAAGTTCCGTGTTCGTTGGAATCGAGGTGCGGCCAAGGCTTGGGCGATTCGCCGAGTACCACGCCTGTACGTTGCTGTGCGCGCAAAGCGCACGCGACAAGGCGAGTCGTTATCGTGTGCCACTCGCGAGCCGTGAGGGGGTTGGGTCGTGAAACATTCGTGCCGTTTTGGAACCTTGTGGAAATCCTGTTCGCGAGAGGGGCGGCAGCCTTGCCTGCGTTCAACGACGCCTGAGCCATTCCGGTAAACTTCAATGGATTCGCAGTCCATGGCGAGGCTTTTCGCAATATGTGGAAAAGCCCCGTCATGAGCGTCGATGCGGCCTTCCCGTCCGCTTGCGAACCTCATCGGAGTCCGTAAGGCAACACGCATGGCCAATCCAACCGTTTCACTCATAGGCGCGCCGACCGACATCGGTGCCGGGCACCGCGGTGCGTCGATGGGGCCGGAGGCATTGCGCGTGGCCAATCTGGCGACCAGGCTCGAACGGCGCGGGCTGCGGGTGATCGATCGCGGCAACCTGCATGGTCCGGTCAATCCATGGCAGCCGCCGACGGACGGCTACCGCCACTTGGAGCAGGTCGTAGCCTGGAATACGGCTGTCCATGCGGCCGTCTACGACGACCTGCGAGCCGGCCATCTGCCGATCATGCTCGGTGGCGATCATTGCCTGGCGATCGGCTCGGTTTCGGCGGTGGCGCGCCATTGCCGCGAACAGGGCAAACAGCTGCGCGTGTTGTGGCTGGACGCGCATACCGATTTCAACACCGCCCAGGCAACGCCCACGGGCAACATCCACGGCATGCCGGTGGCTTGTCTGTGCGGCGTCGGTCCCAGGGAACTCGTTGAACTCGGTGGCCGTGCACCCGCAACCTCGCCGGATGTCTTTCGCTACATCGGCATCCGCTCGGTCGACGAAGGCGAAAAGAAACTGGTGCGGCAGGCGAACATCAAGGTGTTCGACATGCGTTACATCGACGAGGTCGGCATGAAACGCATGATGGAAGCCGCGCTGTCGGGCATCGATGAAAACACCCATCTGCACGTGAGCTTCGACGTCGATTTCCTCGATCCCAGCATTGCGCCGGGCGTCGGCACCACGGTGCGCGGGGGGCCGAATTATCGCGAGGCGCAACTGTGCATGGAGATGATCGCCGACACCGGGCGCATGGGTTCGCTCGACATCGTTGAATTGAATCCCGCGTTCGACAAGCGCAACGCCACCGCAAAGCTGGCGGTGGACTTGGTCGAATCGCTGTTCGGCAAATCCACGCTCATCCGCTGACGCCCATCCGTCGACGCTCATCCAAAGACAGCACAAGCGAACACCATGCAGACCCGCGTACTCACCGGCATCACCACCACCGGCACGCCCCACCTGGGCAACTATCTTGGCGCGATCCGGCCGGCGGTCGAGGCCAGCCGTCGCGCCGACGTGGATGCGTTCTACTTCATGGCCGACTACCACGCGCTGATCAAGAGCGACGACGCGGCGCGGATCGAACGCTCGCGGCTGGAGATTGCCGCGACGTGGCTGGCTGCGGGACTCGATCCGCAGCGGGTCACGTTCTATCGCCAGTCGGACATCCCGGAGATCCCGGAGCTGACCTGGTTCCTTACCTGCATCGCTGCGAAGGGCATGCTCAACCGCGCCCATGCGTACAAGGCGGCGGTGGACAAGAACGCCGAGGCCGGCGAAGACACCGATGCCGGCATTACCGCCGGCCTTTACATGTACCCGGTGCTGATGGCCGCCGACATCCTTGCGTTCGATGCGCACAAGGTGCCGGTGGGTCGCGACCAGATCCAGCACATCGAAATGGCGCGCGATCTGGCGCAGCGCTTCAACCATATCCACGGCCATGATTTTTTCGTGCTGCCGGAGGCGGCGATCGAGGAGCAGGTGGCGACGCTGCCGGGCCTGGACGGTCGCAAGATGTCCAAAAGCTACGACAACACCATTCCCCTGTTTGCCGGTGGCAAGAAACAGTTGCGCGAAGCGATCATGCGCATCGTCACCGATTCGCGCCTGCCGGGCGAGCCGAAGGATCCGGATCAATCGTCGCTGTTTACCATCTTCCGCGCGTTCGCCAGCGAAACGGAAACCGCGGCATTCCGGCGGGCGCTGCTGGACGGACTCGGCTGGGGCGACGCCAAGCAGGTGCTGTATGAGCGCATCGAAACCGACGTGGCGCCGATGCGCGAACGCTACGAGGCGCATATGGCCGACCCGGCCGGCATCGAAGCCGTCCTGCGGCAGGGCGCCTTGAAAGCGCGCGCGATCGCCACGCCGAAGATCGCCGCACTGCGCGATGCGCTGGGCTTGCGCTCGGCCACGACGCCGGCGATCGCCGCGCGTCCTGCGGCGGCGTCCAGGCAGGACAAAATGCCGCGCCTGGCGAGTTTCCGCGATGCCGATGGTAACTTCCGGTTTCGCCTGTTTTCCGCGGAAGGCGAGGAGTTATTGCTGTCGATCTCGTTCGCCGATCCCAAGGCAGCGGGATCGGTGCAGAAGCGCCTCAAGTCGTTGGGCTCGGCCGGTGCGTTGCTGCAGGTTCATTCGAGCGGCATGACGCTGGAACTGGACGGTCAGCACATTGCCAGCACGCCTGATTATCGCGACGAACAGTCACGGGACCATGCCCTGGCGCAACTGCGCCTGGCGCTGGATCAACTCGCCGCGCAGGAGTGACATGCAGCGGCGCGCAATGACGGAGTGATTCGATGCGTTACCTAGCCATCCTGTTGCTGGCGCCGTGGTTGTTGATTCTCTGTTGGGCCTACTGGGCCTATCCGAAAAGCCTGCCGCGCACGGCAGGGCGCCGCACGTTCGACGCCGTGATCCTGCTGCTTGCGGCCATCGCCGCGGCGCAATGCGCGCTGATCGGTTTTGACATGGCGCAGGTGCCGCAGGTCGGCCAGTTCGGTCGCGCCAGCGGCGGTATCTGGCAGCAGGTATTGCCGGCGCTTTACGGGTACGGTGCGTTTGCCGCGGTGCTGGTGCTGGCGATGCTGCTGCGCCATGCCTTCTGGGGCCGTCGCCGCGGCGCCTGATCGCGACGCGCTACTCCCAGCGGTTGCCGTGCGGCTCGATGGATCGTCCCTGTCGCCGCACGACGCAAAAGCGGTGGCCGCTGGATGCTTCCATGACCCACCAGCGTTCGAGCACAAACTATCGATGCAATGTGCGCCCAGATTTTCCAGACGCTTCACTTCGGCATCGAGGTTGAGCCGGCTGTGATGCATGGGCCTTGCCTGTGTGACGGAAAGGAAGGGCAGGCGGCCGCGCCGCCGGTGAAAACGATGTAATGCGAGAATGCAGCATGACTCCGCTTCGCTATCTCCAGTCCTATCCGGCCGCTCTGCAGGACAAGGTGCGCGAGCTGATTGTGCAGGATCGCCTCGGCGAGCACCTGGCTAGGCGCTATCCCGACCGTCATGCCGTGCAGAACGACCGTGCGCTCTACGCGTACACGATGGAGATCAAGCAGCAGCATCTGAAGAACGCGCCGGGCATCGACAAGGTGCTCTACGACAGCAAGCTTGACGTCGTGCGCCACGCGCTCGGCCTGCACACCGCCATTTCGCGCGTGCAGGGCAGCCGGCTCAAGGCGAAGAAGGAGATTCGCGTCGCCGCCGTGTTCAAGGCCGCCGCGCCGGAATTCCTGCAGATGATCGTGGTGCACGAGCTGGCGCACCTGAAGGAACACGACCACAACAAGGCGTTCTACCAGCTGTGCGAATACATGTTGCCGGAATACCACCAGCGCGAGTTCGACCTGCGCATGTACCTGACCTGGCGCGACCTGCCGACGTCGAAAGGCACCAAAAACGAGGAGCTTCATGGATAGTGTCGCGCTACAGAAATACCTGCTGCGATTGTTCGAGCGGCACGACGTCGAACTGGAACCGGACGAAGACGGCTGGCTGGTCACCGACGACGACTTTCCAGCGATCCGCGCCATCTGGCACGAAGGCGTTGCCGGTGATCCGGGCCGCCTGGATGTCGATGTGGTGTTGAACGAGGAGCGGCGCATCGAGGAAAGCTTCGTCGGCTTCGGCGATGCGGATGCCGGTTGCCGCGATGCCCTGCAGGCATTCGAACGCAACGCGTTCCACCTGCTGCTGGCAGCCTGCTGGTACGTCACCGACGACCGCAGGATGCGCATCGCCGCCTGGGACATCGGCGTGCGTACCTGGGACGTGTTCATCGGCCCGTTCACCATCCGTGGCGATGGCGAATTGTCGATGCCGGCGGAGGCGATGGATGCCATCGAGGTCGCATTGAAGCGTGAAGTGCTCACGCCCGAACTTCACTGGCTGCGGTTGACCCACCGCCACGCGCCCGACGATGCGCGCTGCGAGGCCTTGCTGGACAACGAGCCGTGGACGGCGGGAACGCTGGCGCTCGATGCGGTTGCGTGGCCGGATGGGAACGACTACAGCGCCAGCTGTTTCGTATTGCTCGACGTGCGCGACTACTGAGCGCTGGCGGAAACGGATGGGCGCCCGAGGGTGCCTTGTCTTTTCCTCATCTTTGCCGGCGGCAAGAAGCAGCTGCGCGATACGATCATGCGCATCGTCACCGGTTTGCGTCTGTCTGGCAGAGTCTAAAGATCCGGATGGCGCGTCGTCGTTTACCAATCTTCCAGGCCTTTGCCAGCGAAAGCGAAACGGTGCTGGACGGCCTGCCATCGGCGCATGCGACGACGCATCGTGAGGCGCCGCGATCGGAGGTCCGTCTTCCACCAGCTGCGACCTTATGTCCCCAAAGAAGCTGCTGCACGGAGTGCTATCTTTTGACGGTTATGGGGGCGGTTTTCGCCGGACTACGGATGCGATTCCATGAGTGATACCTACGACGATCTGCAGACCAGCTATGGACGTTGCCTGCGTAACGGTCAATTCATCGCTCGGTTCTACGAGCTCTTCATGGACAGCCATCCGGATGTGCCGGCGCTGTTCGCGCATACGGACTTCAGCAAGCAATACATGGCGCTACGGCGCGGTATAAGCGCGGCGATCGCGCATGCCGGCGGCAGTGCATTGGCCAAACGGACGATGGCGGAGATGGCGCAGGTGCATAGCCGCAAGGGTCATGCGCCGGTGCCGACGGCACTTTATTCGTACTGGGTTGAAAGCTTGCTGAAGGCAGTTGCCGAGCACGATCCCGAATATACCCCGGCTTTGGGGCAGCGCTGGCGTGAGGCGATGAACAGCACAGTCGGCTTCTTCACCGCCAACTACTAATAGTTGTCCTGCGGGCTTGGTGTTCCATGCGAAACGGCGCTGGAAGGGACTGTGCGGGTCACTTGCGCGTATCAGATGGAAACAGCATAAGCACACTGCCATCTGGCCGACCCGGTGTGATACCGAGAGTGCAGCCGCGATTCCGTTCACGTATTCCCAGGTCTGTCCGGTGCCCTGCAGGACCAGGCGCGCTGGCTGATCCTGTAGGAGACGCCTTGGCGAGCATCTGGCCATGCGCTATCCGGAACGTCACGAAGTACATAGCGACAAAGCGCTGCTCGATGCGGTTGCGTAGCAGGACGGGAACGACCACGACAGCCAGCTGTTTCGCATTGCTCGACGTGCGCGATTAATGAACCACGGCACAAACGGACAGGGCGCCCGAAGGCGCCCTGTGTTTCATTGCTTTAATCGCCGGATCAGTTTGGCAATGCCAGATCGTCCAGCATCGCCTTGAGGAAGCGCGCGGCTTCGCCGCCAGTGGCGGCGCGATGGTCGAAGGTCAGCGACAGCGGCATGCGCCGATGCACTTCGATGCCGCCGATCACCGCGACCACGTCGTGGCTGAGCTTGCCCGCGCCGACGATGGCGACGGTCGGCGGAACCACCACCGGCGTAGCGTAACGGCCGGCGAACATGCCGAAGTTGGACAGGCTGATGGTGTAGCCGGAGAGCTCGGATGCGGGGATCGAGCGGTCCTCCACTTGGGTGCGCAGGCGCTTGATCGCGGCGCGGATGCCGGCACCGTCGAGCACGTCGGCGTTGCGCAGCGCGGGCACGAACAGGCCGTCGTCGGTATCCACCGCGATGCCGATGTCCACGTGCGGGTGCAGCGTGCGGGTGAGGTTCTTGCCGTCGAACCAGGCGTTCAATCCCGGCACTGTCTTGCAGGCGAACACGATCGCGCGGATCAGCCGCGCGGTGATGTCCTGCTTGCCGATCCAGGCGTGCAGGTCGGCGTCGTCGACCAGCGTGGTCGGCACCACTTGCGCATGGGCGTCGGCCATCACGCGGGCCATGTTGCGACGCACGCCCTTCAATTGCTCCGGCTGGCCGCTGGCCTGCACCGACGGTGGCGCGGTGCGTACGGCCTTGCCGGCGAGCGACGTCGCGGTGCGCGCCTGCTCTTGTGGAGCGTGACCCGGCGGCGGCAGCTCGGGTGCGAGATGGCGCCTGGCCGACGCCGGCACCGAGCGCGGCGCCGCCGCGCCGAGCGCGGCCGAGCCATTGGCGGCGGCGTCCTTCACATCCTTCATCGTCACCACGCCATCGGCGCCGCTCGGCTGCACGCGGGTGAGATCGACCTTGAGCTTCTTCGCCAGCGCACGCACCGCGGGCACGGCTTTCACGCCGCCGACGCTAGCGGCCTGTTCGACGTGCACGTGGCTGCCGCTGACCATTGCGCCGACCACGGTGCCCTCGTCTTCGCGGGCGGGTGTGGTTTCATCGACTTCGCCGCCTTCGTCCGAAGCGACCACCTTGTGGCTGTCGTCTGCGGCCGGGCTGCCCACGCTGCTTTTATCAGAAGCTTTCTTCGGGCCGTGGTGATGGCCGGTGGATTCGGCTTCGGCGCGCTGCTTGGCGTTGGGATCCGGCTCGAAATCGGCCAGTGCGGCGCCGGTCTCGATGATGTCGCCGGCGGCGCCGTGCAGCTTGGTGACCTTGCCGGTGTACGGCGAGGGCACGTCCACGACCGCCTTGGCGGTTTCCATCGAGCACAGCGGCGCGTCGAGCTTGATGCTGTCGCCCACTTTCACGTGCCACTCGACGATGGTCGCGTCGGGCAGGCCTTCGCCGAGGTCGGGCAGGTAGAACGTCTTGATATCAGCCATGAGCGGATTTCCAGAGTGGTTTGATTCGGGCCCCTTCCCCTGCCTGCAGGGGAAGGTTGGGATGGGGTGCTCTTGCTGCCACAGGCGAGAGCTTTACCCCCTCCCAGCCTCCCCCTGCAAGCAGGGGAGGAGCAAAGGGCGTCAGCTTGCTGCGAGGGTGCGCTTCGCCGCGTCGACGACGCGCTCCACGCTAGGCATGTATTTCATTTCCAGGCGGAACAGCGGGATGTGCGTGTCGTAGCCAGTGACGCGTTCGACCGGCGCGAGCAGGTCGTACATGCATTCCTCGGCCAGCCGCGCGGCGATTTCCGCGCCGAAGCCTGCGGTCTTGGGCGCTTCGTGCACGATCACGCAGCGGCCGGTCTTCTGTACCGATTCGGCGATGGTGTCGAAGTCCAGTGGAGTCAGTGTGGCGACATCGATCACTTCCGCGCTGATGCCCTGTTCGGCGAGTTCGTCGGCGGCCTCCAGCGCTTCCTTCACCTGCGCGCCCCAAGTCACCAGAGTGACATCGGTGCCGTCGCGCAGCACGAAGCACACATCCAGCGGCAGCGCCTCGCCGTCGTCCGGCACCTCTTCCTTGTACTGGCGGTAGATGCGCTTGGGTTCGAAGAACATCACCGGATCCGGATCGCGGATCGCGGCGAGCAGCAGGCCGTAGGCGCGCGCGGGCGACGATGGCATCACCACGCGCAGGCCGGGGATGTTGGTGAACAGGTGCTCGTTCGCTTCGGAGTGATGCTCCGGCGCGCGGATGCCGCCGCCCCACGGCGCGCGGAACACCGCGGGTACGGTGAGGCGACCGCGCGT
Source organism: Rhodanobacter sp. (assembly GCA_036398675.1). Taxonomy (GTDB): domain Bacteria; phylum Pseudomonadota; class Gammaproteobacteria; order Xanthomonadales; family Rhodanobacteraceae; genus Rhodanobacter. Next base: position 144,700 of record DASWOQ010000034.1, on the reverse strand, counting down.
GCGGTTGCGCATGCGTGCGGCGTGGCAGGCGATCTGTTCCATCATCGGGTAGATGAAGCCCTCGAACTGCGCCTCGGCGACCGGCTTCATGCCCTGCACGGCGAGACCCACCGTCACGCCGGCAATCGTGGTTTCGTCCAGCGGCGTATCGAGCACGCGCAGTTCGCCGAATTTCTCCTGCAGGCCCTGGGTGGCGCGGAACACGCCGCCGTTGACGCCGACGTCTTCGCCCAGCACCACGACGCTGTCGTCGTGCGCCATTTCGTAGGCGAGCGCCTGGGTGACGGCTTCGATGAGAGTGATTTGTGCCATGACTTCAGTGGCCCTTGGTTTCGAGCGAGAGGACGTAATCGCGCTGCTTGGCGAGATCGGCGGGGACTTCGGCGAAGATGTAGTCGAACATCGCCGTGACCGGCTGCGTCTTGGTCTCCAGGTACGCATTCACTTCGTTGTCCATCCACTCGTCGCATTCGGCCTTCCAGGCTTCTTCCTTCGCGTCGTCCCACACTTTCTTCGCCACCAGCCAGTTGCGCAGGCGCTTCATCGGTTCCTTTTCCCAGCCGTCCTTCACCTCCTGCTCGCCGCGGTAGCGGCGAGCGTCGTCAGCGGTGGTGTGGTCGCCCAGGCGATAAGTCACCAGCTCCAGCACGCTGCCGCCCTTGCCGGTGCGCGCGCGATCGAGCGCATCCTCCATCGCCTTGCGCACGGCGATGATGTCGTTGCCGTCCACCTGGATCGAGAACAGGCCGGCGGCGATGCCCTTCTGCGCCAGCGTCGGCGCGCCGGTCTGGATCTTGCGCGGCACCGAGATCGCCCACTGGTTGTTGACGATCACCGCCACCAGCGGCAGGTTCTGCGCGCCGGCGATGTTGATGGCGCCGTAGAAGTCGCCCTTGGACGAGCCGCCGTCGCCGATCGTGCACACCGCCACGCGCTTTTCGCCGCGGATCTTGAACGCCAGCGCGGAACCTGCCGCGTGCAGGCACTGCGTCGCGATCGGCACCGACCAGGCGAAGTCGTGGCGTGCCGGTTCCTTCTGGTAATCGTTGCCGCGTTCGTCGCCGCCCCAGTACATGTAGACCTCGCGCGGTTGCACGCCACGATAAAGCTGCGCGCCGTATTCGCGATAGCTCGGCGCGTAGACGTCTTCGGGTTTCATCGCGCTGCCGATGCCGACGTGCGCGGCTTCGTGGCCCAGGCAGCTGGCATACGTGCCGAGCTTGCCGGTGCGCTGCAGGGCGATCGACTTGGCGTCGAACACGCGGGTCGAGAGCATCAGCTTGTACAGCTCGACCATGTGGTCGAGATCCTTGGCGAACTCAGGCAGGTCGTCACGCACCTGCTTGCCCTCGGCATCGAGGTATTGCAGGTATTCGATTTCAAACTTGGCGGCGATGGTCACGACTCGCTCCGGGTTGAGGGAATGAGGAAAAGAAACCAGGAAGATGGCGTGCTCCAGGCGATCCGGAGCCACGCAAACGACCGAACAAGACCGCGCTTGATAACAGGCGGGCATGTTGCGCTGCAAGGTACAGTGCAGCATGCGTCGGCGTACGGGAAGCGTGGTTTTGGGCTGCCGCAAGGCTTTGCCGGCGATGCCGAGCATTCGCGGCGCCTGCCCCGGAAGAGTTCCGAAGACCCTTCGGGCGGCAACCGCTACCATGTGTCCCTTTTGAGTCCTGCGGAATGCCATGAGCGACAACCAGCGCGACATCGAAGCCGGCATCCAGACCGATCTGGACGGGCAGATGACCTACGGCGGCTACCTGCACCTGGACACGCTGCTCTCGGCCCAGCACCCACTGAGCCAGCCGCCGCACCACGACGAGATGCTGTTCATCGTGCAGCATCATGTCTCCGAGTTGTGGATGAAGTTGCTGATCCATGAGCTCAAGGCAGCGGTGGTGCATCTGCAACGTGACGACATCAATGCCTGCCTGAAGATTCTTGCGCGGGTCAAACAGGTGCAGCGCCAACTGTTCGAGCAGTGGGCCGTGCTGGAGACTCTGACGCCGTCGGAGTACCTGGAGTTCCGTGGCGTGCTGGGTCCGTCGTCGGGCTTCCAGTCGCTGCAGTACCGGTCGATCGAATTCCTGCTCGGCAACAAGAACGGGCAAATGCTGAAAGTGTTCGCGCACGACCCGGTAGCGCAGCAGGAGTTGCGCGATGTGTTCGAGGCGCCGGGCCTGTACGACGAATTCCTGCGCTATCTGGCACGACGCGGTCACGCGGTGCCGGCCGAACTGCTGCAGCGCGACTGGACCCAGCCATACCGCCGCAACGCCGCGCTGCTGCCCACGTTCAAGCGCATCTACGAGGACCGTGCGGAGTTCTGGCAGGAATATCACATGTGCGAACAACTGGTTGACGTGGAGGAAAGTTTCCAGCTCTGGCGTTTCCGCCACATGAAAACGGTGGAGCGGATCATCGGCCATCGTCGCGGCACCGGTGGATCGTCCGGCGTGAGCTTCCTGAAGAAGGCGTTGGAACTGGAGTTTTTTCCCGAGCTGCTGGACGTGCGCACCGAATTGGGCAGCTGATCCGGCATGCCGATACGTGCGCCGGTAGCCGGCGCGCGGCAGCGGCATCTTTGAAAGCGATTGTGCCGGTCCGAAACCGGTGCGTGACCTGAAACGATTAGGGGATCCCATGAGCGACGTCGTCGACACCCGCACGAATCCATCGCCGGACTATCCACAGTTGCTTGGTCATCCACGGCCGCTGTGGATGCTGTTCATGACGGAGTTCTGGGAGCGCTTCGCGTTCTACAGCGTGAGCTGGGCGCTGGCGCTGTATGTCGTTGCGCATTTCTTCAACGGCAACGCGTCGGGGCAGGCCTGGGCGGCGACGGTTTTCAGTTCGTACACCGCATTGATCTACGCCTCCAGCATCTTCGGCGGCTATGTGGCGGATCGGGTGATCGGCTACCAGCGCTCGATCCTGCTCGGCGCGCTGGTGATGGCGCTCGGGTTGTTCGTCGTCATGCTTCCAAGCCGCGATGTGTTTCTGATCGGCCTGGCGATGGTGGTTGTCGGCAACGGCCTGTTCAAGCCGAACATCTCGTCCATGGTGGGCCAGCTTTACGGACGCGACGATCCACGACGCGACCGCGGCTTCACGCTGTTCTACATGGGCATCAATGGCGGCGCACTGCTGGCGCCGCTGCTCACCGGCTGGATGGCCGGCTATTTCACCGACACGCCGCTGCAGCAGAACTACCGGGTCGTGTTCGCCGCGGCCGGCGTCGGCATGCTGTTCAGCCTGTTCTGGTTCTGGTTTGGGCGCCGCGGCCTGCGCGGCGTCGGGCGGCCGGCGCCGGAGGCCGAGGGTCTTTCGCGGGTGGCCTGGGTGGTGCTCGGCATCGTGATCGCCGTGCCGCTGGTCTATCTTCTGCTGGCGTTCGTCAGCACCGGATTGTCATGGGTGCTCGGCCTGCTGTTCGTCGGCGTGGCCGCGGTGTTGCTGGTCGAGGCGGTGCGGCAGGGTCGCGTGCAGGTCGACCGCGTGGTGGCGATGCTGATCATCTTTGCGTTCAACGTGCTGTTCTGGATGTTCTACTTCCAGTTGGGCACATCGTTCAATTTCCTCGCGGAGAACCTGGTCGACCGCAAGATGTTCAGTGGCTGGGTGTTCCCGACCGGCTGGTTCCAGTCGGTGAGTCCGTTGGCGATCATCGTGCTGGCGCCACTGGTCACCGTGGTGTGGTCGTTTCTCGCGGCGCGACGCAACGAGCCTTCCATCCCGCGCAAGTTCGGCCTGGGCCTGCTGTTCAACGGGCTGGGTTTCGCGGTGCTGGTGTATGCGCTGGCGCACCTGCTCGATGGCCACGGGTTGATTCCATTCTGGCCGCTGGCCGTCTGTTACGTGCTGCAGACGGTGGGCGAATTGTGTCTTTCGCCGATCGGTCTTTCCATGGTGACCAAGCTGGCGCCGCCGCGGCTGGTCGGCCTGGCGATGGGCGGCTGGTTTCTGTCGCTGGCGGTGGGTGGGCAACTGTCCGGCCTGCTCGCCGGATACATCAGCGGCGACAGCGGCATGACCGCGGCATCCGCGCTGAGCGGCTTCACTTTCAGCTTCTGGCTGCTGGCCGGGGCCGGCGCGTTGCTGCTGCTGATCGCGCCGCTGATCAACCGGCTGATGCACGGCGTGCGCTGAATCGCTGTTGCCGGGGGCGCATCGACTTGCGGGGCGTGTCGGTCGAGACGGTGTGGCGCTAGGGCAGCGGTGCTTTCTGCGCCACCCGTTCGATCAAGGTGTCGACCTGCGCAAGAAACATCTTCAACACCGGTGAGTGGTTGGTCTGGTTGTAGCCGATGACCAGGTCGATGGTGGGGGCAGTCCCTTTCAACGGGCGGCTGGTTACCGACCACGGCAGAAAATTCCGTGCATACGCCGGAAGCAGTGCCACGCCGCGCGTCGACGACACCAAGGACATGGCCATGGCCAGGTTGTCCACCGCATGCGTGGGCGTGATCTGCAGCTTGCATTCCTGCAGATACGTGTCGATCACCGCGCGCAGAGAAGGCGCCGTATTCGACACACTGATGAAGGTCTCGCCGACCAGCTCGGCCGGGTCGATGGACTCTTGGGATGCGAGCGCATGGTCGCTCGAAAGAATCACGACCAAAGGTTCGCGGGTCACCAGCTTGTATTCCAGGCCGCCATGCCCTGTTTCGGGCCGCAGGAAGGCGACATCCAGCCGGCCGCGCAGCAGTCCGTCAGCCAGCTCCGGCGAGTACTGGCTGGATACGGTGACGTCGATATGGCGCAGTTCGCCCTTCAGAACGTGCATCGCTTCAGGCAGCCAGTCCATTTCCTGACCGGTCAGAAAGCCCATCGCGAATTTCCGTTTGGCCGGCTGTGCCGCGCGTCGGGCGGCCTCGACGGCCGCATCAACCTGGGCAAGCGCTAGTCGGGCATGTTCGAGGAATGCCTCACCCGCGGCGGTGAGTGCGATGCCGCGCGCGCTGCGGTTGAGTAGCGTGGCGCCCACTTGCTCTTCCAGATCCCTGATCTGGCGACTGAGCGAAGGCTGCGACGTATGCAGGCGCTGCTCTGCGGCCACCGTAAGGCTTCCTTCCTCGACCACGGCGATGAAGTAGCGGAGATGGCGTAGCTCCACGGTGGTTCCATGCTTTTCAGGTATGTGCACCAGCTTACAAAGTCTTATCCCTGATGGCGACAAGCGCGGAAGATTCGCATCCACGGGAGCGGCTTGACCGCGCTTGCGCTGCCTCACGAGGGCGGCAGCATGTCCTTCAGGCTGGCATTCCGGATCACACAACTTCGAGGTGCGACATGTCATCCAGTAGATCCATCAAGGTTCCGAGCCCGGAGCATCCGATCACGATCGAGCCGAATCCTCGTCGTGTCGTTATTTCGGTGGCCGGTCACACCATCGCCGACACGCGCGATGCGCTGACATTGCGCGAGGCGAACTATCCGGCGGTTCAATACATCCCGCGCAAGGATGTGGACATGTCGCTGCTTGAGCGAACCGACCACGCGACGTACTGCCCCTACAAGGGCGACTGCGCCTATTTCAGCATCCCGGCGGGCGATGCGTGTTCGGTTCATGCCGTATGGACATACGAAGCTCCGTATGCCGCGGTGGCCGGGATCAAGGATCACCTTGCCTTCTACGCCGATCGCGTCGATGCCATCGACGATCTGGCTGCATGAACCCGCAGCCGGGCAATGCGCTTGGCAGCTCTCTCCATACCTCAAGGAACATCATCATGATTGCTCTCAGTGGCAAGACCGCGCTGGTTACCGGCGCTTCGCGCGGCATCGGCCGCGCCAGTGCCTTGGCACTGGCCAGGTCGGGTGCGCAAGTCATCGTGCATTACTCCAGCGGAAAGACCGAGGCTGAAAATGTCGTGGCCGAGATCCTGAAAAACGGCGGCCGTGCGGACAGCGTCGGCGCAGATCTTGCCGCAGCCGATGGCCCGCACAAACTCGCGAAGGAAGTGCACCGCATCGTCGGGGATCGCCTGGACGTCCTCGTCGCCAACGCGGGCACATCGAAGTCGGCAACGATCGACGAGCTGACCGTCGAGGACTTCGACCGCCTATATGCCGTGAACGTGCGTGCGCCGTACTTTCTCGTGCAACAGCTGTTGCCAATTCTGGGCGAGGGCAGCAGCGTCGTGTTTGTATCGTCGCTCGCCGCGCGGTCTGCGGTTGGCAACTTGTCCGCGTACGCATCGACCAAGGGGGCCGTCGATACGCTGGTCAAGCACTTCGCCAGCGCGCTGGGCGAGCGCGGCATCCGCGTCAACGCCGTCGCCCCGGGCATCGTGCAGACCGACATGTCCAATTTCACCAAGACCGACAGCGGCAGGGATTACGCCCTTTCCATGCAGTCCCTGAAGCGGATTGCCCAACCGGACGACATCGGCGACGTCATCGCGTTCCTCGCCTCGGCGGGAGCGCGCTGGATCACCGGCGATATCGTCAGCATCGACGGCGGCTCGAAGCTTTGATCCCGACCGTGTTCCAAATCCAGTAGCTCGCCACATCCCGGCGCAGCTCATTCAAATCATCTGAGGAAAAGTCATGAACCAGCAAGTTGTGTTGATTACCGGTGCGCTCACCGGCATTGGTCGTGCAACCGCACTCGTATTCGCGCAAGAGGGTGCCCGGATTGTCGTTTCGGGCCGGCGTAAGGACGCAGGCAATGCACTGGTCGAGGAGTTGCGCAAGTTCGGCTCCGAGGCCGAGTTCATCCAGGCCGACGTGCGCAAGGACGACGAGGTCGGCGGCCTCATCGACGCCACGATCAAACGTTTTGGCCGTCTGGATGCTGCAGTCAACAATGCCGGCACCGAGGGCAAGCCCGGTCCCGTCTCCGAGCAGACGGCCGCGAGTTACGCCGACACCTTCGACACCAATGTGCTGGGCACGTTGCTGGCGATGAAGCACGAGCTTCGGGTGATGCAGGCCCAGGGCAGTGGCAGCATCGTCAACATTTCCTCGACCTACGGTCATCGGGGCGCTGCGGGGGCTTCGGTGTATTCCGCCAGCAAGCACGCCGTGGAAGGACTGACCCGGTCGGTCGCGCTGGAAGTTGCTGCTTCGGGCATCCGCGTCAATGCGATAGCCCCGGGTCCGGTGGATACCGGCATGCTCAAGCGTTTTACCGGCGGTGCCGAAGGCATGACGTATATGGCATCCATAGTGCCGATGGGGCGCTTGGGCCAGCCGGACGAGATCGCCCGCGCCATCGTCTTCGCCAGTTCGCCTGCGGCATCGTTCCTGACCGGCCATGTGATCGATGTCGATGGCGGCAAGTCCGCCGGCTGAGCCGGGCGGCCCGCAGGTGCCGGGCCATGCGCGTCCCCTGGCGGTGATGGGGCGCGCTTGGAACGCTTGAACAAGGCTGTTTGAAGAATGCATTTGTGCCGCGGTCGCGGGGCCGCGGCCACCATCGCCTTCAACGCGTCAACGTTTGGCCGGCTGCAGCTTGTCGAGGATGCGTTCCAGCCAGGCACGTTCTTCTGCGTCGAGCTTCGCCAATACCTCGCGCTCGCGCGCACGGGCCATCGGCGCGACGTCGTCGTGCATGGTCCAGCCTGCATCGGTGAGGCCGAGCACCGAGCGGCGCTTGTCGTCGTCGTGGATCGAGCGGCTGACCCGGCCGGATTCGACCAGCCGCGCCAGTGCGCGGCTCACCGCCACCTTGTCCATCGCGGTGCGCTCGGCCACCTCGCGCGCCGACAGGCCGTCGAAGCGCGCCAGCACCGCCATCACCCGCCATTCGGTCACCGAGATGTCGTAGAGGCGCTGATAGTCTTCGGCGATCGCCTGGCTGATCGTGTTGGAAAGGATCGACAGCCGATAGGGCAGGAAGTGCTCCAACTGGAGCGGGGCATGCTCGGCCGTCGGATGGGCGGGTTTGCGCTTGGCGGTCATTGCGGCATTGCACCTTGCTATTGGTTTCATATGTAACTATAACGTTGACGATGCGAGTCCTTCGCACGGCTCCGCGCATCTTTGGCGCGGACGATCCAACGACACCACAGCTTAGCTAAAACCATCGCAGGAGAGCGCCATGAACGCCCAGCCGAATCTTGGCATGCAGGTCACCACGTTCGACAACCCGATGGGTATCGACGGTTTCGAGTTCGTCGAATTCGCCGCGCCGGAAGGCCGCGCCGGCGAGTTGCACGACCTGTTCAGGCGCATGGGCTTCACCGCCGTGCTGCGGCACCGGAAGCGGCCGATCACGGTGTATCGCCAGAACGGCGTCAACTTGCTGGTCAACGAGGATCCGGATTCCTTCGCCGCCGATTTCGCCAAGAAGCACGGTCCCAGCGCCTGCGGTTTCGCGATCCGTTTCCGCAAGCCCGATGCCGAAGTGCTGCAGACCGTGCTCGGCAATGGTGGCGAGCAGGTCGATCACAAGGAATCCAGCAAGGCGGTGAATGCCGCGGTGGTCAAGGGCATCGGCGATTGCATGCTGTACCTGATCGACCGCTACGGCGACGTGGGCAGCATCTACGACGCCGACTACGAGGCGATCGAAGGTGCCGACCAGCATCCGACGGGTTTCGGCCTGACTTTCATCGATCACCTCACGCACAACCTCTACTTCGGCAACATGCAGAAGTGGTCCGACTACTACGAGCGTCTGTTCAACTTCCGCGAGATCCGCTACTTCGACATCAAGGGCGCCAAGACCGGCCTGGTGTCCAAGGCGATGACCGCGCCCGACGGCATCGTGCGCATTCCGCTCAACGAGTCGAATGATCCGAAAAGCCAGATCAACGAGTATCTGGATGCGTACCACGGCGAAGGCATCCAGCACATCGCCTGCTTCACCGACGACATCTACGAAACGGTGGAAAGGATGCGCGAGCAGGGTGTGGAATTCCTCGACACGCCTGATGCGTATTTCGAGGTCATCGACGAGCGCGTGCCGAACCACGGCGAAGACGTGCCGAGGCTGGCCCGGAACAAGATCCTGATCGACGCGGACCGGGAAACCCACCAGCGCAAGCTGCTGCAGATATTCACCCAGAACAACATCGGCCCGATTTTCTTCGAGATCATCCAGCGCAAGGGCAACGAGGGTTTTGGCGAAGGCAACTTCCAGGCGCTGTTCGAGAGCATCGAGCGGGATCAGATGAAGCGTGGGGTGCTGTAAGCGGTAGCCGCGAGGCTCTTCGACTTCGGCCCTCTGGGCCTACGTTCAGAGCGAACGGTGAGGAAGTCCATGTCCATTTCGATATCCTCACCGTTTACCCTGAGCGTAGCCGCGCAGCCGGCGAAGTCGAAGGGGCAAGCTGAAGAACAGTTCAGCAGATCAACCGGCAAGGAAGCCAAAAAATGGAATTCACCCTCTACATCCTCGAATGCGCCGACGAATCGTTTTACATCGGCCACACGGATAACCTGGGCCAGCGATTGGCGAAGGCAAAGGGTGCGTCTATACCTCGACCAGACGTCCCTTGAAACTGCTTCACACGGAAGGTTTCGAAACGCGTTACGAAGCTCTGACCATGGAACGCAAGTTGAAAGGTTGGAGTAGGGCGAAAAAACTGGCGTACATGGCGGGCGACTGGAAGGCCGTTGGCAGGTTGGCAAAAGGCAGATACAGGCATCAGCGCTTGCCGTGAAGCGCTTCGACGTATGCTTGCGCAGCGGCGAAGTCGAAGGGTCGGAACCGAAAGCCGAGCTGGCCTCGAACAGGATATTGGGAGTACCACTAGTGAGCGCACCATCAAGCTACCAATCCGGTTTCGGCAACGAGTTCGCCAGCGAGGCCATCCCGGGCACGCTGCCGCTGGGGCAGAATTCGCCGCAACGCGCGGCGCACGGCCTGTATGCCGAGCAGTTGTCTGGCACCGCGTTCACCGCGCCGCGCCACGGCAACCGGCGCAGTTGGCTGTACCGCATCCGTCCGGCCGCGGTGCACGAGCCGTTCCAGCCGCTGGTGCACGCCACCTTGCATAACCGCTTCGACGAAGCGCCGGCCACGCCGAACCAGTTGCGCTGGGATCCGCTGCCGCTGGCATCCGCGCCGACCGATTTTGTCGACGGGCTGGTGACCATGGCCGGCAACGGCGGGCCCGCCGAGCAGGCGGGCATCGGCATCCATGTCTACACCGCCAACCGTTCGATGCAGGGGCGCTTCTTCTACGACGCCGACGGCGAACTGTTGATCGTTCCGCAACTGGGCAGCCTGCGGATTGCCACCGAATTCGGCGTGCTGGAGATCGAGCCGCAGGAGATCGCGGTGATCCCGCGCGGCGTGCGCTTCCGCGTCGAATTGCTGGAAAAGGAAGCGCGCGGTTACGTCTGCGAGAATTTCGGCGCGCTGTTCCATCTGCCGGATCTTGGCCCGATCGGCTCGAACGGCCTGGCCAATGCCCGCGATTTCCTCACCCCGAAAGCAGCCTACGAAGATGTGGAAGGCGACTTCCAACTGGTCGTGAAATTCCAGGGTGCACTGTGGTCGGCGAAGATCGGCCACTCGCCGCTGGACGTGGTCGGTTGGCACGGCAACTATGCGCCATACAAATACGACTTGCGCCGGTTCAACACGATCGGCTCGATCAGCTTCGACCATCCCGATCCGTCGATCTTCACCGTACTGACTTCGCCGAGTGACACGCCCGGCACCGCCAATGTGGATGTGGCGATCTTCCCGCCGCGCTGGCTAGTGGCGCAGCATACGTTCCGGCCGCCGTGGTTCCATCGCAACGTGGCCAGCGAATTCATGGGGCTGATTACCGGCGTGTACGATGCCAAGGCCGAAGGTTTCGTTCCAGGTGGCGCATCGCTGCACAATTGCATGAGCGGCCATGGGCCGGATGCGGCCACATTCGAGAAGGCATCCGCCGCCGACCTGTCGAAGCCGCACGTGATCGAAGGCACCATGGCGTTCATGTTCGAGACGCGCAAGGTGATCCATCCCACCCGGCAGGCGCTCGATGCGCCACAGATGCAGCATGACTATCACGAGTGCTGGCAGGGTATTCGCAAGAATTTCAATGTGGGGCACACATGAAGCGGGTGATGGTGGCACTGTCATGTGCACTTGCCCTGTCGGCCTGCTCCGTCGAACCCCCACCGGCTGCGACGACAAATCAGGGCAAGCCGAAATCGACGATGACAGCCGCCCAGCAGAAAGCGTTGGAAGCACAGGATACGTTGGCGAGTTACGCCGGCTATGGCGCCACGCGATTCGGCATGAATGAGGCCATGTTTCGTGCGGCATGGCAGGCTGATTTGGTCGGGACGATCGATCCGGCTGGCGACTGTTCCTTGCTGCAGCCGGCATGGGAAAAGACCTTGGCCAATTTCGACTTCATGTTCCAGCATGGCCAGTTCGTGCGCTACGACGTGGGTACCGCGAAAGAGATCGCGCCGGGCGGCGGCAAGGTAGGCATGAACGTGGAGCAGATTCGTGCGCTTTATGGATCTGGCCTGCAGGTGTCGCCGCACAAGTATCGGCAGAACGAGCAATACCTCCGTATTGCAGATGGCAAGGAAAGTGTGCTGCTGTTCGAAACGGATACCAGTGGCCATGTAAGTCGCTGGCGTGTTGGCATTCCGCCGCAAGTCGATAACGGGGACGGTTGCCTTTGATGAACGTCATTCTGAGAGTAGACGCATGAAACTTGGAAGTCTCAAGGAAGGCGGTCGCGACGGCACGCTGATCGTGGTCAGCCGCGATCTCGCCCGTGCGGTGAAAGCCAGCGGCATCGCACCGACGCTGCAGGCCGCGCTCGACGACTGGTCGAACGCGGCGCCGCGGCTCAATGCGCTGTCGGAAGAGCTCAATGGCGGCCATGCCGAGGGCGCGTTCGCGCTGGACATGGATGCGCTCGCCTCGCCGCTGCCGCGCGCCTACGAATTCGTCGACGGCTCGGCCTACCTGCCGCATGTCGAGCGTGTGCGTCGTGCGCGCGGCGCGGAAGTTCCCGAGTCGTTTTACACCGACCCGCTGATGTACCAGGCGACCAGTGCCGGTTTTCTCGGCCCGCGCGATTCGGTGGTGGTGACGAGCGAGGAGTACGGCATCGACCTCGAAGCCGAAGTCGTCGTGGTCACCGACGATGTGCCGATGGCGGCCACGCCCGAACAGTCATCAGGACACATCCAGTTGGTCGGCCTGGTCAACGACGTGTCGTTGCGCGGGCTGATTCCGAACGAGCTCGCCAAGGGTTTCGGCTTCCTGCAGAGCAAGCCGCGCTCGGCGTTGTCGCCGGTACTGGTGACGCCGGACGAACTGGGCGACGCATGGCAGGGCGACAAGCTGCATCTGCCAATGCGCACCTGGCTCAACGGCGAATGGTTTGGCGAAGCCGAATGCGGCGTCGACATGCAATTCAGCTTCGCCGAACTGGTGGCGCACGTGGCGAAAACACGCCCGCTCACCGCCGGCACCATCGTCGGCTCCGGCACCATCGCCAACGAGGACACCGGCAAGGGTGCGTCGTGCCTGGCCGAGCAGCGCACGGTGGAAACCCTGCGCGACGGCAAGCCGAGCACGCCGTTCCTGAAATTCGGCGATCGCCTGCGCATCGACATCACCGATCACGCGGGCGCATCGATCTTCGGTGCGATCGAGCAGCAAGTCGCGCCCTACAAGAGCTGAGTGACGCTACGAAAGCTTCAGTGTAGGAATGCATAAGGTGAAAGTACGGATTCAGCGAACCTCCGCGCGCAGGCATCGTTTTTCCACCGGCCGCCGTGTTCTACTTGTGGGCCCGTTCCCCCACGCATGAGGCACAATATGTCCGCAGTTACGTTCAAGGGTCAGCCGATCGGCATCGACGGCCAGTTTCCGGCGGTCGGCACCTCGTCACCGGCGTTCAAGCTGGTCGGCGCCGATCTGTCCGATGTCGCATTGTCCCAGTTCGCCGGCAAGCGCAAGGTGCTCAACATTTTCCCCAGCGTCGATACCGGTGTGTGCGCCACGTCGGTGCGGCGTTTCAACGAGCTCGCCGGCAAGCTCGACAACACCGTGGTGCTATGTATTTCGGCCGACCTGCCGTTCGCGCAGGCGCGCTTCTGCGGCGCCGAGGGACTGGACAAGGTCATCAACCTGTCGCTGATGCGCGGACGCCAGTTCCTCAACGACTTCGGCGTGGCGATCGCCAGTGGGCCGTTGGCCGGTCTGGCGGCACGCGCCGTGGTGGTGCTGGACGAGCACGACAAGGTGATCCATGCCGAGCTGGTGAGCGAGATCGCGCACGAGCCGGACTATGATGCGGCGCTAGCTGCATTGAAATGAGCTGATCGGCGCTGCACGCCCGCGGGCGTGCAGTATCCCGTCACTTCCGGTCAGATGCCGCGGCCATTGACCACGTGGCCGCCGCGCACGTGATAACGACCATCGTCGAAGCCGATCGAGGTAAAGACGTAGCGAAGCGGGATGTTTTGCGTCGCATGCGGCAGTGCCGGTATGGTCGCCGCGCTGACCGTGCTCTGCAGGTAGTCGAGAGCAAGTGCGTTGGGCGTGATATCCACCAGCCAGGTTTTTTCGACCGTGCCGTCGGGCCGGAAGGCGATCAGATAGTCGGCAAAACACGCGCGCAGATCTTCCGAACCCTGTGCTCTTCGCAGGTACAAGCGGTGCAGCGGTTGGTGCAGGAAATTCGGCGATACCGTGTTTTCGGTGTCCGCGAGCTTTTGCGGTCCGTTCTGGATCGCCGCGTCGTTGCTGGCGATGAAAGCGGCTACATCGGCCTGCACCTGCGCCAATCTTTTCGAATCCAGCCGTTCGGAAATGCGTGCCAACAGCTCACTGAGATAATCCTTCGCGGGCCGGTTGTCGGTGTGCTGAAGCGACAGGTAGTGGCCATAGATCTGCGCCCAGTTCATCGCCTCCTGATAATTGCCGGTGGTCAGCTCAGACTCCGCCATCTTCGCCATGGCGAAGAGCTTGCCGTGGACGGCGGCGTTGCCGAGATATACGCGCGCCTTGTCCGGATCGTGCGGAAACGGCAGCGTGCGGGACCGTTCATCCAGCAGCGAGCCGACGATGTACTGCCATTCGGTATCGCCGGAATTCGCGGCGGTTTCCGCATCGGCGAACAATTGCTGGCGTTCGGCGTTGGAGGTGTGGTCGTCGAGCAGCCGTGCCAGGGTGGCCGAGGCAGGCGCCGGCACAGGCTGAGTGGTCTGCGCGGTCGACGCCATGGGCGAAATGATGGCCGGCAGCGTTGCTAGCAGCGAAAGCGCGAGTTTGCCGAGGGTCTGATTCATCCGTTTCTTCCTCCGTCCGAATGTCCCTGTTTCCCGGTGTGCAGCGAGTGATCGGCGCCGGGCGTTGTCCTTTATACGCGCTGCGAATCGCCAGGTTGACCGCACATAAAAAACCGCGCCATATGGCGCGGTTTTCATGACCGGAACCACGATTTTTACTTCGCGGCGACGACCCGCACCATTTCCAGGCACTTGTTCGAATAGCCCCACTCGTTGTCATACCAGCTCACCAGCTTGACGAAAGTGTCGTCGAGCGCGATGCCGGCCTCGGCGTCGAAGATCGAGGTGCGCGCATCGCCGCGGAAATCGGTGGCGACGACCTTGTCCGTGGTGTAGCCGAGGATGCCTTTCAGGGCGCCTTCGCTCTGCGCCTTCATCTCTGCGCAGATTTCCGCATAGGTGGCGGGCTTCTCCAGCTCGGCGGTGAGGTCGACCACCGACACGTCCGATGTCGGTACGCGGAACGACATGCCGGTGAGTTTCTTGTTGAGTTCGGGAATCACCACGCCCACGGCCTTTGCGGCACCGGTGCTGGACGGAATGATGTTTTCGAGGATGCCGCGGCCGCCGCGCCAGTCCTTGTTGCTCGGACCATCGACGGTTTTCTGCGTCGCGGTGGTGGCATGCACGGTGGTCATCAGTCCGCGCTTGATGCCCCACTTGTCGTGCAGCACCTTCGCCAGCGGCGCAAGGCAGTTGGTGGTGCAACTGGCGTTGGAGATGATCGCCTCGCCATTGTATTTCTGGTCGTTGACGCCGAACACGAACATCGGCGTGTCGTCCTTCGACGGCGCCGACAGGATCACTTTCTTCGCGCCCGCGTCCAGGTGCTTCTGCGCGGCGACCTTGTCGAGGAACAGACCGGTGGATTCGATCACCACGTCGGCGCTCACCTCGTCCCACTTCAGTGCGGCCGGGTCGCGCTCCTGGGTCAGGCGGATGGTTTTGCCGTTGATCACCAGCTTGCCGCCTTCCACTTTGACGTCGCCCTTGAAGCGCCCATGGACCGAGTCGTAGCTGAGCATGTAGGCAAGGTAATCCGGCTCCAGCAGGTCGTTGATCGCCACGATCTCGATGTCGTTGCCGAAATTCTGCACAGCCGCGCGCAATACGTTGCGGCCAATGCGGCCGAAGCCGTTGATGCCGACCTTGATGGTCATGGGGCGTTCTCCAGTGCGATGGGGACAATGGCGACAAACGATGAACGGAGACGACCGCGCATCGGCTTTTCAGCGCCGAATCTTACAATGAATGCATCGATGCCGCCGTGTCGCCCGAATGTAAACGAGTCTGTGGCAGACTCATGAGTCGACTTTCCGGACACATGCCATGCCCACGCCACGCCGCATTCTTCTTTCCCTGTTCGTCTCGCTCGTGATCGTCCTGCCGGTGCAGGCATGGGGACCGCTTGGCCACAGCGTGGTCGCCGAACTGGCACAGCGCCATCTGAGCCCGGCCGCGGAAGCCGAAGTCGAGCGCCTGCTG
Source organism: Rhodanobacter sp. (assembly GCA_036398675.1). Lineage (GTDB taxonomy): Bacteria > Pseudomonadota > Gammaproteobacteria > Xanthomonadales > Rhodanobacteraceae > Rhodanobacter. Next base: position 128,995 of record DASWOQ010000034.1, on the reverse strand, counting down.
GCGCCGGAGCACACCCAGTCGCTGGCGGACATCGCCAGCTGGCCCGACCAGATCCAGGACGATCCGGCGTTGGCCGCATTGTGGAAACAGACGCGCGGCCTGCACTACATCGATTTCATCACCGGCGACTGCAACTACGTACCGCCGCGCGATTGCCGCGACGGCCGCTGCGTGGTCGCCGGTCTGGAACATTATGTGCAGGTGCTCGGGGACCGTAGCCAGTCCGACGATGCACGTCGCGAGGCACTGAAGTTCGTGGTGCATTTTGTCGGCGACATCCATCAGCCGCTGCATGCCGGCTCGCGCGACGACAAGGGCGGCAATACCTTCCAGGTGCAGTTCGACGGCAAGGGCAGCAACCTGCATCGCGTGTGGGACTCGGGCATGCTCTACAGCCGCGGGCTGGACTGGAAGGCGTATGCACAGATGCTCGATTCGGAGGCACCTGTCAGCCTGCCGCCGCCGATCGCACCCTTGGACAATCCGTACGCACAATGGGCAGAAGAATCCTGCCGGATCACCACCGAGCCGGGCTTCTATCCGTCCGGGCACGTTCTCGGCGCGGACTATGTCCACGCCGAACTGCCGACAGCCGAGCTGCGCCTGCGCGAAGCGGGCCGACGCCTGGCCGACGTGCTGAATCTCGCGCTGGCACCCTGATCCGCTTTGCAACGAGCTGGGCCATCGGCAAATGGCGGTAGAGACGTCCGTCATGCGTGTTGCAATTATTGCTGCATTGCATGGTTGCAGATGCGGCCGTGGATCGTCAGTCAGGGAGATGGCGAAGCAGCTTTCATCTGCTAGCCTTCGGGGATGAATACCATCATCCAGACACCCGCCTTGCGACGCACCAAGATCGTCGCCACCCTTGGCCCTGCGACCGACGCTCCGGGCATGCTCGAGAAGATCATTGCCGAGGGCGTGAACGTCGCCCGGCTCAATCTTTCGCATGGCGCGCCGGACGATCACCGGGCGCGTGCCGCGGCCGTGCGCCAAGCCGCGCTGGCGGTCGGCGTCGAGGTCGGCATCCTGGCCGATCTGCAGGGCCCGAAGATCCGCGTCGAGAAATTCGCCGGCGGGCCGGTCGAGCTGAAAGAGGGCGAGAACTTCGTGCTCGATTGCCGCCCCGGCGCGCCGCTGGGCGACGTCACCCGGGTCGGGGTGAGCTATCACGAGCTGCCGCAGGATGTGCATCCGGGTGACGTGCTGCTGCTGGACGACGGGCTGATCGCGCTGACCGTGATGACGATCGTCGGGCCGGAGATCCATTGCAAGGTGCTGATCGGAGGCAAGCTGTCCGACCGCAAGGGTCTCAATCGCCAGGGCGGCGGCTTGTCGGTGGAGGCGCTGTCGGACAAGGACCGCTCGGATATCCAACTGGCCGCCGAGATCGGCGCCGACTTTCTCGCGGTGTCGTTCGTGCGCTCCGCCGCGGACATGGACCAGGCGCGCCGGTTGCTGCACGAAGCCGGCGGCCATGCGGCGCTGGTCGCGAAGATCGAGCGTGCGGATGCGATTCCGGTGCTTGGCGAAATCATCGACGCCTCCGACGTGGTGATGGTGGCGCGTGGCGATCTCGGCGTGGAAATCGGCGATGCCGAATTGCCGGGCCTGCAGAAAAAAATCATCCGCGAAGCGGTGCAGCGCAATCGTGCGGTGATCACCGCCACGCAGATGCTGCAGTCGATGGTGCGTTCGCCGATCCCGACGCGCGCTGAAGTGCTCGACGTCGCCAACGCGGTGATCGACGGCACCGACGCTGTGATGCTGTCGGAGGAATCCGCCGCTGGCGCGCATCCGGACAAGGCGGTCGCCGCGCTGTGCCGCATCTGCCTGGGTGCCGAACGCCAGTTCGAACCGAAGGAAGACCTGGCCACCGGCGGACACCGGCTGGATCGCACCGATCAGGCGATCGCATTGGCGGCGATGCTGCTGGCCGGGGAGCTGGGCGTGCGCGCGATCGTCGCGCTGACCGAGTCCGGCGCGACCGCGCAATGGCTGTCGCGCTATCGCACGGCGATTCCGATCTACGCGCTGTCGCCGCTGGCCGATGCGCGTCGCCGCATGCTGCTGCTGCGCGATGTGCGACCGGTCGAATTCAACCACGTGGGCCAGAATTCCGCGGCCACCGCGCGCGCCGCGGTGCAGCAACTATTTGCGCAGGGCCGGCTGAGCGAAGGCGACCGCGTGGTCCTCACGCACGGCGATCACGTCGGTCGCGGCGGCGGCACCAATACGCTGAAGCTGCTGTCGGTCGGCGCGGATGGCATGGTCGAGAGCCTGCGCGATCTTTGAGCAAGTTGAGGCAGCCGGTCGACGGGCTCGCTGCGTTTCCACATTCGGCGGGATTACACTCGACTCCCCATGCACCGCACAGGAGATCACCATGAAAGCGATGTCTCATCCGTTTCGACAGACCCTGCTGCTGGCGCTGACGCTGGGTTTTGTAACGCCGCTGCTTGCGCAGGCATCGCACAAGCTTGAACAGAAGGATCTTTCCCGCTACTGGATCCTGCTCAATACCCAGGTGCAGATGGATGCACCCAATAGCGGATTGAACTTGAACAAGCCCGGTTGCGCCGCGGTGACCTATACCATTGGCTCCAACGGCGTGCCGATGGATGTGCAAGTGGTGAAGGTGGTGCCCAAGAGCGACCTCGGTCCCATGGCGCGCAGCGCGGTGGCCAATTTCCGCTACGGCCCGTCCTTGAGCAATCGCATCGGCGACCCGGTCGACACGTACTACATCGTCCCGTTCAATGTCCCCGAGGATCCGGCGCAGCGGCAGCAGGTGATAGACGCCTGCAAGCTCCCGGGCTACAGCCAGTAATCGCACACCGGTCAACCGGCGCCTGTTGCCGCGGGACGACCCTCCGCACGATCTGGCCTATAATTGGCGTTTGGTTCCCGCCGTCTCCCGTTCCGGGAGGCAGCTTTCCCTTCTGCTGATGGGTAAAACCCTCGCTACGCGGAGTCGTCATGAGTATTGAAGATCTTGAAAGCATCGCCCTGGCGATGGTCGCGCCCGGCAAGGGCATCATCGCCATCGACGAATCGACCAACACCATCAAGAAGCGCTTCGAAGCGGTCGGCATCGAGAACACCGAAGAAAACCGCCGTGCCTACCGTGAGCTGCTGCTGACCACGCCAGGCCTCAACGAGCACATCTCCGGCGCGATCCTGTACGACGAGACGATCCGCCAGTCGACCAGGGACGGCGTGCCGTTCACTCAGGTCATGAAGAAGCTCGGCATCATTCCCGGCATCAAGGTCGACAAGGGCCCGCAGCCGCTGGCCGGTTTCCCGGGCGACGTGGTCACCGAGGGCCTCGATGGCCTGCGTGAGCGCCTGCAGGAATACGCCAGGCTCGGCGCGCAGTTCGCCAAGTGGCGCGCGGTGATCAACATCAGCGAAGACAACCCCAGTTCCACCGCGATCGAGGCGAATTGCCACGTGCTGGCGCGCTATGCCGCGCTGTGCCAGGAGGCGGGCATCGTGCCGATGGTCGAGCCCGAAGTGATCATGGACGGCGACCACAGCATCGAAGTCAGCTACGAAGTACACGAAGCCGTGCTGCGCAGCCTGTTCAATGCGCTGTACGAGCAGAACGTGATGCTGGAAGGCACCATCCTGAAAGTCAGCATGGTCATTCCCGGCAAGGATTTCGACGAGCAGGTGGATGTCGAGGAAGTCGCCGAGGCCACCGTGCGCGTGCTCAAGACCACCGTGCCGGCCTCGCTGCCGGGTATCGTGTTCCTCTCGGGCGGACAGACCGATGAGCAGTCCACCGCGCATCTCAATGCGATGAACCAGATCGGCCCGCATCCGTGGCCGCTGTCGTTCTCGTACGGTCGCGCCATGCAGCAGGCTGCGCTGTACCTCTGGGCCAAGGACCTGAAGGGCAACTACGCCGAGGCACAGAAGATCGTGCATGCGCGTGCGCGCGACAACGGTCTTGCCGCCCTGGGCCAGTGGAACGGGAAGTAAACATTTTGTCTGGATCCGCCAAGGCAGATCAAAAAGCGGGCGCCGAAAGGCGCCCGTTTCGTTCCGATCCGGCGGTACGAGGGCTATCTCCAAAGCAGGCCGAATCGTGGTTTTGAAGTCAGAATGAAAACGGGCGCCCGAAGGCGCCCGTGTGTTGCTCGTAGCTTGAAAAGCGTTACTTAGAAGCGATATTCGGCATCTACCGATACGATGCCGGTCGAGCGACGCACCGCGAAGTCCGAGTTTGACGGCACGTCATGCAGCTTGCCGGCCGATGCATGGTAATAGTCGTACTTCACGCCTACGCCGAAGTGCTGATTGATGTCCCAGCCGGTGCCGAGACCAGCGTAGTAGCCACCGCGATCGCCACCATGGAACAGATCCTGGCTGAGGCTATCGTTATAGGCGCCGCCATTGTTGTTGGCGTGAAAGTAGCCGCCGTGCATGCTGATGTACCACTGTGGCAGCAAGTTGATGCGGCCGTTCGCACCCACCAGCCAGCCGCGCAACGCGTTTTCCCTTCTGCTCTGGTTGACCGATCCGTTGTCGCCCAGGTTGCTGAGCTTGTAATTGCCCAGATCGGTATAGCCGGCTTCCAGACCCAGGCCAAGATCCGAGCCGACCTTCCAGCGGTAACCGCCGAGCACGCCGTAGCCAGTACGGCGACCGTTCTTGTTGCTGAAGAGGTTGCCGGAGCCATTGGTGAAGCCGCTTCCGAAATCACTGTTCTTGCTGTAGCCGTCGGTGCGGCCAGCGCTGAGGCCGACAAACCAGTTGCCGCTGCCAACCGCTTGGCTGGATTGATAGTTGCCGTTGCTGGGCTGTGCATCTTGCGCGAATGCCGCTGGAACAAATGCCAGGCCGGCAGAAACAAATGCAATTGAAAGTAGTGTCTTTTTCATCGGGGGCGTACTCCTAATTTTTGGGTCCGTCTGCGTTGCCGGGGGTTCGGCGGGACGCAAATGGCGCACCTGCTCAAGGCGGTGCTGTTGCATTAGATCGGCTTGCACCTGAAGAGATTCAATACCGCCAAGTTCAGGATTAAGCCGACATTAATGTCAAGCATTTTTAAGCACTTGCAGAGGACTGCGCGAACACGAGACAGAACTCTGCTCATCGGAGACAATGACGCCCTTTGCACCTTCTATGAGCTAAGGGAGACCCGTCATGCCTCACCGCCGCGAACTTGCCAACGCCGTGCGCGCTCTTGCCATGGATGCCGTGGAGGCCGCCAACTCCGGTCATCCGGGCATGCCGATGGGCATGGCCGATATCGCCGAAGTGCTGTGGAACGATTTCCTGCAGTTCAATCCCGGCAATCCGAAATGGGTGAATCGCGATCGGTTCGTGCTCTCCAACGGCCACGGCTCGATGCTGCAATACGCGCTGCTGCACTTGACCGGTTTCGACCTGCCGATGGACCAGTTGAAGCGGTTCCGCCGGTTGCATTCGAAGACGGCCGGCCATCCCGAAGCCAGCGAAACGCCGGGAGTGGAAACCACCACCGGCCCGTTGGGTCAGGGCCTGGCGAATGCGGTCGGCTTCGCGCTCGCGGAGAAAGTGCTCGCGGCGCACTTCAACCGGCCCGGTCATGATGTGGTCGATCACCACACCTACGTGTTCCTCGGCGACGGCTGCCTGATGGAGGGCATCTCGCACGAAGTCGCTTCGCTGGCCGGCACCTGGCAACTCGGCAAGCTGGTGGCGGTGTACGACGACAACGGCATCTCGATCGACGGCGAAGTGCACGGCTGGTTCACCGACGACACGCCGGCACGCTTCGAAGCCTATGGCTGGAACGTGATCCGTGGCGTGGACGGCCATGACGCCGAGGCGGTCAAGCAGGCATTGGCCGCTGCCACGTCGCAACACGACCGGCCCACGCTGATCTGTGCCAAGACCATCATCGGTTTCGGCGCGCCGCACAAGCAGGGCAAGGAGGAAAGCCACGGAGCCGCGCTGGGCAAGGACGAGATCGCCGCCGCGCGCGCGCAACTCGGCTGGAACCATGCACCGTTCGAGATTCCTTCCGAAATTTATGCTGGCTGGGACGCGAAGGCCGCTGGCGCTTCGCGCGAACAGAAGTGGAATGCGGCATTCGATGCCTATGCGTCGGCGCATCCCGAGCTGGCTGCCGAGTTCAAGCGTCGCCTTTCCGGCGCGCTGCCGTCCGACTGGGCGGCGACATCGCAGGCTTATGTCGAAAAGCTGCAGCTCGAAGGGCCGGACGTCGCGTCGCGCAAGGCATCGCAGATGACGCTGGATGCGTTCGGCCCGTTGCTGCCGGAACTGATCGGCGGCTCGGCCGACCTGGCCGGTTCCAACCTCACCAAATGGAAAGGCAGCCTCGATGCCGCCAATGGCAACAGCTCGGACGGCAAGGGCAACTACGTGTATTACGGCGTGCGCGAGTTCGGCATGACCGCGATTGCCAACGGCCTCGCACTGCACGGCGGCTTCATTCCGTACGACGCGACGTTCATGGTGTTTTCCGACTACGCGCGCAACGCGGTGCGCATGAGCGCGCTGATTCCCGCGCGCGCGATCCACGTCTACACGCACGACTCGATCGGCCTGGGCGAGGATGGCCCCACGCACCAGCCGGTGGAACACCTGGCGGCATTGCGCTACATCCCGAACAACCACGTCTGGCGACCGTGCGACGCGGTGGAATCGGCGGTGTGCTGGAAGGCGGCGATCGAGCGCAGCGGTGCGCCGTCATGCCTGGTGTTCTCGCGCCAGACCCTCAAGCACCAGCAACGCGACACCCGGCAGCTGGCCGACATCACGCGCGGCGGCTACGTGCTTTTCGATCCGTCGGACACGAAATTCAAGGCGATCCTGATCGCCACCGGTTCGGAAGTGGAGCTGGCGATGGAAGCGGCGCGTGCGCTCGCACAGCAGAACGTGCCGGTTCGCGTGGTATCGATGCCGTGCACCGAAGTGTTCGATGCGCAGCCGCTGGAATATCGCGAAGGCGTGCTGCCAGGCTGGTGCCGCGCGCGCGTGGCGGTGGAAGCGGCCACGGCCGATTTCTGGCGCAAGTACGTAGGTCTGGATGGCGACGTGGTCGGCATGACGACGTTCGGCGCATCCGCGCCCGCGCCGCAGTTGTTCGAGCACTTCGGTTTCACCGTGGCGCACGTCGTCGATGCGGTGAAGTGCGTCATCGGGTAAAGCCTTCGGCGGGAGCGCGCGGTTGCGCCCCCGCGCGAAAGCCACGATTCAATCGAGCAGCAGCCCGGCCAGCTCGTCCGGTGTCGCCGCGATCGCGCTGGCGCCGGCCTGTTCCAACTCGGCGCGACTGCCGAAGCCCCACAGCACGCCAAGGCCGCTCACGTTGTTGGCGACCGCGCCTTCGATATCGAAACGACGGTCGCCGATCATCACCGTGTCCTGCGGTTTGGTGTCGAAGTCGTTCAGCGCCGCTGCGATCATCGTTGCCTTCTCGCTATGCGGGCTGGCCGGATCCGGACCGTACAGGCGCAGGAACGCCTCGCCAAACGGCAGGTGCGCGATGATCGGCGCGGCATGCCGATGCGGCTTGCTGGTGACCACCGCGAGCGTGTGGTCGGCCGCGAGCAGCCGTTCGATCAGCACTTCGATGCCTGGATAGATCTCGTGCTCGCGCCAGCCGTCGGTGTTGAAGCGTTCGTGGTAATACTCGACCGCCGCCTCGATGCGCGCGGCATCGTGATCCAGCAGCGGCGCAAAACTATGGCGCAGTGGCGGGCCGATCCAGTGGCGCAACTCGTCGTCGCTGGGTGCTGGCACGTCCAGCCGCACCAGCGCGTGCTTCACGCATGCGGCAATGCCATGCTCGGAATCGATCAGGGTGCCGTCGAGGTCGAACAGGCAAAGCATTACTTTGCCGCACGTGCCTTCAGCGCCGCGACTGCCGGCAGCTCCTTGCCTTCGAGGAATTCCAGGAACGCACCGCCGCCGGTGGAGATGTAGGAGACCTTGTCGGCGATGCCGTACTTGTCGACGGCAGCCAGCGTGTCGCCGCCGCCAGCGATGGAAAACGCCTTCGACGCGGCGATGGCCCGAGCCAATGTCTCGGTGCCCTTGCCGAAGGCATCGAACTCGAATACGCCGACCGGTCCGTTCCAGACGATGGTGCCGGCCTTGGCGATGAGATCGGCATAGTGCTGCGCGGTCTGTGGCCCGATGTCGAGAATCATCTCGCTGTCGTTCACCTGGTCGATCGGCTTCACCGTGGCCGGTGCCTGCGCCGAAAACGCGGGCGCCACCACCACGTCGATCGGCATCGGCACTTCCACGCCGCGGCGCTTGGCGTCGGCGATCACTTTCTTCGCGGCGTCGATCAGGTCCGGTTCCACCAGCGAGTTGCCGACCGAATGGCCCATCGCGGCGATGAACGTGTTGGCGATGCCGCCGCCAACGATCAGCTGGTCGACCTTGTTGATCAGATTGTCCAGCAGGGTCAGCTTGGTCGATACCTTGGAGCCGGCGACGATCGCCAGCAGCGGCTTCGCCGGATGCTCCAGCGCCTTGCCCAGCGCATCGAGTTCGGCACTCAGCAGTGGGCCGGCCGCGGCGATCGGCGCGAACTTGATCACGCCGTGGGTGGATGCCTGTGCGCGGTGCGCGGTGCCGAAGGCATCCATCACGAAGATGTCGCAGAGGGCGGCGTATTTCTTCGAAAGCGTTTCGTCGTCCTTGCCTTCGCCGACGTTCATGCGGCAGTTTTCCAGCATCACCACTTCGCCGGCGGCCACCTCGACGCCGTCGAGATAATCGGTCACCAGCCGGACCTTCACGCCGAGTTGCTCGCCCAGCCACGCGGCGACCGGCGCCAGCGAAGATGCCGCGTCGAACTTCCCTTCCTTCGGCCGGCCCAGGTGCGACAGCACCATCACCTTCGCGCCCGCATCGCGCGCGGCGCGGATGGTCGGCAACGCGGCGTCGAGGCGTTGGGTGGAGGTGATCTTGCCGTGGTCGTCGATCGGTACGTTCAGGTCTTCGCGAATCAACACGCGCTGGCCGCGCAGATCAAGATCACTCATGCGGATGACGGACACGGCGCAACTCCGGTGGTATGGAAAGGCCGCCAGTGGTGGGCGGCAACCGCTTATTGTCGGCCCGCCCAGCGGCCGATGCAAACCGCCGGGCCATGCGGTGTGGCCTTTTGACAGGCATGCGTGGGCCGGTGTCAGTGGCTAAACTGCCGCTTTCGCGCAGGGGAGGCAGTCCATGACAACCGGCTTGGTGCTTTATGGCTACTGGCGTTCCAGCGCTGCCTACCGGGTGCGCATCGCGCTAAACCTGAAAGGGCTGGAGTACGAATCGCGGCCCGTGCATCTGCTGCGCGACGGCGGCGAACAGCACGCGCCGGGCTATCGCCAGATCAACCCGCAGCAGTTGCTCCCGTGCCTGCTCGACGGCGAACGCGTCATCACGCAGTCGCTGGCGATCATGGAATACCTCGACGAAACGCAGCCGGAAACGCCGTTGCTGCCAGCCGACGCGCGTGGTCGCGCACGGGTTCGCGCGCTGGCCATGTCGGTGGCCTGCGATAGCCATCCGCTGGGCAACCTGCGGGTGCTGCAGCGGTTGGAATCGCAATTCGCTGCCGATGAAATGCAACGTGCGGAATGGTCGCGCCACTGGATCGCCACCGGCTTTGACGCGCTCGAGGCGATGCTGGCCGACCACGCGGCCACCGGACGCTTCTGCCATGGCGACGAGCCCGGCTTGGCCGACGCGTGCCTGGTGCCGCAGTTCTACAACGCGCTGCGCTGGAAGCTGCCGCTGGATGGTTACCCGACGCTGCGGCGCATCGTGGATGCCTGCAACGGGCTGGATGCCTTCCGCCGCGCGATGCCGGAAATGCAGCCGGACGCGCCGCCGGCCTGACGGCGCGTCGGCAACGGCTCAGTAATTCATGCCGTAGGGATCGTTGCCGGCCAGTTCCTGATTGTCGGCGCCGCCTTCGGTGAGCCGGATCTTGAGGGCGAGGCCATCGCGCGAATCGGATTTGCTGAGCGCTTCTTCCAGATCCACCCGGCCGTCCTTGTAGAGGCGGTACAGCGACTGGTCGAAGGTCTGCATGCCTTCCTGCAGGCTGCGGTCCATCGCTTCCTTGATTTCGTGGATCTGCCCGCGGCGGATCATGTCGCGGATCAGTGGGGTGTTGAGCAGCACCTCCGTCGCCGGGATACGCCGGCCGTCCTTGCCCACCACCAGGCGCTGGCTGATCACCGCGCGCAGGTTCAGCGCCAGGTTCATCAGCACGTTTTTGTGCGCCGATTCCGGGAAGAAATTGAGGATGCGTTCCAGCGTCTGGTCGGAGTTGTTCGAGTGCAGCGTGGCCAGGCAAAGATGGCCGGTTTCGGAGAACGCGATCGCCGCTTCCATCGTGTCGGTATCGCGGATCTCGCCGATCATGATCACGTCCGGCGCCTCTCGCATCGCGTTCTTCAGCGCTTCGTGATAGCTGTGCGTGTCCAGGCCGACTTCGCGCTGGTTGACGATCGAGCGCTTGTGCCGGTGCAGGTATTCGATCGGATCTTCGATGGTCAGGATGTGGCCGGGCGTATTCGAATTGCGCTGGTCGATCATCGCCGCCAGCGTGGTCGACTTCCCCGAGCCGGTGGCGCCGACGACGAGGATCAGTCCGCGCGGTTCCATGATCAGGTCACGGAAGATCGTCGGCAGTTGCAGTTGCTCGATGCTGGGGATCTCGCTCTTGATCGCGCGGATTACCATGCCCACTTCGCCGCGCTGCTTGAACACGTTGATGCGGAAGCGGCCGGCTTCCTTCACCGCCAATGCCATGTTGAGTTCGAGGTTGCGCTCGAACTGCGGCACCTGGCCTTCGTCCATCAGCGAGTAGGCGATCTTCTTGACCATGCCGCTGGGCAGGCCGGTGTTGCCCAAGGGGTACAGCTTGCCCTCGACCTTGATGTTTACCGGGGCGCCGGTGGTCAGGAACATGTCCGACGCGCCCTTGTCTACCATGAGCTTTAGGAAGTAACCGATGTCCACGTATATCCCCTGATTCCAAATACGCGTTGCAATGATGGATTATGCCTGCCCACAATACGCTGCGACACTCTAAGAGGACTGTGATGGTGCACATCTTTTCCCCGCTGGCCGGGCGGTTTGGCCGCTTCCGTGCGATTCCGGCCTTGCCGGCGATCGCCTTGGCGCTGACCCTCGTGCTGGGCGGTTGCGCCACGGTGCCGCCGCCGGATGATTCGATGAACCAGGCGCAGACGCTGCTGCAGGAGGCGCGCGATGCGGGCGCTGCGGATTACGCGCCGGTCGATCTCGGCTTTGCGCAGGACAAGTTCCAGCAGGCGCAGATGGCCATGGCCAATCGCAAGTATGAGGACGCGGCCAATCTGGCCGAGGAATCCCGTGCCGATTCCGAGCTGGCGCGTGCCAAGGCCAGGCTGGGCGCTTCGCGTGCGCAGATCCAGAGCAGGATCCAGGACAATTCGCGCCTGCGCGAGCAGGGCGAACAGGCGGCGGCCGAAGCGGCGCAGCAGGAGCAGCAAGCTGCTCCCGCACCAGCGTCGCCGGCGCCGGCTGTGCCCACCGAAGACATGCCGGCACCGTCATCGTCCGTGCTGTCCGCGCCGGCGGGTGACGGTTTCCAGACGCTGCCCGAAAACAACCAGCCTTCCAGCCAACCACCATCCAGCCAGCAACCGGCCGACGATTCGCAGGGGGCGCAGCCATGAACAGGTTCACCGTCACCTTGGCCGCGATGGCGATGGCCCTGGCAGTCGCCGGTTCGGCCCATGCCCGGCAGGACGACATCGACATCAGCCGGCTCAACAGCAGCCTCGATCAGCTCGCCAACGATCCCAGTCTCGGTGGCTATGCGCAGGCCGAGCAGGCGCGCGCGCGCGATGCGATCAACCGGCTCGCCCAGGCCAGCAAGCATGATCGTCCGCATGATCTGTACCTGGCCGAGCGTCGCGTGGACCTGGCCAAGGCTGCCGCGCAGCAGCAGGATGCGCAGGTCAAGCTGAACCAGCTGGATCGGGAGCACGACCAGATCCTGCTCGACAACAGCCGGCGCGATGCGGAGATCGCCCGCCGCGAGCTGGAACGCCAGCGGATGCAGTACCAGATGGCCCAGGAAGAAGCCGCCCGGCTGCAGCAGCAGGGGCAGGAGTATTCGCAGGCCGCCGATCAGGCGCGCGCCGAAGCGGAGCAGGCGAAAAAGCTGGCCGCAGCGCAAAGCAGAGTCGCCAACGCGGCACGGCGCGAAGCCTCGCTGGCTGCCCAGGCCGCCAAGGCCATGCGTTCGCAGATGCAGGGTGGCGATGCATCGCCTGAGACGGCCCCGCCACCGCCCAAGAAGGCGGCGAAGAAAAAGCATCAGGAGCAGCCCTGATCGCAGCCAGGGAAGGGTGACGGGGCGGCTGGCGGAGCATTGCAGCCAAGCCGCTCCGTGTTTCGTGATCGATCGGTTATGTCCACGTAAAATACTGTTTTGACAGGTTTTACGTGGACGCAACGAGTTTCCGGCAAGCACATTCGGCACGCTTGCACGTCCCCGGAACGGGGAGTAGGGTCAAAATCCCACGATGTATTTTGCGTCGTGGGCCACTGGCCGAAACCATGCGCCCATTCCGTGTCCACATCGTTGCCTGCGCTCCCGGAAATCCGGCGCGGATGGTGGTGGCGCGCGCATGCGGTCAGTCTGTGGCTGCCGTTTCCCGGCGTCCGCACACCCACTTGCGAGGAGGTCGAACCATGTTTGAAAACCAGCAGCGTGACGATGTCGAAGCCTTGATGAAAGCCGATGCCGAATTTCGCCGGCTGTACCAGCGACACAAGCAGCTCGACAGCAAAGTGCACGACGCCGATATCGGCGTGCTTCCGATCGACGATGCCACTCTGGCCAGCATGAAGAAAGAGAAGCTACTGGCAAAGGCGCGCCTGGAACGCATGTGGGCGAATCGGGCGCATCCCATTCACTGACGCTGCAGGTTTCCCCATCACGCGGCCCCGGCCCTTCCTCACATCGGAAGGGTACCGGGGCCGTCGTATTTCCGGGCCGCAACGCGTGCCGCAGGGGGCTCGGCTATCATGGCGATCCCAAGTGGCTGGCGTGCATGCGCTGCCAAGGCCTTATCCCCGCGACGGAGTTTTCATGACGGTTCACCAGAGTGTCCTCGAACTGATCGGGGGAACCCCGATGGTGCGCGCGCAACGCCTGGACACCGGTGCCTGCGAGCTGTTCCTCAAGCTCGAAAGCGCCAACCCGGGCGGTTCGATCAAGGACCGCATCGGCCTGTCGATGATCGAAGGCGCCGAAAAGGCCGGCCGGATCAAGCCGGGCGATACCCTGGTGGAAGGCACCGCCGGCAACACCGGCCTGGGTCTGGCGCTGGTGGCGCAGCAGAAAGGCTACCGGCTGATCCTGGTGGTGCCGGACAAGATGAGCCGCGAGAAGATCTTCAACCTCAAGGCGATGGGTGCCGAAGTCGTGCTGACCCGTTCGGACGTGGCCAAGGGCCACCCCGAGTATTACCAGGACATGGCCGAGCGCATTGCGCGCGAAACGCCGGGCGCCTACTTCATCAACCAGTTCGGCAACCCGGACAACCCGGCCGCGCACATCCAGACCACCGGTCCGGAAATCCTTGAGCAGATGGATGGTAAGGTCGATGCCATCGTGGTGGGCTGCGGTTCCTCCGGCACGTTGAGCGGGCTGTCGAAATATTTCGCCGAGCACTCGCCAGCGACCGAACTGATCCTGGCCGATCCGGTCGGCTCGATCCTTACCCAGTACATCAATGAAGGCACACTCTCGACCAAGTCCGCCAGCTGGATGGTCGAGGGGATCGGCGAGGATTTCCTGCCGACGATCAGCGATTTCACGCGGGTGAAAAAAGCCTACGCGATCACTGACAAGGAAAGCTTCCTCACCGCGCGCGAACTGCTGGCGAAAGAGGGCGTGCTGGGCGGCTCGTCCACCGGCACGCTGGTGGCCGCCGCGCTGAGATACTGCCGCGAGCAGGCCACGCCCAAGCGCGTGGTGACCCTGGTCTGCGACACCGGCAATAAATACCTGTCGAAGCTCTACAACGACTACTGGATGCTCGACAACGGCTTCCTCGAGCGCAAGTCGCACGGCGACCTGCGCGACCTGCTGCTGCGCCCGTTCGCCCAGCGCGACACCGTGGTGGTGGCGCCGCACGAACTGCTGATCACCGCGTACAACCGCATGAAGCTGTACGACGTGTCGCAGCTGCCGGTGATCGATGGCGACAGGCTGGTCGGCATCGTCGACGAGTCCGACGTGCTGATGCACGTGCATGCCGACGAGACGCGTTTCCGCGATCCCGTTTCGACGGCGATGATGGCGAACCTGCAGATGCTGGCGGTCAGCGAGCCGATCGAGGCGCTGCTGCCGGTGTTCGAACGAGGCCACGTGGCCATCGTGATGGACGGCGAACAGTTCCTCGGCCTGATCACCCGCATCGACCTGTTGAACTATCTGCGCCGCAAGGTGAACTAAGCCATCGGCCGCTGCGTGTGCATCGAAGCCGCACCGGAGGCGTTCGCGGTAACGTGGCTTGCTGCGCCTGCAGCAAGCCTGGGTTTGAATTTGCCAAGGAAGTTTTCCCATGTGTGGAATTGTTGCTGCCGTCGCCCAGCGTGATGTGGCGCTGTTGTTGATAGCGGGCCTCAAGGCGCTGGAATATCGCGGTTACGATTCGTCGGGCCTGGCCGTGCTCGACCAGGGCGACATCCGCCGCGTGCGCGCCAAGGGCAAGGTGCGCGAGATGGAAGCGCTGTACCTGGCCGATCCGTTCCCCGGCGGCACCGGCATCGCGCATACCCGCTGGGCCACGCATGGCGTGCCGAACGAAGCCAACGCGCATCCGCATGTCGCCGGCCGCGTGGCGATCGTGCACAACGGCATCATCGAGAATTACGCCAGCCTGCGCGCACAACTGCAGGCCGGCGGCCACGTGTTTACCTCGGAAACCGATACCGAGGTGATGGCCGCGCTGATCGACCGCCAACTCGACAGCGGCATCAACCTGCGCGACGCTGTGCTGGCCACGGTGCGCGGGCTCGAAGGTGCCTACGCCATCGCCGTGATCAGCCGCGACGAACCCGGCCGCGTCGTCGGTGCCCGTCGCGGTGCGCCGTTGCTGGTCGGCATCGGCATCGGCGAGAACTTCCTCGGTTCCGATGCGCAGGCGCTGATTCAGGTCACCAACAAGATGCTCTACCTCGACGAGGACGATGTCGTCGAAATCACCCGCGACAGCGTGCAGGTGTTCGGCCTGGATGGCACGCCGGTCGAGCGCGCGGTGCACGAGAGCGAATTGTCGTCCGATGCGGTCGAGCGGGGCGAATACCGCCACTACATGCAGAAGGAAATCTTCGAGCAGCCGCGCGCGGTGGCCGACACGCTGGAGGCGCGCATCGGGCCGCACGGCGTGCTGCCCAACATCTTCGGCATCGACAGCGACGCGCTGCTGCAGCGCACGCGCGGCCTGCACATCATCGCCTGCGGCACCAGCTATCACGCCGGCCTGGTCGCCAAATACTGGATCGAGGAATACGCGCGGCTCCCGGTTGCCGTGGAAGTGGCCAGCGAATACCGCTATCGCGAAACCGTGGTGCCGGCCGACACGCTGTTCGTCGCCATCTCGCAGTCCGGCGAAACCGCCGACACGCTCGCCGCCTTGCGCGAATCACGTCGTCGCGGCTATCTGGGCACGCTGGCGATCTGCAACGTGCCGGAATCCTCGCTGGTGCGCGAGGCGGATCTGAAACTGATGACCCGTGCCGGCCCCGAGATCGGCGTCGCATCGACCAAGGCGTTCACCACGCAGCTCGCCGGTCTGGCGCTGCTGGCGCTGGAGCTTGCGCGCCGCAACGGCCTCGATCCGCAACGTTACGCTGCGCTCTGCGCCGAACTGCAGCATTTGCCGCGCGCGATCGAAAACGCGTTGAAGCTGGAGCCGGCGATCGTCGAGCTGGCCGGCGAATTCATCCATCGCCAGCACGCGCTGTTCCTCGGTCGCGGCGTGCAATACCCGGTGGCGCTGGAAGGTGCATTGAAGCTCAAGGAAATTTCCTACATCCACGCCGAGGCGTATCCGGCCGGCGAACTCAAGCACGGCCCGCTGGCGCTGGTCGACGAAAACATGCCGGTAGTGGCGGTGGCGCCGAACGGCCCGCTGCTGGACAAGCTCAAGTCCAACCTGCAGGAAGTGCGCGCGCGCGGTGGCCGCCTGATCGTGTTTGCCGACGGTGCAGCCGGCATGGACGACATGGTCAGCCACGGCACCATGCTGCGCGTGGAATCCGGCGGCAGTTTCATCGCGCCGGCCGTGTTCACCGTCCCGCTGCAACTGCTGGCCTATCACGTCGCCGTGCTGCGTGGCACCGACGTCGACCAGCCGCGCAACCTGGCCAAATCGGTGACGGTGGAATAGCTCGCCAGGCCAGGCAACAGCTCCTGCCGCAAACAGGAAGATGATCCCTCGGCCATGCAGTCCTGGCTTGAAAAGGCCGGTTTGATTCAGACGGTTGCGGGGATTGTCCGCGCCAGGCGCGAAGGTAGCTGGCCAAGCCCGTCACCGCCGTGCATCAACGATGCGAGTGGCTTTCCGCGAGGCACGTGCATGAGCGGCGTGGATCATTTCGAATGACCCGTGACAGTTTTTTTCACGGCTTTGCGCATTACCTGATAGGCCCGCCAACTGCGGCGGCTCACCCATCAGGAGAGAATGCGCGTGCGTACTACCGTCCATCCGTTCCCTGTGCCGCCCGTTCCGACAGGCGTGCCGAAGCCGTATGACGCAACGAGCGGTTACAGGCCGAGCACCTCCGCCAATCCGGCATCGAAAATTTCGCAGCGGCCGCGCGCCGCATCGCCGGACGTTGTTTTCGGCCGGGTTTCCTTGCCGATCGAAAGCAGGCCTGATCCTAGTGCGTCCGATCGCGACGCGCTGTACGGGCGCATTCACGCGTATATCGAACAGAACCTCGGTGACGAGACACTCGGCGTAGCGTCGTTGCAGACGATGTTCAGGCTCTCTCGCGCCACGCTCTACGTGCTGTTCGAGAACGAGGGCGGCGTGGTGCGGCATATCCGCGAGTGCCGGTTGCGAGCGGCCTGCCATTACCTGCGGCAGCATCCCGAGTGCAGCCTCACCTGGTTGCTTTACGAACTCGGTTTTACCAACGAGCGGCAGTTCCAGCGCGCATTCCATGCCCGCTTCGGTCTGTCGCCGGCACGCTGGCGCCGGCAGTAGGCGGTGGTGTCGTCACGTGCGGATTGTGGCCTGTGCGGATCCGGTGGTTGGTTCAGACAAAGTGTCGGGTTGCCACTTCGAAGCTGCCACAGAATCGAGAAGTGGTTGGAACCACACAGGCAGCAAGGGGGGTGATTTGCGAAATACAACCATCGATCTACGAGCAGCTGCAGTCGCAGCCGCTTTTCACTCCCGACACGAAAATTTCTGAGTCAGCCCAAGGCTGGCCGTGATGGGCGCTTTTCGCGTCCGCGCAAGACCGACCTCCACGTCTCGCACAAACGCTAGAACCTATCCCAGGAGATAGAGCATGGCCAAGCAAAGCAGTCAGAAGTTCATCGCGCGCAACCGCGCGCCGCGGGTGCAGATCGAGTACGACGTCGAGGTCTACGGTGCGCAGAAGAAGGTGCAGGTGCCGTTCGTGATGGGCGTGATGTCGGATCTTTCCGGCGCCAACAACGCCGAGCTGCCGGGCATCGAGGAGCGCAAGGCGCTGGAGATCGACGTCGACAACTT
This sequence comes from Rhodanobacter sp., assembly GCA_036398675.1. Classification (GTDB taxonomy): domain Bacteria; phylum Pseudomonadota; class Gammaproteobacteria; order Xanthomonadales; family Rhodanobacteraceae; genus Rhodanobacter. Next base: position 111,224 of record DASWOQ010000034.1, on the reverse strand, counting down.
CGACAACCGCCTGCAGGCGATGAAGCCGCGCGTGAGCTTCGCGGTGCCGAATACGCTGACCGGCGAAGGCAGCCTCAACGTCGACATCACCTTCGAAAGCATGGACGACTTCTCGCCGGCCGCGGTGGCCCGCAAGGTGGGTGCGGTCGCCAAGTTGCTGGAGGCGCGCACCCAGCTGGCCAACCTGGGTACCTACATGGATGGCAAGGCCGGCGCCGAGAAGTTGATCGCCCAGGCGATCAACGATCCGGCGCTGCTGCAATCACTGGTGTCGGCGCCCAAGCCGGGCGATGCCGGCACGGACGGGGAGTAAGCAATCATGGCAACCGAGAAACTGGCCGAACAGGGCGCCGCCGCACAGACCATCGAGTCCGGCGATTTCGCCGCGCTGCTGAGCAAGGAATTCAAGCCCAAGAGCGAGCGCGCGAAGGAGGAAGTGGAATCTGCCGTGCGCACGCTGGCGGAGCAGGTGTTGAACAAGGCGGACATCGTTTCCGACGACGTCACGCAGACCATCAATGCCTATGTGGCCGAGCTGGACCGCAAGATCAGCGAGCAGCTCAACCTGGTCATGCACCACGCCGATTTCCAGAAACTGGAGAGCGCATGGCGCGGACTGCACCACCTGGTCAACAACACCGAAACCGATCAGCAGTTGAAGATCCGCGTGATGAACATCTCCAAGAAGGAGCTGGGCAAGACGCTGAAGCGCTACAAGGGCACGGCGTGGGACCAGAGCCCGATCTTCAAGAAGATGTACGAGGAAGAGTATGGCCAGCTCGGCGGCGAACCTTACGGCTGCCTGATCGGCGACTACTACTTCGACCACAGCCCGCCCGATGTCGAATTGCTCGCGGGCATCGCGCAGGTGGCATCCGCCTCGCATGCGCCGTTCATCGCGGCGGCGGAATCCACCTTGATGGGCATGGACAGTTGGAACGAGCTGGCCAATCCGCGCGATCTGGCCAAGGTGTTCTCCACGCCGGAGTACGCCGCATGGCGCTCGCTGCGCGAGTCGGAGGATGCCAAGTACCTCGCCCTGACCATGCCGCGCACGCTGGCACGCTTGCCGTACGGCGCGGCGACCGATCCGGTCGAAGAGTTCAACTTCGAGGAAGACACCGCCGGCGCGGATTCGTCCAAGTACACCTGGCAGAACGCGGCCTATGCGATGGCGGTGAACATCAACCGTTCGTTCAAGGAATACGGCTGGTGCTCGCGCATCCGCGGCATCGAGTCCGGCGGCGCGGTGGAAGGTTTGCCGACGCACAGCTTCCCGACCGACGACGGCGGCGTGGACATGAAGTGTCCCACCGAGATCGCCATCACCGATCGCCGTTCGGCCGAGCTGGACAAGATGGGCCTGATGCCGCTGGTGCATCGCAAGAATTCCGACATGGCCGCCTTCATCAGCGCGCAATCGCTGGCCAAACCGGAGGAGTACGACGATCCGGACGCCACCGCCAATGCCGCGTTGAGCGCCCGCCTGCCGTATCTCTTTGCCGCCAGCCGCTTCGCGCATTACCTGAAGTGCATCGTGCGCGACAAGATCGGCTCGTTCTCGAGCCGCGAGCAGATGCAGAGCTGGCTGACCAACTGGGTCATGAAATATGTGGACGGCGACCCGGCCAATTCCAGCGAGGAGACCAAGGCGCGCAAGCCGCTGTCGGCCGCCGAAGTGGTGGTCGAGGAAGTGGAGGGTGCGCCGGGGTACTACACCTCGAAGTTCTACCTCAAGCCGCATTACCAGCTAGAGGGCCTGACCGTGTCGTTGCGGCTGGTATCGCGCCTGCCTTCGGCGGCGAAGGCGTGACGGAACGGTTATGACGAGTAAGGCGGCACCAGAGAGACGGCAGGGGCAATCAGCGAATCGGCCCTGTCATATCCATCACCCATCAGGTTACTGAGGAGAGATTTCATGGCATTCGACATGCACATCAAGTTCGGTACGGGCAAGGTCAAGATCGAAGGTTCATCCAAGCACGCCAAGCACAAGGGCGAAGTGCCGATCCTGGCCTGGTCCTGGGGTGCGAGCAACACCGGCGATCTGCACGGAGGCGCAGGCGCCAGCGGCGGCAAGGCCAATGTGCAGGACATTTCCGTCACCAAGTACGTGGACAGCTGTTCCAACGCCCTGCTGGATGCGGTGTGCACCGGCGGCCGCATTGATCAGGCGTGGCTCTACATCACCAATGCCACCGGCGAACAGACCGACTTCCTCACCATCGAATTGAGTGAAGGCATCCTGGTGACATCGCTGTCCACTGGCGGCAGTGGCGGCGAAGACCGCCTCACCGAGAACATCACCCTGCACTTCGGCAAGTTCAAGTACTCGTTCCAGCCGCAGGACGACAAGGGTGCCGCACAAGGCGGCGCGAAGGAATTCAGCTACGACATGCAGCAGGTCGCCAAGGCCTGACCGGCACGCGATCGATATCTTGCAGCATCTCGTTCATCCCCATTCCGGAAAGCCTGAGCGTGGACATGACTCCCGAAAACATGCTGAAAGAAGGTCGGTTGGACGAGGCGCTGCAAGGGTTGACCGCACAGGTGCGTGGTAACCCGGCGGATGCGAAGGCGCGGGTGTTCCTGTTCCAGTTGCTTTCGCTGCTGGGGCAGTGGGATCGGGCGTCGAACCAGTTGACGGTCAGCGGTGAACTCGATCCGCTCAATGCGTTGATGGTGGGGGCCTATACGCGCGCGCTGCAAGGCGAACTGGAACGCGGCGAGGTGATCGCCGGGCAGCGCTCGCCATTGGTGATCGGCGAGCCGGTGCAATGGCTCGCGCTGTTGCTGCAGTCGTTGAAGCTCGCGGGGGGCGGGCAGTACGCACAGGCGATCAGCCTGCGCGACCAGGCGTTCGAGCAGGCCGAGCCCGTCAGCGGCAACATCGACGGTACGCCGTTCGAATGGATCGCCGATGCCGATCCGCGCTTCGGGCCTTGTCTGGAGATCGTGGTGAATGGCGGCTATTCATGGGTGCCGTTCTCGCGCATCCGGCAACTGTCGTTCGACGAACCCACTGACTTGCGCGACAAGGTGTGGGCTCCGGCGCAGGTGACCTGGAGCAACGGCGGCCAGGCGGTCGGTTTCGTACCGAGCCGCTATCCCGGTTCCGAGCGGGCACGGGACACGGAGCTGGTGCTGGCGCGCAAGACCGACTGGCTCGATCTCGGCGGCGAGTTTTTCGTCGGTTCCGGCCAGCGCATGCTGGCGACCGACGCGGGCGATTACCCGCTGCTGGATATCCGCACCATCACGTTCGACCCGGCCTGACGGAGTGCGCGCGTCATGGCCGAGCTGACGACCCAGGAACGATTGCAGCCTTCGCTGCTGGATCGCCTCACCGATGACGAGCCGTCCACGACGGTCGAGAGCCGCGAAAAGCGCGTGATCTCAGCGACCCGGTTGCGCGACTGCGTGTCGCGCGACATGTCGTGGCTGCTCAACTGCGTGAACCTCGGTACGGACGAGGACCTGGACGAATACCCGGAAGTGGCGCGCTCGGTACTCAACTTCGGCATCCCCGACCTGACCGGCATGGCCATGTCGGGCATCGACGTGCATGCGCTGCAGCGCCAGGTACGCGAAGCAATCCTGGCGTTCGAGCCGCGGCTTACCGCCAGCACCCTGCACGTCACGGTGAATGCCGACGGCAAACGGATGGATCGCAAGTCATTGGTCTTCAGCATCGAATCGGAAATGTGGGCGCAGCCGATTCCGCTGAACCTGTACCTGAAAACCGAAGTGGATCTGGAAACCGGCAAGTTCAACGTATCGGAGAGCTTCGGCTGACCCCATGGACCCACGCCTGCTGCGCTACTACAACCGGGAACTGCAGCACGTCCGCGAGATGGGTGGCGAGTTTGCGCGCGAGTACCCGAAGATCGCCGGCCGGCTTGGCATGGAAGGCTTTGAATGCGCCGACCCGTACGTGGAGCGGCTACTGGAAGGCTTTGCGTTTCTGGCCGCGCGCATACAACTGAAACTCGACGCGCAGCAGCCGGTATTCACCCAGCATTTGCTGGAAATGGTCTATCCGCATTACCTCGCGCCGGTTCCCTCGATGGCGGTGGTGCAACTGCAGCCGGATATACGGGAAAGCGCACTGGTTGCCGGCCATACGGTAGCCCGGCATACCGCATTGCGCAGCGTCATTGCGCAGGACGATCGCACCGCCTGCGAATTCCGCACGGCACACGACGTGGTGCTGTGGCCGATCGAATTGACCGAGGCGAAATATTTCGAGACGCCGGCAGCGATCGCCGCCGCGGGCGTGCCGATTCCGCCGGGCAAGACGGTACGTGCGGGCCTGCGGCTGAAGTTCAACGTCACCGCGGGCGCCCAGGCCAGCATGCTGGCGATGGACGAGCTGCCCGTCTTCATCGCCGGCACCGACGAGCTGCCCAAGCGACTCTATGAGCAGTTGCTCGGCAACACGGTGAGCTACGTGGTGCGCACACCCGGTGCCGACGGCCTGGTCAGCGCAACCTTTGATGCCAGTCGTATCCAGTCCAAGGGCTTCGACGACAGCGAAGCGCTTCTGCCGTACACCGACCGCTCGTTCAGCGGGTACCGATTGCTGCAGGAATACTTCGCCTGTCCCGAGCGCTTCTTGTTCGCCGTGTTTACTGGCCTCAAGTCGGTGCTGGCGCGCTCGCAGAGCAGCGAATTCGAGATCGTGGTGCTGTTCGACCGCAGCGTCGCGCGGCTGCACAACGCGGTGGACGCAGGCAACTTCCGGCTGTTCTGCACGCCGGCGATCAATCTGTTTCCGCGCCGTGCCGACCGCATCCACCTGCAGCAGGGGAAGACCGAGTACCACGTGCTGGCCGACCGCACCCGGCCGATGGATTTCGAGATCCACAGCGTCAGCCATGTGGAAGGTTTCGGTGACCGGCAAGAGCCGGAGCAGCGCTTCCAGCCGTTCTACGGCTGCGACGAGCGCGTCTGGCACAACGGCAGCGCGGCTTTCTATACCGTCCGCCGCGAGCCACGCCTGCTGTCGACGCGGCAGAAGCTGCGGGGCGCGCGTTCCAGTTACATCGGCAACGAGATGTTCATCGCGCTGGTGGATGCCAGCGATGCACCGTATGCCACCCAGTTGCGCCAGGTGGGCATGCGGCTGCTGTGCACCAATCGCGACCTGCCATTGCAGATGTCGGTGGGCAAGTCGCAGACCGACTTCACTCTGGACACGGGCGCTCCGACCACCTCGATCCGTTGCGTCGCCGGACCGACCAAGCCGCGCGCGCCGACCGCCAGCGGCGAAACCGCCTGGCGCTTGCTGAGTCATCTGCAACTCAACTATGTGTCGCTGCTGGGCGACAGCAACGAAGAAGGCGCAGCAGCGCTGCGCGAGATGCTGACGTTGTACTGCGACGAGTTCGATGCCGGTGCACGACGGCAGATCGAGGGCGTCAAGGCGGTCGGCGCGCAGCCGGTAGTGCGGCGCATCCCGGTGCCCGGACCGATCAGTTTTGGCCGCGGGCTGGAAATCACCCTGACCTGCGACGACGGTGCCTTCGAAGGCACCGGTGCCTTCCTGCTTGGCGCGGTCATGCAGCAATTCTTCGCGCGCTACGTGTCGATGAACTCGTTCACCGAGACCGTGCTGCGCACCCAGGAACGCAACGAGGTGGCCCGATGGCCCGCCAGACTCGGCAAACGACAGATCCTATAGCGCTGCAGGATGCGCTGCGCGCGCAGCCGGAGGCCTTCGAGTTCTTCGAGGCATTGCGCCGGCTTGAGTGCGCGTATCCGGAACGGCCGCGTATTGGCGAGTCGACCAAGCCGGTCGAGGACATCGTGCGCCTGTGCCAGACGCCGTCGATGGCCTTTGCGCCGCGCATGGTCGATCGTTTCGAACCAGCCGATGAGCGGCGACCGGCACGCCTGCATGGATTGTTCTTCGGCCTGTTCGGCCCCAACGCACCGCTGCCGATGCACCTCACCGAATACGCGATGGACCGCGCGCGCAATGCGAAGGATTCGACCTTCATTGCGTTCGCCAACATCTTCCATCACCGCATGTTGAGCCTGTTCTACCGGGCCTGGGCGGACGCGCAGCCGACCGTGCAGTTCGACCGTCCCAATGAGGATCGTTTTCGCCTGTATGTCGGCGCGCTGGTGGGTCTGTCGACGCCGAATCTCGATGGGCGTGACGCGCTGCCGGACCAATACAAGCGCTTCTTCGCCGGCCGCCTGCTGTCACAGGCACGCAACGCCGAGGGCTTGAAGGGGCTGCTGGAACATTTCTTTCGCATACCGGTGCGCATCGTCGAATTCGTCGCCGAATGGATGCGGCTGCCACCGGAAGCGCACTTGCGCCTGGGCAGCACGGATGCGGTCGCCAGCATGGGGCTGACCACGGTGCTCGGTACGCATGTATGGGGTTCGCAGCAGCGCTTCCGTCTGCGGCTCGGCCCATTGACGCGTGTCCAGTTCAATAATTTCCTTCCGGGAGGCGAGGCCTTGCGTCAGCTGGTCGCTGCCGTGCGCACCTATGTCGGCGACGAGAAGGCGTGGGACGTGCAGCTGGTGCTGAAGCACACCGAGGTGCCTGACACGCGGCTGGGTCACGCCGGCCGCATGGGCCTCACCACCTGGCTCGGCCAGCTGCGGAAACACACCGATGTCGACGACGTGATCCTGCGGCCGGCGGGTTGATGCATGCGCGATCCAACGATCAATCACCGTTTCATGACGATGGCTTCAGCGCCGCCGTCGCAACCACTTCAGGGGTAGAGTCAGATGGCCGAGATCAGTCGCAATGCCTTGTTCGGCAAGCTCAATAAGCTGGCCTACCGCGGCATCGAGAGCGCCACCGTGTTCTGCAAGTTGCGTGGCAACCCGTACATCGAACTGGTGCACTGGATCCACCAGCTCCTGCAATTGCAGGACTCCGACCTGCATCGCATCGTCAAGCAGTTCAACCTCAATCCGTCCAATCTGGTGCGCGATGTCACCGACGCGCTGGATCGGCTGCCGCGCGGTTCCACCACCATCACCGACCTGTCCAGCAGTGTCGAGGAAGCGGTCGAGCGTGGTTGGGTGTTCGCCACGCTGATGTTCGGCGAGGCGCAGGTGCGCACTGGCTACCTCGTCATCGGCATCCTCAATACACGCAGCCTGCGCAACACGCTGGTTGGCATCTCGAAGGAATTCGAGAAGATCAAGCCGGAAGCGCTGACTGAGAAATTCCGCGAAGTCGTCGAAGGCTCGCCGGAAGAAAACCAGTCCGCCTCGGACGGTTTCAAGATGGGCGGCGCCGCGCCCGGTGAAGCCAGCGGCGCGATGGGCCCGGCGCAGATGGGCAAGCAGGAGGCGTTGAAGCAGTTCACCGTCGACCTCACCGAGCAGGCGCGCAGCGGCAAGATCGACCCGATCGTTGGCCGCGACGAGGAAATCCGCCAGGTGGTGGACATCCTGATGCGCCGCCGGCAGAACAACCCGATGCTGGTGGGCGAGGCCGGTGTCGGCAAGACCGCCGTGGTCGAGGGTTTCGCGTTGCGCATCGTGGCCGGCGACGTGCCGCCGCAGTTGAAGGATGTCGAACTGCGCACGCTCGACGTCGGCCTGCTGCAGGCCGGCGCCAGCATGAAAGGCGAATTTGAGAACCGCCTGCGCCAGGTCATCGAGGAAGTGCAGTCGTCGCCCAAGCCGATCATCCTGTTCATCGACGAGGCGCATACCCTGGTCGGCGCGGGCGGCGCGGCGGGCACCGGCGATGCAGCCAACCTGCTCAAGCCGGCGCTGGCGCGCGGCAACCTGCGCACGGTCGGCGCCACCACCTGGGCCGAGTACAAGAAGCACATCGAGAAAGACCCCGCGCTCACCCGCCGTTTCCAGACCGTGCAGGTGGACGAACCCAGCGAGGAAAAAGGCATCCTGATGATGCGCGGCGTCGCCAGCGTGATGGAGAAGCATCACCGCGTGCAGATTCTCGACGAGGCGCTGGAGGCCGCGGTACGGCTGTCGCATCGCTACATCCCCGCGCGGCAGTTGCCGGACAAGGCGGTGAGCCTGCTCGATACCGCCTGCGCCCGCGTGGCGATCAGCCAGCACGCGGTGCCGCCGGAAGTGGACGACACGCGCAAGCGCATCCAGGCACTGGAAACTGAACTCGGCATCATCGCACGCGAAAAGACCGTCGGCGTCGAAGTGGTCGAGCGCGAAACCTCGGCCAGCGAAAAGCTCGCGACACAGAAAACGCGGCTGGAAAAACTCGAAGCCGACTGGCAAGCCGAGAAAGTGCTGGTCGAACAGATCCTGGCGATCCGCGCGAAACTGCGTGGCGATGCGGCGCCGGTGGAAGGCACCGGCAGCAAGCTGGAACAGTCCGCCAATGCCGAGGCGGTCGCCGAGGATCTGGCGCCCGCGCCGGTCTTCGATGACGCCGCGCGCGCTGCCGCGCTGGAAGAACTCAAGGGCCTGCAGGCGCAACTGGCCGAGCTGCAGGGCGAAAGCCCGTTGATCCTGCCCACCGTGGACTATGTCGCCGTTGGCGCGGTGGTCTCCGACTGGACCGGCATCCCGGTCGGCCGCATGGTCAAGAGCGAGCTGGAAACCGTGATGAACCTGGCCAGCCTGATGGGCGGCCGCGTCATCGGCCAGGACCACGCGATGGAGATGATCGCGCGGCGCATCCAGACCTCGCGCGCCGGTCTCGACAATCCCAGCAAGCCGATCGGCGTGTTCATGCTTGCCGGCACCTCCGGCGTGGGCAAGACCGAGACGGCATTGGCGCTGGCCGAGGCGCTGTACGGCGGCGAGCAGAACCTCATCACCATCAACATGAGCGAATTCCAGGAGGCACATACCGTCTCCACGCTCAAGGGCGCGCCGCCCGGCTACGTCGGCTACGGCGAAGGCGGCGTGCTCACCGAGGCGGTGCGGCGCAAGCCGTATTCGGTGGTGCTGCTGGACGAGGTGGAAAAGGCGCACCCCGACGTGCACGAGATCTTCTTCCAGGTGTTCGACAAGGGCGTGATGGAAGACGGCGAAGGCCGCTCCATCGATTTCAAGAACACCCTGATCCTGCTCACCACCAACGCAGGCACCGACCTGATCGCCGGCCTGTGCAAGGACCCGGATCTGATGCCCGATCCCGAGGGCATGGCCAAGGCGCTGCGCGAGCCGCTGCTGAAGATATTCCCGCCCGCGCTGCTGGGCCGCCTGGTGACGATTCCGTACTACCCGCTCAGCCCCGAGATGCTCGGCAAGATCGTCAAGCTGCAGCTCAACCGCATCAAGAAGCGTATCGAGGCACGCTACAAGATTCCGTTCGACTACGGCGACGACGTGGTGAAGCTGGTGGTCGAGCGTTGTACCGAAAGCGAGTCGGGCGGGCGAATGATCGATGCGATTTTGACCAATTCGATGCTGCCGGATATCTCTCGGGCATTCCTGACCAAGATGATGGAGGGAGAGCAGATCGGGAAGGTGCAGGTGGTGGTCAAGGATGGCGAGTTTTCTTATGGGTTTGGTTGAGGCTTGAAGTAGGAACAAACCTGACTCTGTTTTTGCCGTTTTGCCGCCGTTCCGTTCGATCTTGGTTTTTATTCATGGGAGAAATTCAAAATGAGCGGCGGACTTAACAGTGCCTTCCTGACGGCTATGCGCGGTAATGCCACCCAGATTCCGTATCTGCGCAACAACATCTTTGCCAGCCAGCCCCAGATAAATGCGGCTGGCGGTCAGCGTATTGTCAATTTGTCTGCAAGTATTTCGGGTATTGAAGTCCGGACTGCTCCAACCAACAGAAGCACGTTTTCCAACGCTTTCAATGCCTGGTGGCTGCCAAACAATCAAAATGCCGCTGCCGCCATTACCGTGGGTACCGTGGGAGCCGACATTATTTTTACGCCGGCGCTGACCGGATGCATCCTCGAGATCAACGGAAACACGATCACGCACCATGACGGCAACTCTCCGACACGTATTGCCGCGGCATTGCTCCAGCTGGGCGGAGCCGGAGTAGTGGGGCAGCGGCGCTGGGATAACGACGGCATCGGCGCCGGTTTCTATGCTTCGTTCGTCGTCGGTGTGAGGCGCAACGGCGCGTGGCAGTTCTATCAGCAGAGCTACAACTACAACCAGGTTGGGCAGGGGATTTTACCGGCTGTCCAGGTGACCCAGATCTAAGGAGAAACAAAAAAGGCCAGAAGGTGCAGGCGGGTGCGTCGAACTGGGGTTTTACGTATGGATATGGGTGAGGCAAACGGTCGAAAAATGAACCTTCCCCTTTTTTCCCGATCCGTTTCCCATAAGTGGGGCAAATCACGGTTTGCGGTTCAGCTCGAAAATAATTTTCGAAAGGTTGTCAAGATGAGTATTGAAGTTGCGATGGGAGATTGTCTGATTCTTGCTATGGAAAAAACCAGCGAGAGATATGTATGGACCGCTGGCATCGGCGACTGTCTTGCGATTGCAGCCAAGAATGATAAAAAATTTCTGTTTGCGCACCTGACCGGCAAGCAATATTACCCGGAATCAATGGGAGGCGGCGAAAACGAGTCCCTTGTCAGAGATATCAAAAAATTTCTTGACGGGTGCCGCAAGGATAACGTTCTCGTCGCAACCAATTTCCGGCACAGCGGGAAGGGGATGGAGGCCATGAGGCTTTATACATCGCCAGCCATCAGGCTTGGTTACGACCATTTTGAACAACTCCGGTATGGAGGCACGGATACGCCTGGGGCCGTTACCCTCGATATAATCGATTTTCAGATGTATTTCTCGACACCGGATAGTGTAAGCGATCCAAGAAACGTGCGGAACGACATGTTCGGATGGACCAATAAGAAGGCCAAGAAAGGCCTGAAGGCACGATCTGGTTGCGCGATTATGTGAGATCAATTTCAAAAGTTAGACGTTAAAAAATACACAAAAATTGGATTAAGAAAAAACAAAAGAAGTGGTCATAGTACATTCGAAATTTCATTATGCAGCAGCATCAAGATGCGCATCGAAGCGCGAAGGCTGGAGAAAGTCATGGCTATCAAAGACTACATTCTCGAGGGAAGCGAGTGGTCGCAAGCCGACGACATCGGAAAGATGACGCCTGAGGTTGGCGGAGGATATTGCAGGGCCCTCGTTATTTATTGGTTGAATGATGTCAACACGAATCACAACATAACCAACACGAAAAACTTTCAATTGTTGATAAAGTCGCATGCCGGAAATCTAAAGGGAATAGCGCAGACCCAGGCTGACACAAGCAAGATCGGTGACCTGAATGGACTGGATATGGTCACAGTTCATCTTCTGCAAGTATCCCAGGGGGCGCTATCCGTCAACACGGGCGCTCACAACGTTACTTGGTTCAGTTCAGGCGCAGGATCGCCAGGAGGTGCACTGCGTAATGCGCTAGCCCAATCCGCCAAGTCGATGTGCATCGTTCATCTCGAATGGGATGGCTGGTTTGGTACTTCTTTGGGTAGCGGTGCCCACGCATTAGGGGCCATATCCGAGCCTGGCGGATCAGCTGGCCTGACCTATACGATATTCGATCCAAACTACGGAATATTGCGCGCGTATGGAACTGCTGGTGTCGATGCGCTGATGCTCGATATAAGAAAGGACTACTCTGCAAGCAGATTGATGGCCCTGCCTTTGATGTAGTCGTTCAAGATTCGACGCGGTGTCACGATTCGACCCAATCTCTATTTCTGGTTGTCTGGGGGGTTGATGTATGTACTCGGTTGCAGAGCATGAAGAATTTCCATCGATCGAGCGCGTCAACATTCGTAATGTTGATGCCCTGAAAAGTGCGGCCAAGAGCTACAACGAACTTCTCGTCGAGACAAGGGGGTATGTCGATTGGTCGTCGGATGGAACCATGGCTTATCTCGCATCCACATTGAATGACCGCCTTGACGTTGTTTTTAAGGAATATAATAAATTCAAAAGCGACGTATTCAACGACGGAATTACACTTCGTGCGGACGAATGGAAAAAAAGTAGCGACATGGCGAATTTTTCGAAGCTTGTCGAAAGCCAGGAAAAAAAGATCGGCAGCAAATCGCGAAGCGACGGACGAAAGATCGTCAGAAAGTTCAACGAAGAATTTCTGAACAATTTTTTTCTTGGGACGATACTCGTTCCAAGCAAGAAATTTGAGGGCCACGAAAGAGGCGTGTATCTGACGAAGTCGCTCAGCAAGAAAGCGTCGTCGTCGATGGGGATCAAGGATGGCCTTGATAAGGCCTTCGGCAAAGTTCCCCTGGCGAGCGGGGCGCTGAAAACGATCAGCCAGGCAACAAAAATCAAGGATGATGAAGGCGGCATGCTGAATCCGGCCGCGTTTATCAACGCGATGAACGGCCTCTATGAAATGGGCAAGTCGATCGATGAAACAATCAATGGAGCCTGCGAGAAAGACAAGCCGGGTACCCTTCCGGATTTCGTCATTGGACTGGTGGCTGGTTTTGGAGAATCGGCGACAGACCTTGCCGAGGCTGCGCATGGCCTGATGGATTTTGCCAAGGAAGTCGGCAGCGAGGCGGTAAAGGAAAATTTGAAGACCGCGATTCCAATTATGGGCGCCGTGTTGTCCGGCATAAATATGGGCAAGGCGGGCTATTATTTCGGAAAAGTCGTTGTCAAGAAGGTAAAGCTCAAGACATCGGAGGAAAGTTTTCGTCACGGTGACACGAAGGGAGCGCTCAGGTCGATCAATACCTTGGTCAATCGGGACTTAAAGACCAAGGGCGCGAAGTTGGGTACTTCGGTGCTCAGCTTTTCAACTTCAGTCGCCACGACCGTTCACCCGGCGGCCCATGCTGCGAATTTCGCATCGGCTGCGGTTGCAACGCTTACCGATGTGGCGTTGGAGATGTATGCGCATTACATCAATGCAAAGGATCTCAAGCGAGGCAATGAGGCTCTGCACAAGGGCACTGCAAGCGGCTCGTTCGACGTCACCGTCTTCAATTCCTGCCCCTTGCTTGGATGTTATTTCATTCATTACGCGCCGACGTCGCTATGCCTGGATTTTCTGAGCATGAGCGATCACGGAAAATACGATACCAACGGCAATGGCTATTTCAACGATAAATACATGAAGATGCTCACGTCCATGTCCAAGGACATATCGAAAGTCAAGAAGATCGCCAGAAAATACATCAGTGACGCTCCATTGCAGTTGACCACTACGAACAAGCCGCACAAGAACAACGTGTCGTATGGCGACCTCCGAAGCCAGTTTGTTCAGGATATTTCCGAGCGCGTCACCAAGGGACTCTGATCGAGCCCCGCGCGGCTATCACTATGATGTAAATCGTGCTCGCTTCGACCCGAGAGACAGAAATGACACTCAAAGAAGTTGCCCAAGATGATTACATAACCATTACGAACCATTCCGCAAATAGAAACGTCTATGTCACCCGGGGCGTGGGGAATTGTTTCGCCTTCGGGATAACGTTCAGCGATGATCTGGGGAATCACGCAATATTTGCCCATTACAATCCGAGATACTGGACGCCAGGCTACGCAGAAAACGAAAGATTCGCCGGCATGGTGAACCAACTTGAAGGCAAGACGAACGTGGCGATCGAGGTTGTAACCGCCATGCTGGAAGCGACGAAAAAAACCACTGTCTATGCTACAGATGCCTTGAATGGAGCTAGGCCGGTGAACTTTTACTACGCGAACCCGGGAAAAGCGGGTGCCGTCGATGTTAATTTTTTCCCGGAGCACGCTGTGCTTTGGGCCGATGCCACCCTGGGCAGTGAAGCGAGAAGGCAGTACAACGATGAGAGTGCGGAATTGAATAAAGATAGTTTCAAGCTACACGTTCCGCCGAGATGCTGCAGCGACATCATTACTAAATCGAAAGGTAAGAAATCGTCGAATCATTGCATCATTTTGTAGAGGGTGACCAAAAGGGACCATTATTTTTACCATTGGGTCAAAAGCCCGCAGTGTCTTCCGAACATGTCGAAGACGGCGTGCCCGTCTTGCAGCTGATTACCAGCTGTTGCTGGTCGCCGAAGCCGGTGATTGCATGGTCCTGACGGGCTTGCACCGGACTTGAAGCCAGGTATCGCGGGAAGCGTTGCGGGTCGTTACCGGCATGCTGGCCGGTACCCGGTATCAACGCGTAAAAGCTGGCGCCGATCAGCGCCGGAAAATTGCCTGCTTCGACCGGATGTTTCCTCGGGCTGCTTTGGGCCGAGACGGACTGTCGGGTGCCGCGCCCGATTTTCGGTACAACGACGTACATCGCGCTGTTACGACCCGAATACGGCAAGCCCTGGCGCACTTTCCATTCCGGACAGCCCTCATGCAACCCGCCGCCCGTCTTACCGATCTCCACGTCTGCCCCATGGTCACCGGCATTGTGCCGCACGTGGGCGGTCCGATCATCGCGCCCGGCGCGCCGACTGTGCTGATCGGCGGCCTGCCGGCGGCGCGGGTGAGCGACATGGCAGTGTGCGTGGGGCCGCCGGATACGATTGCGATGGGTTCGCCGAAGGTGTTGATCGGCGGCTTGCCCGCCGCGCGGATGGGCGACAGCACGGCGCACGGCGGAGTGATTGCGCTGGGCTGCTTTACCGTATTGATCGGTTGATGGGGGAACCGGTGAAACAGGATTCGGCTCATGTCGTTGTTCGCCTGCCTGCCTCGCACGGCATGGAGAAGAACTATGCCGGCGTCCTGAAGCGGGCCATGCAGGCGCATCAGGCGGGCGATCTCGACCAGGCCGAGTCGCTTTACGGCGGGGTGCTGGAACTGCGCATGGCACAACCGGATGCGCTGCATTATCTCGGTGTGCTGTGTCATCAGCGCGGGCGCAGCGACGAGGGCATCGAGCTGATCCGCATGGCGTTGCAGCTCACCCCGAAGCATCCGGATGCGCACAACAACCTGGGCAATATCCACAAGGAGTGCGGCCGGCTGGCGGATGCCGAGCGCTGCTACCGGCGTGCGCTGGCATGCGGGCCGGATCACTACAACGCACTGAGCAATCTCGCGGTGGTGCTGGAGGCGCAGGAACGGCCGGAAGAAGCATTTCAGGCGTACTCCGAACTGCTGAGGCAGGTGCCCGATCATGCACGGGGGCATTATTTGCTCGGCCTGTTCCTGCGCACCTATGCGCAGAACATGGAGCACCTCGAGCAGTCGGCGGAATGCTTTCGCATCGCGTTTGCGCTCGATAGCCGCAATCTGCGCGCGCTGGAATCGCTTGGCGTATCGCTGTATGCGCTGAAGCGGCACGACGAAGCGGCGCAGGTCTATCGCGACTGGCTGGCGCGCGAGCCGGACAACCCGGTGCCGCGCCATATGCTGGCCGCCTGTGGCGGCGCCGAGGCACCGCCGCGAGCGGACGATGCGTATGTGCGCGACGTGTTCGACGGCTTTGCCGACAGCTTCGACGAGCAACTGCTGAAGAATCTCGGCTATCGCGCGCCGCAGGTGTTGATCGATGCCTTGTGCGAGGTGCTGCCCGCACCGTCAGCGGCACTGGATGTGCTCGATGCCGGCTGTGGCACCGGCTTGTGCGCACCGCTGATCCGCGCGCATGCGCGCCGGCTGGTCGGGGTGGACCTGTCCGGCGGCATGGTGGAGAAGGCGCGCGCCCGTGGCGGCTACGACGAACTGGCCGTGGCCGAGCTCACTGCGTATCTGCAGGCGCATCCGGTGGCCTATGACGTGGTGCTTTCAGCCGACACGCTGGTGTATTTCGGCGAATTGCCGCCGGTGCTCGGAGCGGCCCATGCAGCGCTGAAACCGGGCGGCTGGGTTGCTTTCACGCTCGAAGCGCTGCAGGACGACAGCGACCGCAGCGAACTGTCGTCAAGTGGCCGCTACCGCCACTCCCGCCGTTACGTCGAGCGCGTTCTGCAGGCCCGTGGTTTCGGCAACGTGCGCATCGCCGCGGATACCTTGCGCCGGGAAGCTGGTCAGTGGGTCGCGGGCTGGGTGGTGCTGGCGCAGCGTGGAGGCACGCCATGCACGACGCGATAGCCATCGGCATGTTGCCTGCAGCTTGCCGGACGGCATGTACGGATCCATCGCCGGTGTGCGAACGGAGGGCGGCATCGACGAGCGCAGGCTGAGGCCTGCGCCTGGTGACATGAATTCGTGTTGGGCCGTGCCCGCCACTGAATGTTTTCGACACGTGCCGGCACGCACGACAGTCCCTCTTCGGAGAAGTACCCGATGGCTCATGCGATCACCGTTTCCACCAAACTAGAGGACACGTTGTTGTTCGCGCGCATGACCGCCAGCGAGGGGCTGGGCCGCCTTTTTTCCTGTCGAATCGATCTGCTGAGCCAGAGCGGCGCGGTGGATCTGGGCGCCCTGCTGGGTACGCCGATGACGGTCAAGGTGGTCGAGGACAGTTACACCCGCTATTTCAACGGCATCGTGTGCGAAGCGATGCAAGGCAGCTACGAGACGATCGGCAACGTCCGCTTCGCGTCCTACCAGGTCACCCTGGTGCCCAAGCCCTGGCTGCTCACGCGCAAGGTGGATTGCCGCATCTACACCGCGCAAAGCGTGCCGGACATCGTCCGCTCGGTACTCGCCGACATAGGCTATGCCGATATCAAGCTCGACCTCAGCGGCAACTATTCCGTGCGCGACTACTGCGTGCAATACCGCGAGGACTGCTTCAATTTCATCAGCCGGCTGATGGAGCAGGAGGGCATCTATTACTACTTCACGCATACCGCCAGCACGCATACGATGGTGCTGGCCGACGGACTCGGGGCGCATGCCGCCATCGATCCGTTCAAGACGATCCCCTATGCGCCGCCGGCGCAATCCGGCTCGCGCAATATAGCGAGCATCCGTGCGCTGGATGTCGTGCGCTCGGTGAACTCGTTGAAATATCAGCTCACCGACTACGATCCGCTGAAGCCCAAGAGCTCGCTGTTGTCGACCGAGTCGCTCAGTGGCGACAGTTATCACGATGTGTCCGGCCTGAGCGTGTTCGAGTATCCCGGTCCGCATGTCACCAGCGCCGACGGCCAACGCTATGCACAGGTCCGGGTGGAGGCACTCAATGCACGGCACGCGCGTTACCAGGGCGAGACCAATGCCTTTGGCCTGGCTACCGGTGCGCTGTTCACCCTGAAGGATTTCCCGCGCAAGGAGTTGAACCAGGAGTACCTGGTGATCAGCACGAAGCTGGAACTGGAAGAGCCCGACTACGTTTCCGGTGATGGCGGTGGCGCCGAACCGTTCACCTGTCGCTTCGAGGTGATCCAGAGCAGCCAGCCTTACCGCAGTCTGCCCTCGGCAACGAAACCCGCGGTGGTGGGTTTGCAGACGGCCGTGGTCACCGGCAGCGATACCGACGAGGACATTGCCGTCGACCAGTACGGCCGCGTGCAGGTGACGTTCCACTGGAACACGCCCGACAGGCCGAACGCGCAAAGCTCGTGTCCGGTGCGGGTGGCATCGCCATGGGCCGGCAAGGGCTGGGGCGCGGTGAGCATCCCGCGCGTGGGCCAGGAGGTGGTGGTGAGCTTTCTGGAGGGCGACCCGGACCGGCCACTGATCATCGGCAGCGTCTACAACGCCGTGAACACGGTGCCGTACGCGCTGCCGGACAACAAGACGCAAAGCGGCATCGTGAGCCGCAGCCTCAAAGGAACGGCGGACGACGCCAACGAGCTGCGTTTCGAGGACAAGGCGGGCAGCGAGGATTTCTTCATCCACGCGCAGAAGGACATGCACGAGGAAGTGGAAAACGACCACGTCGTCGCGATCGACCATGACGAAACGATCACCATCAAGAACGACCAGACGCTGACTGTGCAGCACGACCAGACCGAGACGGTGCAGCACGACCGCAAGCACACGGTAAGCAACAACGACACGCTCACCGTCAGCCAGAACGGCAGCACCAGCATCGGGCAGAGCTTCAAGCTGGAGGCCGGCACGCAGATCGAGCTGGTCACCGGCGCGTCGAGCATCACCCTGAAAAGCTCCGGCGAGATCGAGATCAAGGGCATCAACATCACCATCACCGGCGATGCCACGGTGAAGATGGAAGGCCAGGCGCAGGTCGGCATCAAGGCCGGCGCGACGATGGACATCGGCGCCGGCGCCAGCCTGAAGGTGCATTCCGACGCGATGCTGGATGTGGAGGGCGGTGCGATGACCACCATCAAGGGCGCAATGCTGACCGCGAGCAGCGACGCCATGACGCAAGTGTCCGGCGCCATCATCATGATCGGCTGAGGGGAAAGCATCGATGTCATCCGCAGTGAACCAAGCTGCCCGCCAGATGGGCTTGTCCGCCCCCGCCGTGGCCAGCCTGCAGCCGGACATGACGCCGCAGGCGGCGATCAGGACCCTGCTCGGCGGCGGCCAGACGCAGGACGCGCTGAAGCTGCTGGCGCGGCTGCTGCCGAAGCGCTATGCCGTTGCGTGGCTGTGCCAGTGCGCGCGCGACCAGACGCTGGCGATGGAGGACAAGGCGGGCGCTTCGCTGGCCGAAGCGTGGGTGCGCGAACCGGCCGAGGGCAACCGTCGCGCCGCTTTCGAATTCGCCAATGCCGGTGGCTACAAGTCGATCGGCGCGTGGCTTGCCGCCGCCGCCGGCTGGTCGGGCGGCAGCCTGGCGCCGCCCGCGCAGGAAAGACCGGTGCCGCCGGCCGAACACCTCACGGCCTGCGCCACCGTGGCGGCAGTGAACCTGATGGCAGCGCTGGTCATCGACCAATTCGAGGCGCGCCGCCTCGCCTTCATCGAGCGGGCGATGAGCCTGCTGCATACCGGCGATGCCGCCGGTGGCCATACCAGGGAGACATGAGCGTGCCCACACCACAGACATTGACGCTGGCCGTACTCGGGCACCAGGCCGCGCAATTCGGCAGCCGCAGCCAGCGGGCGTTCTCGGGCAAGGACGGCAGCATCGGCCGCTCGGAAGATTGCGACTGGGTGCTGAGTGCATCCGGCGTATCGCGCGTACACGCGATGGTCCGCTACCTCAACGGCCTCTACTTCATCGAGGACCGCAGCACCAACGGCATGCTGCTCAACGGCGCGCCGCTGATCCGCGGCGCGCCGACGCCGCTGAAGGACGGCGATCGCCTGCAGATCGACGCGTTCGAAGTGTCCGTGCGGATGGAGCAGGACAGCGAGACCGTGGTGCAGGTGGTGCCGCGCACGCAGTCACCGTCACCGGCGCCGATGATCGAGCCGCGCCTGACGGCCAGCGAGCCGCTCGACTTTGCCATGTTCGATCTCGCCCCACCGGTCGCCTCCGGTTCCAATTTCAATGCCGGCACCAATGCTGTACCGGGCGGCAGCCTGATTCCGGATGCACAGGGCATCGGCACCGGCTCGGAACTGGATCCGCTGAGCTTTCTGGACGAGCCGCTGGGGGCGCCGCTGTCGGTATCGGACAGCCTGCTCGATCCACCGGCGCAGGACTGGAACCACACGCCGGGCACCGCGGACCACTTCCGTCCGCCGACCACCGTCGGCCAGCGGCAGGCCAATGCGCTGCCGGAGAACTGGGACCTGACGATGGGCGATTTCTCGCCCAAGCCGCCGCCGGTCGAACCGGCGAGTCCCGCCCCGGCGCCGCCGGCAACGCCGCCTTCAAGGCCGACGGCGGCGGAGAATGCCGCCCCCATCGGCACGCTGCCGCCCGAGCTGGAGCAGATCTTCCATATCGTGGTCGAAGGCATGATGGACGTGCTGCGCGCGCGCGCCGAGATCAAGAACACCTTCCGCCTGCCGGTGACGATCATCCAGCGCTCCGAGAACAACCCGCTGAAATTCGCGGCCACCCCGGACGAGGCGATGCAGAAAATCATGGCTGCGCCGAATGCCGCCTTCCTGTCCGGCACGGCGGCGTTCGACGATGCCTTCGACGACATCCGCTGCCACCAGATGGCGATGCTTGCCGGTGTGCGCGCGGCCTTCGAATCGCTGTTGGCGCATTTCAATCCCGACCGTTTCGAGCACGAGGCCGACGGCGGAGCCAAGCGCTCGGCCTTCGGCGGCAAGGGTCGCTACTGGGAAAAGTACCGGGAGAACTTCGAGGGCCTGATGAAGAATCCGGACGAATGCTTCCGCCGCCTGTTCGGCGACGAATTCGCACGTGCCTACGAGGAGCAACTCTCGCGATTGAAGTCCGCCCGCCGGGCGCAAAAGGCGCGTCAACGTTGAGGTGCTGCACGAACTGACGGGTCCGTCCCGGCAGGGCGTGGTACATCCATCGAAATGTCGGCGGCCACGCCGGACACGGGGACTTTCGAGATGAACGGGCAAGGCGCATGACGCAGAACAACAAGGTGGTATGGAGCCAGGGACTTTTCCTGCGGCCCCAGCACATGCAGCAGCACGAACGCTATCTGGAGCGTTTCGTCGAGCTGCGTGCCGGCGGGCTGCGGCCGTATACCTGGGGCTTCCACGAGCTGGAACTGGAGACCGACCTGCTGGCGATCGGCAAGCTCGGCATCAAGCGCGCGCGCGGGGTATTCCCGGACGGCACGCCGTTCGCGATGCCCGGCGACGATCCGTTGCCGACGGCGCTGGACGTGGACGCGAACTGGCGCGACCAGACCGTGTTCCTGACCCTGCCGCTGCGCTCGCCGACCCAACCGGATAGCGGCCGGCCGGAAGTGCCGGCCGAAAAACTGTTTCGCTACCGCGTACGCGAGACGGAAGTGCGCGACGCCTCCGGCAGCGTGGACGAAGTGGTGCCGCTCGAAGTCGGCGGCATGAGCAGCCGCCTGCTGCCGCAGTCGCAGCCGATGGAAGGGCTCACGCAGATTCCGCTGGCGCGCATCGTGGAATGCCGCGCCGACCGCCGCGTGATGCTCGACGAGGCATTCATGGCCACGGCGCAGCGGTGCGAGGCGGTGCCGCGGCTGGTCACCTTCCTCACCGAACTGCTCGGCCTGCTGCACCAGCGCGGCGAGGCCCTGGCCAGCCGCGTCGCGCTGACCGATCGCGGCGGTGCGGCGGAGATCGCCGATTTCCTGCTGTTGCAGGTGGTCAACCGCTACCAGCCGGTGATCGCGCACCTGTCCGAGGCGCCGTTGCTGCACCCGGAGGATCTCTACCGCACGATCGTGGCGATGGCCGGCGAGCTGGCCACGTTCACCGCGCCGGGCAAGCGTCCGCCGATGTTCCCGCCGTATCGCCACGAGGCGCTGCGCGAGAGTTTCGAGCCGGTGATCGTGGCCTTGCGCAGCAGCCTCAGCGCGGTGATGGAACAGACCGCCACGCCGATCCCGTTGCAACTGCGCAAGTTCGGCGTGTGGGTGGCGGTGGTGCCGGACCTCACCTTGCTCGACA
Organism: Rhodanobacter sp.; assembly: GCA_036398675.1. Lineage (GTDB taxonomy): Bacteria > Pseudomonadota > Gammaproteobacteria > Xanthomonadales > Rhodanobacteraceae > Rhodanobacter. The sequence goes on along the minus strand of DASWOQ010000034.1, from coordinate 89,951 downwards.
CCGCCGCATTCGTGCTGGCGGCGAAGGCCGACATGAAGTCCGAGGACTTGCGCCGGCAGTTGCCGGCGCAATCCAAGATCGGCCCGGTGGAGAAGATCCGCGACCTGGTCAACCTGCAACTGCCGGGCATCGCGGTGAATCCGATGCCGGTGGCGCCGCGGCAGATTCCCTACAACGCCGGCTATCTGTATTTCGAGTTCGACCGGAACTCGCCGATGTGGCGGACGCTGAAAACCTCCGGCGGCATCGCCTTCCATTTCGGCAACGAGTTTGCCGGTCTCGACCTGCAACTGTGGGCGATCAGGGGCTGATCCTATGAATACTCCCAAAGGACCCGGCGACGACGATCGTCTGCGCGACGCCACCGTGGTGCGGCCGCGCGGAAACGTGCCGGCGGCTACCCCGCGCGGACCGGTGCCGGCACCGCGCGCCGAACCGGCTTCGCGCGCGGAGATCAGCGAGTTCCTCGGCGGCGGCATCAACCCGCTGGTGCAGGCAGCCAGTCCGCTGCTGTTGCTGGCGACCCAGTTGCGCCATAGCGCGTCGCCGCCGAATCCCGCGCAGTTGCGCGAGCAGGTGATCGGCCAGGTGCGCCGGTTCGAGGCCCATGCGCAGACGGCCGGGCTGTCGACGCAGACGATCACCGCCGCACGCTACGTGCTGTGCGCGATGCTCGACGAAGCGGTGCTGAACGCCCCGTGGGGCGAACAGAGCGGCTGGGCGCAGAAAACCCTGCTGGTGACGTTTCACGGCGAGTCCTACGGCGGCGCGAAATTCTTCCAGATCCTCGACCGGCTGTGCGCGGATTTCTCGCGCCACATCGACCTTATCGAACTGATGTACATCTGCCTCGCGCTGGGTTTCGCCGGGCGCTACCAGATCGAGGCCGGCGGTCGCGCCAAGCTGGCTGACATCCAGGACGACATCTACCGGCGCATCAAGGCGCAACGCGCGCCGGCGGTGGACGAACTGGCGCCGCACTGGCGTGGCATCGAGGACCGGCGCAATCCGCTGATCCGCTACGTGCCGCTGTGGGTGATCGCGGTGGCCGCCGCCTGCGTGTTGCTCGGAACCTATCTGTACTTTTATTCGCAGCTCAATACGCAGTCGTCGCCGGCCAGCGCGCAGGTGGCGCAGATCGGACTGGACAACGCCACGCCGCCGGACACCGCGCGGCTGCAGCAGACGCAGCCCAAGCCGGCGCGCAAGAGCCTCAAGCAACTGCTCGCGCCGGAGGAGCAGGCCGGCCTGCTCAGCGTCGACGAAAAGCCGGATGGGCAGGCGGTGGTGCGGCTCGGCGCCACCGGGCTGTTCGCTTCGGGCGGCGTGGATGTCAGCGAGAAGGACGTCCCGCTGCTGCACAGCATCACCGCGGCGCTCAACCAGGTGCCGGGCCGGCTGATCGTGGTCGGCCACACCGATGACCAGCCGATCCGCTCGCTGAAATTCAAGGACAACTTCGAGCTGTCGGCCGCGCGCGCGCGCGCCGTGACACAGATCCTCAGCCAGGGCCTCGACAACGCCGGGCGACTCGAATCCAGCGGCGCCGGCGCCTCGCAGCCGATCGCCACGCCGCCCGAACTGCCGGCCAACCGCGCGCGCAACCGGCGCGTGGAAATCATGTACATCCCCGAGGGCTGAGCACCGTGAAAAAGTTTCTGACGCTGTTCAAGTCCGGCGGGTTCATCACGCTCGTCGGCATCGTGCTGCTGGCGGTGCTGATCTGGCTGGGCGGCCCGTACTTGGGCCTCGGCCAGTCGCAGCCGCTGGCCAGCCCGGTGGCGCGGCTGGTGCTGATCCTGCTGATCGTGCTGGTGTGGGTGGCGTGGCTGCAGATCCAGCAACTGCGTGCTCGCAGCAAGACGAAGCAGATGTCCGGTGACATGGCCGGGGATGCGTCGTCCGCCGGCGCCGATCGCGACGAGCGCAGCACCGGCGAGCGCGCACTGCTTCAGGGCCGCTTCCAGGAAGCGGTGGACACCCTGCGCAAGCGCCGTCGCGGCGGCGGCAACCTGTACACGCTGCCGTGGTACGTGGTGATCGGTCCGCCGGGTTCCGGAAAGAGCACGCTGCTGCAGAACTCGGGCCTCAATTTTCCGTTGGCCGAACGCTTCGGCAAGGAAGGCCTGCGTGGCGTCGGCGGCACGCGCAACTGCGACTGGTGGTTCACCGACGAGGCGGTATTCCTCGACACCGCCGGCCGCTACACCACGCAGGATTCCGATCGCGCCGCCGATGCGTCGGCGTGGGAGGAGTTCCTCAAGCTGCTGCGCAAGTATCGCCGGCGCCGGCCGATCAACGGCGTGATCCTCACCATGAGCCTGTCGGATCTGCTGGTGCTGGACGAGAACGGCCGGCAGGAGCATATCCAGGCGATCCGCCGCCGCCTCGACGAGCTGACCGCGCAACTGCGCATCGGCGTGCCGGTGTACCTGGTGCTGACCAAGAGCGATCTGGTCGCTGGCTTCAGCGAGTTCTTCGACGACCTGAATCCCGAGTTGCGCAGCCAGGTCTGGGGCATGTCGTTTCCGGTCGGCAAGACCGTGGACGGCAGCGCGCCGAAACAGTTCGTCGACGAGTTCAACCTGCTGCTGGACCGGCTCAACACGCGCGTGCTCGATCGCCTGCATGCCGAGCGCGACCGCAACCGGCGCGCGGCGATCCTGTCGTTCCCGCAGCAGTTGGGTTCGCTGCGCGACACCGCGCGGCAGTTCGTGGAAGGCGTGTTCAGCGGCAACCAGTACAGCACGCCGCCGTTGCTGCGCGGCGTCTATCTGACCTCCGGCACGCAGGAGGGCACGCCGATCGACCGCATGATGAGCGCGGTAGCGCGTACCTTCGGCCTCGATGCATCGCGCGTGCAGGCGCCGGGCGCGCAGACGCGCACCTTTTTCGTCGAGCGCCTGCTGAAGGACGTGCTGTTCCGCGAGTCGGGCTTCGCCGGCACCAATCCCGCGCTGGAGCGGCAGAAGATCCTGCTGCAGGCGGCGTCGTACATCGGCGTGCTGCTGCTCACCGTGCTGCTGCTGGCCGGCTTCGTCAGCAGTTACGGCCGCAACCGCGCTTACCTGGCGCAGGTGCAGGACGCGCTGAAGAACTATCCGGTGCAGGGCGAGCTGTCCGGCGCGGGCACGCAGAAGGAATATTTCGCCAAGGTGCTGGAGCGCCTCGAATCGCTGTCCGCGGTGCAGGATGTCGCGCAGCAGTACCAGGGCCACGTGCCGATGCTGATGCGCTTCGGCCTGTATCAGGGGCGCGCGGTTGGCAACGAGGTGCATGACGCCTATATCCGCGAACTCAACGGCATCCTGCTGCCGGGCGTGGCCTCGCAGTTTCGCACTGGCCTGACCGGCAACGCGGGCGATCCGCAGGCGCTGTACTACTACCTCAAGGGCTACCTGATGCTCGGCCAGCCCGAGCACCAGAATGCCGACCAGCTGGTGGCGCTGACCAACATCGAGTGGAAGAAAATCTTCCCCAACGATCCGGTGCTGCAGGCCGCACTGGCCAAGCACTTCCACGCGCTGGTCGCCGAGCCGGGGCGGCTGCGCGCGCTGACGCTGGACAACGCGCTGATCGAGCAGGCGCGCAGCACGCTGCGCACGGCCGACCTGGCGACGCTGGTCTACGGCAACCTCAAGCTCACCTCGGACAACGCGGATTTTCCGCCGCTGCAACTGGACAAGGAGCTGGGCCTGCTCGGCAGCGTGTTCCGGCGCAAGAGCGGCGCGCCGTTGTCCGATCCGTTCCCGGCACTGTTCACCCAGCCGGTGTTCGCGGAGCAGGTGAACAAGGGCATCGAACAGTCGGTGAAGCAATTCGCCCAGGACGACTGGGTGTTCGGCAGCGGCAAGATCGACGTGATCGCGCAGGCGCAGCTGTCGCAGCAGGTGCTCGTGCTGTACCAGCAGGACTACATCAAGGCCTGGGATGCGCTGCTCGCCGACCTGCAACTGCAGCCGATCAGCAACATCCAGGACGCCAGCGCGCTGGCGGCCAAGTTGTCCGGGCCCAGCTCGCCGCTGAAATCGCTGTTGAAACTGGTGCGCGACAACACCAGCGACCTGCTGCGCGCGCCGCCGCAGAGCGACGAGGACAAGGCCGCGGACGCACTCGAAAAGGCGGCACAGAAAAAGGCCACGCAGAGTGCCCTCGCACGCGCGCTGGCCAAGGCCAACGGTGCGCCTGCGGCGGATGCCGGCGCCAAGCCCGGCGCGGCGATCAGCGAGCACTTCGATGCGCTCAACAAGCTCAGCGAAGGCGCGCCGGGAACCACGCCGATCGATCACACGGTGAGCGTGCTCGACCAGCTCAGCAAGACCCTGCTGACGATGACCGACTTCAGCGGCGCCACCGGCCAGCCGAACCCGCAATTGCTGATGGCGCAGCAGGAAGCCACGCAACTGCCGCCGCTGGTCGCCAACCTGGTCGTCGCGCTCACCGGCAAGAGCCAGGCGCTGGTGGCCAGCGGCACCAAGGGCGCGCTGGACGACCAGTACCAGCAGATGGTGGCCAAGGACTGCGCCGACTTCACGCACGGGCGCTACCCGTTCACCGCGGCCAGCCGCTCGGACATCCCGGTGCAGAATTTCGCCGACCTGTTCGGCTACGGTGGCCGCTTCGACGCGTTCTACAAGCAGTCGCTGGACAAGCTGGTGGATGCCAGCGGACGCACCTGGGCGTGGAAGACCGGACCGGGCGCGGTCAGCGGCTCGGCCGGCATGCTCGCGCAGATGCAACTGGCGGATGCCATCAAGCAGATGTACTTCCGTAACAACGGCAACATGCCCGAAGTGGACTTCACCCTGCTCGCGCCCGATCTCGGCGACGGCGTCGGCAAGCTGGCGGTCAGCATCGACGGGCAGAAATACGAATACCAGCCGGGCGGCACCGCCAGCGCCGCGATGAAATGGCCGGGACCGCAGCCGGGCCAGGTGTCCATTGCCGCCTATGACAGCGCGGGCACCTTGCTGAGCAGCTTCGACTACCAGGGCGACTGGGCATTCTTCCATGCCTTGCAGTCGGCGCACCTGCAGAAGCAGTCGGACCTGCGCTATGTCGCCAGCTTCGATTTCGGCGGGCATGCCGTGAAGGTGACGCTGCAGGCCGGCAGCCTGAAGAATCCGTTCCTCGACACCACCGTGCAGCGTTTCCGGTGCGGAGGCTGAGCGCATGCCGAATGCATCCGCGGGATTCTTCGGCAAGCTTCCGGGCGTCGGCGACTTCGTGCAGCGCCGGCTGCCGGCGCGCTTCGTCGACGTGTGGGACCGCAGCTTCGAACTGGGCGTCGATGCCAGCCGGCGCGCGCTCGGCGATGACTGGAAGGCGGCCTACCACGGCAGCCCGGTCTGGCGCTTCCTGCTGCCGGCGGAGGTGTGCACCGCGTCGGCCTGGGCCGGCGTGATGGGGCCGGCGCGCGATCGCGTCGGCCGCTGCTTCCCGATGGTGATCGCCACGGCGCTTGCCGACGATGACGCGACGGCGACACGAGTCCTGCACGCGGATCATTGGTTCGACGCGCTGGAGCGCGTGCATGTGGAAACACAGGCGGATGATTCGGCCGGTGTCGATGCCTTCGATGCCCGGGTCGCGTCGATGCCGGGGCCGTTAGACATGCCGCCGGCAAATGCCGTGCCGGCTGCGCCGGATATCGACTGGCAGGCGGCGAGCCACTGGCGCCTGCCGCTGCCGTTGCAGGTAGGCATCGGCGCCTGGCTGGCCGAACTGTGGGCACGGCTCGCCGGCATGCAGGCGGGCTGGTGCCTGTGGTGGACGCGGGGGAGCGAACGCGTGCCGGCCAGCGTGCTGGTGACCCAGGGCCTGCCGCAGGCATCGGCATATGCCGGTTTCCTGGACGCCGCCCACGCGGGCGCGCCGTGGCAATCGCCGGCCGTGTTCGGCGACGGCGCAAGCAGGGGGCAGGTTGCGGAGACGCGCGGGCGTCCCGCTTTCGATGGCGATGTGACCCAGCCGCGGCGTAGCGCCGAGGCATCGCTCGCGCTGCTGCCGGACGACCTTTCCGAACTGCTGGCGGAGTTGACGCCGCGTGCGGACGCGGCACCGGTTCCCGCGATCGATCCCCAACCCGTCGCAACCGACGGCGTGGTGGTGCTGCACCGGCGCGACGGCGCGTTGACCCTGGTGGCTGCCGACGATGGCGTGCGCGATGCGCATCGGCAGGCTGCCGCGGCGGTGGCGACGACCGTCGGCGAGCTGGCTGCCGACGATTTCAGCGCCGGCCTGCAGATCCTGCGTGCGCGGCTGCTGTCGCTGCATCCGCATCTGCGGCATGCCTCGGCGGGTCGTCCCGATGCTGCGCCGGAAGATGGCGCGGTGGTCGCCGCGCGGGTCAGCGGGCAGCGTGCCGCGCTGTTGCGCATCGGTGCGGCGACAGCCTGGCACTGGCGACGCGGCACGCTGCAGCCGGTGTTCGCCGCTGCGGACGAGGAAGCCGATCGGGATGCGGCGCTGGCCGCCGATGTCGGCGACTTGCTGTTCAGTTGTCGCGCGACTTTCGCGCCGGGCCTCGGTGCGTCGATCGCTCCATTGTGCGACGAGGTCGCTTGCACCGTCGAAGCCGGCGACCGGCTGCTGCTGGTCGCCACCCGCGAGCTGGTGGAGCTTGCTCCGGATGTGTATGCCCGTGCCCTCGCCATGCCGTCCTGTGACGATGCGCGGGCGCGAATTGCCACTGCCGCCAGCCTCGGGTCGGAGCCTTCCCGCTGGCCGCTGGCTGTCATCGAGGTGAGTCCATGACGATGCACCATCTATCCGCCGGACGTACGGATACCGGCAAGGTCCGCCGCCACAACGAGGACGCGATTCTCGTCCGGGACGACATCGGCCTGTGGGTGGTCGCCGATGGCCTGGGGGGTCATTCGGCCGGCGACTACGCCAGCGCGATGATCGTCGAGCGGCTGGGAGTGCTGCCGCGCACCGGCGATGTCTTCGATTTCATCGAAGACATCGAGGACACGCTGGAACAGATCAATGCCGACCTGATCCGCACCGCCACCGAACGCGGCGTCGACATCATCGGCTCGACCGTGGTGGTGCTGGTGCACGACAAGGATTTCATGCTGTGCGGCTGGGTCGGCGACAGCCGCGCCTACTGCTACGAGGATGGCCGGTTGCGGCAGATCACCAGCGACCACGTGCACGGTGTCAAGGACGACATGACCCAGTACAGCCACGGCGATGGCGCAGCGGCACCGCCGCAACCCGGCGCCGGTGTGCTGAGCCGCGCGATCGGTGCGGAGGAGCAGTTGTTCGTCGACTGGGTCGTGGTGGGCAACCGCGCGGACATGCAGTTCGTGCTGTGCACCGACGGCATCAACAAAGAAATGTCGGACGAAGAAATCGACCTCGCCTGCGGCCGCGACCGGCCGCCGCAGGAACTGCTCGCGAACTTGTTCGGCATGGCGCTGGAACGGGCCGCGCGCGACAACGTTTCCGCCGTGATCGTGCGGCTCCAGGATTGACCCAGATGGCCTTGACATGACTTCCATCGCTGAACTGATTGCCGCCTACCAGGGCAAGGCGCTGAAGCTGCCTGCGCTGTTCGACGCGCTGACCGTGCGCGGCGCGGTCGGCGCGGACGAGCATCGCGCCGAGCTGGCGCTGCTCGAACGCCTGCGTGCCGAAGGCGGCCTCGCGCCGGAAATCGCCCAGGCGCTGACTGCCAAGCTGACGACGCTGCAGGCCGTCGAGGCGAAGCCCGCGGCCGACGACGATGCGACCGTCGTGCAGCCGGCATCGGCGGCGCGGCGGCCGGCGGACCCGCCGGGCGAATCGCCCGTCGATCCCGATATCACCGTGGTGCAGCCGGCGGCGCGCCGGCCCGCGCCGCCCATGCCTCCGCCATCGTCGAGCATGGACGAGGCCACCGTGGTCAAGCCGGCCTCGCGCCGGCCTGCGCCGCCGGCGGGCGGGCAGACGACCGGCGCCACCACGCAGGCGCATACCGGCACCGGCTCCAGCAGCTTCAACACGGCCAGTTGGGAGAATGTAGCCAACGCGGAAGGCGGCGATTACGCGACCGTCGGTTCGGTGCTGAAAGGGCGCTTCCTGCTGGAACGGGAGATCGGCCGCGGCGGCATGGGGGTGGTGTTCCTGGCGCTGGACGAGCGCAAGGTCGAGGCGCGCGACCGCGACCCGTATGTGGCAGTGAAGGTGCTGAACGATGAATTTCGCCGTCATCCGGATTCGCTGATCGCGCTGCAGCGCGAATCGCGCCGCTCGCAGCGGCTGGCGCACGACAACATCGTGCGCGTCTACGACTTCGACAAGGACCGCACCATCGTCTTCATGACGATGGAATACATCGACGGCTCCGACTTGAAGACGCTGATCCGCGAGCGCGCCTACAACGGCATGCCGCTGGGCGAGGCGTGGCCGTTGATCGAAGGCATGTCGCGCGCGCTGCAGCGCGCACATGCCGCGGGCGTGGTGCATTCCGATTTCAAGCCCGGCAACGTGATGGTGACCCACGACGGCGTGCCGAAGGTATTCGACTTCGGCATTGCCCGCGCCGGCAAGCATCTGGGCGAAGCCACCGGCGAGGAGACCGTGTTCGATGCCGGCACGCTCGGCGCGCTGACGCCGGCCTATGCCAGCCTGGAGATGATCCGCGGCAACGAGCCGACACCCGGCGACGACATCTACGCGCTGGGCTGCGTGGTGTTCGAGCTGCTCACCGGCAAGCATCCGTTCGACAAGGTCAGCGCCGAAGTCGCGATGAAGGAGGGGCGCAAGCCACCGCCAGTGAAAGGGCTGACCAAGCGCCAGTACAAGGCGCTGTGCGACAGCATCGCCTTCACCAGCGCGCAGCGCCTGAAGAGCGCCGACGAACTGGTCGAGGGCCTGCGCGAGGTGAGCCTGCGCGAACGCGCCGGCCCGTACATGCTCTATGGCGCGGTGGCTGTCGTCGCGCTGGCCGGCGGCGGCTGGGGTGTGGCGCAGTACCTGCACAGGCATCACATCGCGAATGTGATCGCCGGGTTCAATGTCGCCAATCCGCGGCACTTCCTCAACGAGGAACAGGCCGGCAAGGCACTGGACAGTCTCGACGAGGACGACCGCAAGCGGCTCATCCTCGACCAGAGCGATCTGATCCAGGGCTTCCTGGCCAGCCGCATCGACGCCTACTGGAATCCGGACAAAGGCCGCTATGACTACGCCAAGGCGCTGGGCGTGCTGCAACTGCGCGACCAGTTGAAGCTGTATTCGCCGGGGCTGGACAGCAAGCGCACCGCGATGGAGCAGCAGAAGAACGAATTGCTCAACACCCTCGACACCCAGCTCAGCCAGCGCATCGACGCCGGCGCGATCTTCGAAAGCCAGCCCGACAATGCGGTCACCACGCTGGCGACGATCCGCAGGATCGATCCGAACAGCGCGTTGCTGCAGAACGCCGAGCTGGAGCTGAAGTACGACATCGCCATCGGCGAGTCGCTGAGCGCCCGCCATGTCGACGAGGTGAAGACACGGCTGGCGCTCGCCACGCGATTGTTCCCCGATTCCGCGCGCCTGAAGCAGCGCGCCAACCAGTTCGCCGCGCTCAGCCAGAGCATGGCCGTGGCGGCGCAACAGGCCGCGGCGGCGCAGAGCGTGCCGGAGGCACGCAAGACCCTGGCCGCGCTGATCGCCAAGCCCGCAGCGACACCCGAATGGCAGAGCAGCGTGACCGCCGCGCTGGGCGTGTTGCATGGCGATGCCTCGGCGGACTCCCGCCAACTGGAAAATGCGCTGGCCGAGGTCATCGCCGATCAGGCCGCGCAGCAGAACGATCCGCTGCAACTGCAGCAGACCGGCGCGCTGGTGGCGCTGGGCCTGCAGTACGTACCGCAGTCGGCGAAGCTGCAAGCGCAACGCGTACGACTCGATGCGCTCCAGCAGCAGCAGCAGGCGCAACTCGAGCGGGAAAGCGTCGCCGCCGAGGTCACCTCGCGCATCGAGTCGCTCAGGCGCGCCGCGGCGGCGGACGACGTGGCCAAGGCGCAGGAATCGCTGGCGCGCATCCGTACCTTGCTGCCGGACAGCCCGTTCCTCGACAAAGACGGTCCGCAACTGCTGGCCGATGCCTATCTGGGCCAGGCCGCCGGCGCCTTCCAGCGGGGCAGATACCAGGCCGCCGCCGACGGTTTGGCGAAGGGCATCAAGGCGCTGGACAATCGTGCGGATCTGGTCAATACCAAGGCACGCTACGACTGGGTCGCCACGGTCATGCGGGCGCGCGGCCAGCCGTTGTCCAGCACCGACTACGCACGCCTGCAGCAGCAACTGGCGGAGCTTCGCAAAAGCGACGCCAATGGCCTGAGCCAGTTGGAAGCGGACATGAAACTGCATGGCCAGTTGTCCGGGGGCACGCTGACGGGCCTGCTGGATGCATCGAAGCCGGCGCCTTCCTCCGCGGCGAATCCGGCAACCAGCACCACCACGCCCGCAACCGCCCAGCCGGCGGTCGGTGCGGCGAAGTCCCCGGCGGCATCCAGGCAGGCGGCCGGCGCCACCACGCCCACACAGGCGCAGGCAGCTGCGAATGCCGGTACACCGGGTGCGCCGGTGAACGATCCATGTGCCCAATCCAGCCTGGTCGGCAAAGGCAAGGCCTGCTTCGACACGGTGGATGGCCACCGCGGCCCGGCGCTGGTGGTGGTGCCCGGGGCGGGCGGCGGAAAACCCTTTGCGATGTCGCGCACGGAAATCACCGTCAACGAGTTCAACCGCTTCTGCAGTGCCAGCAAGCAGTGCGCGGTGAAGACCGGCGATGACCCGGATTTCGGAACTTTGCCGATCAGCAATATCAGCCTGGCCCAGGCCAGGGCCTATGCCAATTGGTTGAGCGGCGCCAGCGGCGGTTTCGTCTACCGACTGCCGACCGATGCCGAATGGATGCAGGCCGCGCAGGCCGGCAGCGGATGGAAACAGGCGCAGGACAGCAATTGCGTGCCGCCGTCGGCCGGCGGCGACGACAGTACGGGGGCGCCGATCTCGGCGATGGGGCGCGAGGCCAATCCGTGGGGGCTGGTGAACATGACGGGCAACGTATGGGAATGGGTGACCAGCGGCGCCGGGGTGATGGTGCGCGGCGGCAGCTACGCCAGCTACTGGTCGGATTGCACGGTGGGCAATCACCGCGATGACAGCGGAGCGGCGCAGAAGGATGTCGGCTTCCGGGTACTCAGGGAGCTGAAATGACCGAGCGCGAGCGCCAGATCAACCAGAGCCTGCATGCCCTCGAGGAGGCGCATCGACTGGGGCGGCTGAGCCGCGAGGACTTCCGCTCGCGCCGCCGCTTTCTGCTGGGCACGTTGTACGACAGCCACGGAATCACGGCGCGCAATGCCATTGCACGTCCGCACAACGCGCCATCGCCACGCGCCGCCGCGCCGCCACGCAACGATCAGTCCACACCCGGACAGGATTCGCCGACGACATGGCTCCCGGGGCGCCCGGCGCTGGCGTGGAAACATGTGGCGATGTTCGGGGCCGGAGTCGTGCTTTGCGCGTTGCTGTTCTATTGGCTGTTGTCGGCAGGATGAAGATGCCGTCATCGCATGGCCGGTGCCGAACCGTCCCGTCCGCACTGCGGCCGGGCAGGCAACGTGGCCTGGTGGACGTGGTGGACGCGATGGATCCGGCGCGCATGACCGATTCCGCCGCCGCATTACGCAATACACGGTATGAGTTCAAAATTTCTGGGAGACGCATCGTGCGGATTGCTTGTTTGGCTGCAGCGCTGGGATTGGCCCTGTACGGCAATGAGGCCTGGGCGCAGAGTTCCGGTGCCGCGCCGTCCGGCCAGCCCGGCGCGGCCTCCTCAAAGACGGTGCCCCGCCCATCCACGGACAGCGTGCTGCCGCCCCTGAGGGAGCGCGATACGGACGCCGCCCAGGCGCAGCAGATCGCGGTACGCGGATTCCGCGTCGAGGGCGTGACCGTGCATGGCAAGGCCGGATTGACATCGGCCAGCATCCAGGCGCTTGCCGATGCGGAGTACCGGAAATGGGGCGGCAAGGATGGTCAGCCGGCAAAGCTGAGCTTTGCGCAGATGCAGGGCGTGGCCGACAAGATCACCGACCGCTATCGCAAGGCTGGTTTCATCGTGGCTACGGCGTATCTGCCGGCGCAGACCGTGGGCGCCGACCAGATCATCCATATCCAGGTGCTGGAGGGCCGGATCGGCAAGGTCGTGGTCAAGGGGGCCCGGCGCTATCGCCCCGGTGTGATCGCGCGGCCGGCGGAGGCATTGCGCGGCAAGCCGCTGCAGAAAAGCGCCATCGACACCGCACTGCTGTATGACCGCGACCTGCCGGGCGTGTCGGTGGCGTCCACCTTCCGGCCCGGCGGACACACCGGCGAAACCGACCTGATCATGGTGGCCCGCGAAGCGCCGCGGCCTTACACCATCACGCTCGGCGCGAACAATTACGGCACTGAAGTCACCGGGCAATACCGGGCCGAGGCCGGCGTCACCTGGAACAGCCCGCTCGGCATCGGCGACAGCCTCGCTCTCAATGTCGACTATGCGCTCGATCCGAACGAGAACACCTATGGCTCGCTGGTCTACTCCGCGCCGACCGTGGGCGTGCCGGGCCTGAGCGCCGTGGTCGGCGCCACGCGCAGCGAGCTGCAGATCAACACCGGCAACTTCGCGTCGCTCGACGTGAAAGGTCCCAGCTCGCTGGTTTTCGGTGGCATGGACTGGAAATTCGTCAACAGCGAAAACCTCAAGATGATGAGTTCGCTGCACTACGTCCGCGAGACATCCCGCTTGAGCAGCCTCGGCCTTCCGCTTTCCGACGAGAGGTTCGACGTCGCCGAACTCGGCTTCGCCCTGAACCAGACCGACCGGCGTTTCCACGGCGTCAACCTGTTGCAGGTCAACGTGCGCAAGTCGATCAGCGACAACTCGCACGAGCCCGATCTGGTCAGCCCCAACCATGCCAGCGATTTCCTTGTAGCCAAGCTGGCGTACACGCGCCTGCAATTCCTCACTGCCTCGCAGCGGCTCTACTTCAAGCTCAACGGCCAGTACACGAACGATGCGCTGGCGCCGCTGGAGCAGTTTGCGATCGGCGGCCCGGACAGCGTGCGCGCGTATCCGATTGCCGATTCGCTGATGGATCGCGGTTACTACACCGCGCTGGAATACCACGTCGACGCGCCGGGTTTCGGCAACGTCATCTCGCCATTCCATGGCCGGCCGTGGCGCGAGCTGCTGGAGCTGGAGGCCTTTGTCGATTACGCCCGCGGCTATCCCGCGGGTGCCGACCGCGGCAGCACCAGCAAAGTGGTGACCTACAACGGCGTCGGCGCCGGATTCATCTTCCGGCTGCCGCACTTCCACCATTTCGAGTTCCACCTGGACGGCGCCGTGCCCACCAGCGGGCAGCAGTCGTCGGATGGACGCGGCTATCACGTGTACGCGCGGTTCGGGTTCACATTCTGACGGATCAACATCATGAACAAGACAACCAAGGTCGCGCACCGTCAGTCGAGCCAGCCTGCCGCCACCGCAGCGATGCCGCGATCATCCTTGCGTGCGCTCAGGCGCAAATTGCTGCCTGCCAGCCTGTCGCTGCTGAGCCTTTTCGCCGGCTCGCTGTTCTTGAACGGCGAGGCGCTTGCCGCCGGGCCGGCGATCAGCCCGGCCACCTCGCCCACCGGCGGCAGCGTGGTCGGCGGCGTCGGTTCGATCACCCAGAATGGCGCCAATACCGTCATCAACCAGGCGTCGCAACGGCTCGCGCTGAACTGGCAATCGTTCAACGTGGGTACCGACGCCTCGGTGCTGTTCAACCAGCCAGGCACGCATGCGGTGGCGCTCAACCGCATCCTCGACCAAAGCCCAAGCCAGATCTTCGGCCACATCAGCTCGAACGGGCAGGTGTTCCTGATCAACACGCACGGGATCATTTTCGGCAGCACGGCGAAACTCAACGTCGGCGGCCTGGTCGCCAGCACGCTGGACCTGACGCCCACCGATTTCCTGGCCAATCGCTACAACCTCAGCGCGAACGGCAACGTGGCAGGCATCGTCAACCACGGCACCATCGAGGCGGCCAGCGGCGGCTCGGTCAGCCTGATCGGCGGCGACGTCAGCAATGACGGCGTCATCCTCGCCAACTACGGCCGCATCAATCTCGACGGCGCCGATCGGGCCGTGCTCGATTTCGACGGCGACGGTCTGATCAACGTCCAGGTCACCGGCGCGTTGCAGAACCGGCTCGATGCCGGCGAAGCCGCCGTCGCCAACAAGGGCAAGCTGGACGCCGACGGCGGCACGGTGGTGCTGCAGGCCTCGGCCGCGAAGGATCTGTTCACCGACCTGGTCAACAACAGCGGCACCATCCAGGCCGGCGGCATCAGCACCGATGGCGGCATCGTGCAACTGATCGCCAGCGGCGGCAACACCGTCAACAGCGGCAATATCGATGCCTCTGGCGTGCACGGCGGCAGCGTGCAACTGCTGTCGGACCGGAACGTCGGCGTCAGCGGCTCCATCGATGCCTCCGGCACGCTGGGCGGCGGCAGCATCCGCGTCGGCGGTGGCGCGCGCGGTGGCGAAGGCCTGCTGGCGGCGGCCAACACCACGGTGAAGGCCGGCACCACGCTGGATGCCGATGCCACGCAATCCGGCAACGGCGGTTCCGTGGTGGTATGGGGCAACGACAATGCGGACATCGCCGGCAGTCTCAGCGCGCGCGGCGGTGCACAAGGCGGCGATGGCGGCGCCGTCGAGACCTCGGCGGCACAGGTCCACATTGACGACAGCGCCAGCGTCAGCACGTTCGCCCCGCATGGGCAGAGCGGCGACTGGCTGATCGACCCCAAGGACTTCACCATCGCTGCCAGCGGTGGCGACATGACCGGCGCCGCGCTGGGCAGCGGGCTCGCCAGCGGCAACGTCACCATCGAATCCAGCAACGGCAGCAAGAACGGCAGCGGCGACATCAACGTCGACGATGCGGTGAACTGGAACACGAACACGCTTACCCTCACCGCCGCCGACAACGTCAACATCAACGCGGTGATGACCGCCAGCGGTACCGCTGGCCTGGCATTGATTGCCGCCACTGCCAACGGCAGCGATGGCGCGGTGTCTGGCGGTACGGTCAATGCGATGCCGGGCAGTGGCCGGGTGGACTTCACCGGCAGCGGCAACAGCCTCTCCATCAATGGCCACAGCTACACCTTGCTGTCCAGCGCCAGCGCGCTGCAGGGCATCGGCGATGCCGGTTACTACGCTGTTGCCACCAATATCGATGCCGGCGGCATAAGCAATTTCTCGCCGATTGGCCAAGACATCTTCAGTGGCACCCTCGAAGGGCTGGGGCACACGATAAGCAACCTGAACATCGATAGTACTGCGGGTGTCGCGGGATTGTTCGCCTTCATGAGCGGCGAGGTCGCCAATCTCGGGCTGGTGGACGGACACGTCATGGTCGGCGCCAGTACATCCGGCGTGGGCGAACTGGCCGGCGTCAACGAGGGCGTCATCCGGAACGTGTATGCCACCGGTACAGTGACTGCCACAGGGAACGATGCTTCGGTCGGTGGACTGGTCGGAGACAACGAGAGCTCCATCCTCAACGCTTACGCTGCAGTGGCAGTCACGGGTAGCGGAGCGGGTTCCATGGTCGGCGGTTTGGTCGGCATCAACGACGGGTTCCACTCCAACAACTCTGCCCCTATCGTGAATGCCTATGCCACCGGAGCGGTTACCGGCAGCAGCACCGGCTCTGCCGGCGGCCTGGTCGGCTTCAACCAAGAGGGACAGATCCAGAATACCTACGCCACCGGCGCGGTTTCCGGCTCGTCGGGGGGTGGAGGGCTGGTAGGCGGCGGCTCAGGCACGGTCGTCGACAGCTACTGGGATACCCAGACGACCGGCCAGTCGACGAGTGCCGGTGGCGTTGGCGAGACCACCGCACAGTTGCAGGCGAACTTGCCCAGCGGCTTTTCTACCTCGACCTGGGCTCTCGTGCCGGGCAAGAGCTATCCCTACCTGCTGCGGCAGTTCATGCCGGGCGTGACGCCGGTAGCGGTATCCGGCACGGTCTTCACCGACGCCGGCACCACGGCGGCGGGCGCGGGAGTGGCCGTCAACGCGCAGAGTGGCGGCAATGCGCTGGGTACCACGGCCACCTACGCCAACGGCTACTTCTACTACCTGTTCGATCCGTCCACGCTGGTTGGCGGCAACCTGCTGGTGTACGCGAAGAACTACGGCAGCGGTGGCGCCACCAACGGCGCCGCCTTCGCCGACGGCTACGGCACGCTGCCGGCACTGGGCATCTTCGGCAACGCGTTCCATGTACAGACGGGGGCCATGCAATGGTCGACGGTGTTGGCCGACCTGGCCGGCGCGGAAGGCAGCGGCGCCACCGCTGCCACCGCGCTCGCCCATCTGCCGGCGAGCGGGCTGGCGAACCTTGTGCTGGGGGGGCAGGGCGCATTCAATTTCGACAGTGCGCTGGACTGGAACGCCGGCAACCTGGACGTGACCGCGGGAGGCAATCTCACCCAGTCGGCGCGACTGAACGTCGCCGGCACGTCGAGTTTCGACGCCGGCAGCCATGCGATCACGCTGACCAATGCGGGTAACGACTTCCAGGGTGCGGTGACCCTGACCGGCGGCGCGACGCAGATCGCCGATGCCAACGCACTGACGCTGGGTACGCTGGACACCGGTGCGCTCACCGCGACCAGCGGAGGCGGGTTGAACCTGGGCCAGGGCGTGATAAACGGCGACCTGAACATCATGGCCAACGGCGGTATCAGCCAGACCGGGTCATTGACGGTGAATGGCGTGTCGACCTTTACGCAGGACAGCACCGTGGCCGGCCTCTCGCAGGACATCGACCTGGGTGATTTCACCAATGCCTTCAACGGCGATGTGAACTTCATCGCCGGCCCGGGTGCGCAGATCCGCAACTTGTCGCTGCGGGACTCCGCGACGCCCGGCATATTGACGCTACCCGCAAGCATCACCGGGGACCTCACGCTGGATCTGGCGCGTGCGCTGGCCATGTCGGGGAAGACCGTGGGTGGCGCGTTAAACGTGACGGCAGCCGGCGGGATCACGCTGAATGGCAACATGAGCACCGGCGGCGCGCAAACTTGGCATAGCGCCGTGACGTTGGCCGGCGATACCACGCTGACCAGCACGGGCAACGGCGCGATCGATTTCGCTGGGAGTGTGAACGGCGCGCACGCGCTGGCGGTGAACACCGGCGGTGCGACCAGCTTCGGCGGCGCAGTGGGGGCCGGCACGGCCCTGACGAGCCTGACGACGGATGCAGCCGGTCGCACGACGCTCGGTGGCAATGTGACCACCAGCGGCGCGCAGACCTATGACGACGCGGTGAGCCTGAGCGGCAATGCCACGCTGAGCAGCAGCGGCAATGGCGCGATCGATTTCGGCTCGACCGTGGACGGTTCGTACAACCTGAGCGTGAGCACGGGCGGCGCGACCAGCTTCGGTGGCGCGGTGGGGGCCAACACGGCGCTGGCGAGCCTGACGACGAACGCCGCCGGTCGCACGACGCTAGGTGGGAACGTGAACACCAGCGGCGCGCAGACCTACAACAACGCAGTGACCTTGGGCGGCGATGCCGCGCTGGGCAGCAGCGGCAATGGCGCGATCAATTTCCTCTCGACGGTGGACGGCGCGCACAGCCTCAGCGTCAACACCGGCGGCCTCACCACCTTCGGCGGCGCGGTGGGCGGCGCCATGGCATTGACCAGTCTGAGTACCGACACCAGCGGCAGCACCGCGCTGGGCGGCAACGTGACCACCAGCGGCGCGCAAACCTATGGCGACGCGGTGAGCTTGAGCGGCAATGCCACGCTGGGCAGCAGCGGCAATGGCGCGATCGATTTCGTCTCGACGGTGAATGGCGCGCATAGCCTCGATATCGATACCAGCGGTCTGATCACCTTCGGTGGCGCCGTCGGCAACACCATGGCCTTGACCAGCCTCGTCAGCACCGGCAGCACGACGTTGAATGCAAGTGTCGCCACCAGTGGCGCGCAGACCTACACCGGTGCGGTGACCCTGGGCGGCAACGTCACGCTGAGCAGCAGCGGCAACGGCGCGATCGATTTCGTCTCGACGGTGGACGGCGCGCACAGCCTCAGCGTCAACACCGGCGGCCTCACCACCTTCGGCGGTGCGGTGGGCGGCACCAACGCCCTGGCCAGCCTGAGCACCGCTGCCAGCGGCGGCACCACGCTGGGCGGCAGCGTGACCACCAGCGGCGGGCAGACCTACGTGGATGCGGTGAGTCTGGTCGGCAACACCATGCTGAGTAGCAGCGGCAACGGCGCGATCGGCTTCGGCTCGACCGTGGACGGCCCGTACAACCTGGGTGTGAACACAGGCGGCGCGGTCACCTTCGGCGGCGCGGTGGGCTCGCTCGGCCAGTTGCTGGGCCTGGTCGTGAACGGCGGCACTTTCAGCGCGCAGGCCCTGAGCGTCCAAGGCCCGTTGTCGGTGAGCACCGCGAGCGGCGGCATCAGCCAAGGCGGCGCCTTTACCGTAAGCGGTGACGCCAGCTTCAGTGCGAGCAACGGTGCGATTGCGCTGAACAACGGCGGCAACAGCTTCGGCGGTACGGTGAGCCTCAGCAATAGCGGTGCGAACAATGTCTCGTTGAACGATGCGTCCGCGCTGACCTTGGGCAACGTGAGCGTAGGCAGGGGCACGTTCACGCTGGCCGGCGCGGGCATCAGCCAGTCCGCCGGTAGCGCGATCACCCAGGCCAGCGGCGCCGGCGCGGTCGTACTCAATGGCGGCAGCGGTGCGGTGGCGCTGGGCAACAATGGCAACGACTTCGTCGGCAGCGTATCGGCCAGCGGCGGCAGTGTCTCGCTCACCGACAACAACGCCTTGGCCGTCGGCAACATCCAAGCCGGCAGCGGAACGGTGACCCTGGTCGCCGCCGGCAATCTCGATGAAGCAGCCGGCGGCGTCATCAGCACCAGCGGCAGCCTGACCGGAAGTTCGGGTGGCAACACCAGCTTGGCGGGCGCCAACCGGGTCGGCAGCCTGGGCAGTTTCAGCAGTGGCGGCGACTTCAGCTTCAACGATGCACAGAGCCTGCTCGTCACCACGGCGCCCGTAGCCAACGGCGGCGCCGGCAACATCACGCTGAGCACGACGGGCGCGGGGAGCAGCCTGACGCTGGCGACCGGCCTCACCGGCAATATGGTGACCCTGGATTCCGATAGCGACATCGTCCAGACCGCGGGAACGATCAATGCGAACGCGCTGGCCGCGGACGGTGCCTCGTTCGGCGCGAACGCGTTGAACATCGGTGCCGGCGGCCTGGATGTCACGACCAGCGGCGGCGCCATCAGCCA
The DNA here is from genome assembly GCA_036398675.1 of Rhodanobacter sp. GTDB lineage: Bacteria > Pseudomonadota > Gammaproteobacteria > Xanthomonadales > Rhodanobacteraceae > Rhodanobacter. The sequence continues at coordinate 70,580 of DASWOQ010000034.1, read as the reverse complement.
GTCCGGCGCCTTCAGCGTGACCGGCGCCAGTAGCCTCGACGCCGGCGCCGGCGATATCAAGCTGAGCAACGTGGGCAACGACTTCGGCGGCACCGTCACCGCGACCGGTGGCAACGTCACCTTGCGCGACATCAATGCGCTGACCGCGATCCTGGCCGCCGGCGGCAGCGGCGACCTCACCGCCGGTGGCACGCTCACGGTGAGCGGCTCGACCGGCGGAAACCTCACCACCCACGCCGGCACGACAAGCTTCGGAGCGCTTACAGTCGGTGGCAATCTTTCGGCTACGGCCGGTGGTGCGATCACTCAGGTCGGCGCACTTGGCATCACCGGCAACAGCCTCTTGGACGCCGGCACGAACGCGATCACGCTGAGCAACATGGGCAACGATTTCACCGGCACCGTCACCGCGACCGGCGGCAACGTCACCTTGCGCGACGTCAATGCGTTGAACGCGATTCTGGCCGCCGGCGGCAGCGGTAATCTCACGGCGGGCGGCACGCTCACGGTGAGCGGTTCGACCGGCGGCAACCTCGCCATCGATGCCGGCGCGACGAGCTTCGGCGCAACCACGGTCGGCGGCAATCTCTCGGCCACCGCCGGTGGTGCGATCACCCAGACCGGCGCGCTTGGCATCACCGGCACCAGCCTGCTGGACGCTGGCACGAACGCGATCACGCTAAGCGACGGCGGCAACAGCTTTGGCGGCGCGGTAAGCCTGAGCAACAGCGGTGCGAACAATGTCTCGGTGAGCGATAGTTCTGCGTTGACGCTGGGCAACGTGGACGTGGGCAGCGGCACGTTGACGCTGAGTGGCGCCGGCATCAGCCAGACCGCCGGCAGCGCGATCACCCAGTCCGCCAGCGCCGGCGCGGTGACGCTCGATGGCGGCAGCGGCGCGCTGACGCTGGTCAACACCGGCAATGATTTCACCGGCAGCGTATCGGCCACGGGCAGCGGCGTGTCGCTGCATGACGCCAATGATCTGACCATCGCCTCGTTGACCGACAACGGCGGCGCGGTGAACCTGGTCGCCGATGGCACGCTGTCCCTCCCCGCAGGTGGCATCGACGCGGACAGCGATGATCTCACGCTGGCCGCCAACGGCGGTTCTCTGCTGACGCCGGGTGTGCTCCGCGGCGGAAATGTATCGCTGAGCGGGCGCGACGGCGTGACGTTGAACGACGACGTGACCGCCAGCGGGACGCTGCATCTTGCCAGCAGCGCCGGCTCCATTCTTCAGGTGGCCGGCATCGTCACGGCCGGCACGCTGACCGGCAGCTCGAGCGGCGCGACCACACTGACCGGCGCGAACGCGATCGGTACGCTGGGTAGCTTCACGGCAGCCGGCTTCAACCTCGCCGACATGCAGGCACTGACGGTGAGCGGTCCGGTCGATGGCGGCAGCAGCACGACGCTGACCACAAGTGGCGACTTGATGATCGACGGCGCGGTAAGCGGCACGACGACGGCACTGATGTCCGCCGGTGCGATCAGCGAGGGCATTGACGGTGCGATCACCGCCGGCACGCTGACCGGCAACTCGGCCGGCAGCACGACATTGGGCGGTGCGAACCATGTCGACACGCTCGGGGCGTTCACCACCGGCGGCGACTTCAGTTTCAACGACGCGCAGACATTGACGGTTGGCCAACCTCTTGTGGCGGACGGCGGCGCAGGCGATATCACCCTCACCACCAGCGGTGCCGGTTCCGACCTGATCCTGGCCAGCGATCTCACCGGCGCCACACTGATGCTGGGCGCGGGACGCAACATCAGCCAGTCCGGCGGCATTCTCACCGCCGCCACATTGCAGGGTCATTCGACGGGCAGCACGACGCTGACGGGTGCGAACGCGATCGGGACGCTGGGTGGTTTCACGGCAGCCGGCTTCAACCTCACCGACACGCAGGCATTGACGGTGAGCGGCCCGGTCGATGGCGGCAGCAGCACGACGCTGACCACGACGAACGGTGACCTGACGATCAACGGTGCGGTGAAAGGTACGACGACGACACTGACCTCCGTCGGTGCGATCGGCGAAGGTGGCAGCGGTGCAATCATCGCTGACACGCTGACTGGCAGTTCGACCGGCAGTACCGCCCTGACCGGTGCGAACGTCATCGGCACGCTGGGTGGTTTCACGTCGGCCGGCTTCAACCTCATCGACACGCAGGCATTGACAGTGAGCGGTCCGGTCGATGGCGGCAGCAGCACGACGCTGACTACGACGAGCGGCGACCTGACGATCAACGATGTGGTGAAAGGTACGACGACGACGCTGACCTCCGCCGGTGCGATCGGCGAAGGTGGCAGCGGCGCGATCACGGCCAACACGTTGATCGGCAGTTCAAGCGGCGCGGCCACGCTGACCGGTGCGAACGTCATCGGCACGCTGGGTGGTTTCACGGCAGCCGGCTTCAACCTCACCGATGCACAGGCACTGACGGTGAGCGGCCCGGTCGATGGCGGCAGCAGCACGACGCTGACCACGACGAGCGGCGACCTGACGATCAACGGTGCGGTGAGCGGCACGACGACCACGCTGACCTCCGTCGGTGCGATCAGCGAAGGCGGCAGCGGCACGATCACGGCCGGCACGTTGACCGGCAGTTCGAGTGGCGCAACCACACTGACGGGCGCCAACGTGATCGGCACGCTGGGTGGCTTCACGGCGACTGGCTTCAACCTCACCGATGCGCAGGCACTGACGGTGAGCGGCCCGGTCGATGGTGGCAGCAGCACGACGCTGACCACGACGAACGGCGACCTGACGATCAACGGTGTGGTGAAGGGCGCGACGACCACGCTGACCTCCGTCGGTGCGATCAGCGAAGGCGGCAGCGGCGCGATCACGGCCAACACGTTGACCGGCAGTTCAAGCGGCGCGACCACGCTGACCGGCGCGAACGCGATCGACACGCTGGGCCGCTTCACGGCAGCCGGCTTCAACCTCACCGACACGCAAGCACTGACGGTGAGCGGTCCGGTCGATGGCGGCAACAGCACGACGCTGACCACGACGAACGGCGACCTGACGATCAACGGTGCGGTGAAGGGCGCGACGACCACACTGACTTCTGCCGGTGCGATCGGTGAAGGCGGTAGCGGTGCAATCACGGCCGGCACGTTGACCGGCAGTTCGAGTGGCGCAACTACGCTGACGGGTGCCAACGTGATCGGTACGCTGGGCCGCTTCACGGCAATTGGCTTCAACCTCACCGATGCGCAGGCGTTGACAGTGAGCGGCCCGGTCGATGGCGGTAGCAGCACGACGCTGACCACGACGAACGGCGACCTGACGATCAACGGTGCGGTGAAGGGCGCGACGACGACGCTGACTTCTGCCGGTGCGATCGGCGAAGGCGGCAGCGGTGCAATCACGGCCGGCACGTTGACCGGCAGTTCGAGTGGCGCAACTACGCTGACGGGTGCGAACGCGATCGGGATGCTGGGTGGCTTCACGGCGATTGGCTTCAACCTCACCGACACGCAAGCACTGACGGTGAGCGGTCCGGTCGATGGCGGTAGCAGCATGACGCTGACTACGACGAGCGGCGACCTGATGATCAACGGTGCGGTGAGCGGCACGACGACCATGCTGACCTCCGTCGGTGCGATCAACGAAGGTGGCAGCGGCACGATCACGGCGGACACGCTGACCGGCAGTTCGGCCGGCAGCACAACGCTGATGGGTGCCAACGCGATCAGTACGCTGGATGGTTTCACCTCGACCGGCTTCAGCCTCACCGATGCGCAGGCGTTGACAGTGAGCGGCCCGGTCGATGGCGGCAACAGCACGACGCTGACCACAACGAGCGGCGACCTGACGATCAACGGTGCAGTGAAGGGCGCGACGACCACATTGACTTCCGCCGGTGCGATCGGCGAAGGCGGCAGCGGCACGATCACGGCCGGCACGTTGACCGGCAGTTCGAGTGGCGCAACTACGCTGACGGGTGCGAACGCGATCGGCACGCTGGGCCGCTTCACGGCAGCCGGCTTCAACCTCACCGACACGCAGGCACTGACGGTGAGCGGCCCGGTGACGACCAACGGCGGAACTGGCGCGATAACGCTCATCACCACCGCGGGCGACCTGACGGTCGACACGGCACTGAGCGGTGGGGCGATTTCATTGACCTCGGCAGGTGATCTCGGCCTGAGCCACTCCATCAGTGGCACGATGGTGGCTTTGGCATCGGGCGGTGCCATCGACCAGACGGCCGGTGTGATTACCGCAGGCACGTTGACTGGCCACTCGGCCGGCGATACCACATTGATCGGCGCCAATCAGGTTGGAACCCTGGGTGCGTTCACCACGGGGGGTGATTTCAGCTTCAACGATGCGCGCACGCTGACGGTCGATGAAGCGCCATCGGTTCACGGCGGAGCAGGCAACATCACGTTGACGACCAGTGGCAGCAGCTCGGATCTGATCCTGGCCAGCGATCTCACTGGTGCCACGGTGACGCTGGGCGCGGGACGCAACATCAATCAGACGGCGGGCCGGATCAAGGCCGCGATGCTGACGGGTCAATCGACCGGCAGTACCGCCCTGACCGGTGCGAACGTCATCGGCATGCTGGGTGGTTTCACGTCGGCCGGCTTCAACCTCACCGACACGCAGGCACTGACGGTGAGCGGCCCGGTCGATGGCGGCAACAGCACGACGCTGACCACGACGAACGGCGACCTGACGATCAACGGTGCGGTGAAGGGCGCGACGACGACGCTGACCTCCGCCGGCGCGATCAACGAAGGCGGCAGCGGCACGATCACGGCCAGTACGTTGACTGGCAGCGCGGCCGGCAGCGCGACGCTGACGGGTGCTAACGCGATCGGGACGCTGGGCCGCTTCACGGCGGCCAGCTTTAACCTCACCGACACGCAGGCATTGACGGTGAGCGGTCCGGTCGATGGCGGTAGCAGCACGGTGCTGACCACGACGAACGGCGATCTGACGATCAACGGTGCGGTGAACGGCGCGACGACCACACTGACCTCCGCCGGTGCGATCAACGAAGGTGGCAGCGGCGCGATCACGGCCGGCATGCTGACCGGAAGCTCAAGCGGCGCGGCCACGCTGACCGGCGCGAACGCGATCGGGACGCTAGGCCGCTTCACGGCAGCTGGCTTCAACCTCACCGATGCGCAGGCGTTGACAGTGAGCGGCCCGGTCGATGGCGGCAGTAGCATGACGCTGACCACGATGAGCGGCGACCTGACGATCAACGGTGCGGTGAAAGGCACGACGACGACGCTGACTTCCGCCGGTGCGATCAACGAAGGCAGTGATGGGGCGATCGCCGCATCGACGCTCAGCGGCAGTGCGGTGAGCGCGACGATGCTGGGCAGCGCGACCCAGCACAACGCCAACCATGTCAGCGTGCTCGGGGACTTCACGTCGCTGGCCGGTTTCAGCCTTACCAACGACCAGACACTGACGCTGTCATCGGTCAACGGCAGCGCATTCACAGTCAATGCCGGCACGTCGCCGATCTATCTGGCGGTCACCGGCGGCGATCTGCTGGAATTTGGCACAGACTGGCTCTACGACGGCGTGGGAACATGGTCTTCAACGGGGCGGATTGGCACCGCGTCTTCGCCGATCTATGTAACTGGCGTCAGCAACCAGACTGTTGCCGAGGTGGGCTTGCCGCCAGCTTATTTCTATGCGGTGGATAGCCAGGGTAATTTCTTGCCGTTGCTCGGCGAGCCGAGCGTCAACGTTCCGACATCCCTGCTGGCCGGCCATGCGCAGAATTCCAATCATGGCGACACCTATGTCGATGCGAGCGTGGTCACGGCGAACTACCGTTCGTTCGGTATCGTTCCCTCCGGCATTCTGTTGCCGCCGGATCAGCAGGATTGCCAGCCGGGGCAGCCGAATTCGGACGACTGCAAGGATCAGGATCAGTGAGGCGGGTCGACGCCATCCCGGGCAGGCCGTGATAGCAGCCCTCCTTTTCGGGCCATCACGATGCCATCGCTGCCAGGTCGGTGGCGTGGAAGGGATGGGAGTACCCGGCGCCAGCAGGGCATGGCCGCCATGAAGGTCTCGCGTGGCGTCATCGGCTTGCTATGCAGCTTGTTCGCAATCGGCTTCTCCGGGCATGTGCAACCCCAGATCGCGCCGCGCCTGACGGGCGATGCAGTGCTCTCTCGTCTCGATTCGGCCCGGCACGAACTGTCGATCCGCGCAAATAGGCTGCACGATCCACGCCTGGATGCCGCCAGCCAGCGCCTTGCGCAAATGGCGGACGTGCTGCGCAAGCTGCTGGTCGGCCAAGCCGCCAAGCCGGTCGATTTCATCGATGAGCAAGCCAGGGCAGCGGTATTGCGTGCCGATGCCGCCGTCCAGCGGACGCAGGCGTATCTGAGTGTCGCCAACGGCTGTATCGTCGATGATTCGAAGGCGGTGGCCGGCGCACTTGCCGTCACGATCGACCAGCTTGCAGCCGGGACGGCCTCGGCAAAGGTGCAACCGGTGGTCGATGCCGTCGAGAGCATGGATCATCGTCCGCTGTTCGCGATCCATTCCGACGGCAAGCCGCTGGTGTTTGCGCTGGTGGGTGCGAACCTGTCGGACAGCCAATGCGCCGATCCGCAAATCACGGCGACGGATGACAAGGGCGCCTTGCTTGATGTCCAACCCGTGGTGACCGGCGTGCTGCCCACACGGATCGAATTGTCGCTGCCTGCCGGAAGCAGGCCGAAGACAGGCAGTTATGTGTTGCATGTCGTGCCCAAGCGAAAAATTTTCATGCGCGGCTGCACGGCGCAGCCGGAAGCTGTCGCTGCGTTACAGGTGGCGCCGCAGATGCGCTATTCGGTGAGCTATGTGTTGACCGCGGTCTGCAGAGGGGAGGGCGGCAAAGGTGCGGCCATCGAACACGACATGCCATTGGGCGCGGGGACGATGCCTGACATTACTGCGTATGGAACGGCCGTATCGCAAAGGATCGATACCTCGGCATGTGCGGAACCCGTGAGTTATGCGATCTCGGCGAAGACAAACTTGGGCGATGGCGTCAACGCATCGGTGGGGCCGATCGTGCAAGCTGCCGACGCGACCATCACAGCCGGCTTGCCCGGAGGGCTGTCGCTGCGCTGGAATCCGTCGGTGGGCGAACTGGTCATCCGGTCCGGCAACAACCTGTGCAAAGGGGTTTACTGATCGAATCCGCTGCGGATGCTTATTCGCTCTCGCTCAAGCCGGAGACCAGTTGCAATTCTCCAATGCCGGCCGGCGCGAGATCCTTCAAGAGATCCAGGAAGTTCATGCCGATCAGCCGCTGGGCACGCCGCAGCAGCAACGGTACCGGGCTCGACGGTTCGTGGCGCGCATAGTAATCGCACAATTCGTCGAGTCGGCGCATGACATCCTGCGGGCTTTCGATGCGGCTACCGGCGGCTGGCGCGGCACCGGGTGAGGTCGCGGTGGCGCCTGTATCTTCATGGGAGTCTTCGGTTGCGGCATCCGCCTCGGGCATGCGCCGCGCAAGTTGCGGTTCCAGGAATTTCTTCAAGTCGCGCACATCGCCGAGCAGTGCGCCCAAATCCGGCCCGGCCGTGCCAATGCGTTCATTGAAGATGCCGTCGATGGCGCGGATGTGATCGAGTGCCTCGTTGATCGCCGCCACTGTCTCGAGCAACTGCTCTTCGGGGCAATCCATGCAGCAGGCTTCGATCTCGTTCATCGCCGGCAGCGCGGCCTCACCGTTCTCGGCGGCGGGGATTTTCAATGTGCCGTTGGCGACGCGAAGATCGCGCAAGGAAAAACGGCCAAGACGCGGCGATTGCACGAAAGGCGTGGTACGAAAATATCCGAGTACTCCCTGGAAATCGCCGATCGGTACGACCGCGTTCACCCGGGCAGTCGGGTCATTGTCATCCTCGGCATCCAGCTGGGGATGGACATCGCCCCAGAAATGTTCGAGCAGGCCGCGGATCAGCCCCAGCCCTGCCGTCCAGCCCGGCAAGCCGTAAGTGCGCATCCACGCGGTAGCGAGATGCACGGCTGCGCGAAGATCCTTGGACCGGCCAAGAACGGACTCTGCCAGTTCGATGACCTTGTCCCAGTCCGGTTCCTCCGCGAGCTTGACGTTGTCTCCAATGGCCCGCTCCGCCTTGGATGTGCCAGCACGTTCGAGCGCCAGAAAATCGGCGTCATATTCCAGATTCTCGCCAGCGGGCGATTCATCTCCAAGTGGGGCCAGCAAAGATTCCAGAGCGTAGCGTGTCATAGGGCCGCACCGTGATCCGGATGAGTGCCCGCATGGTATTCAACGCGGGTGCAAGCGACCCGACATTGCGTATCGGTGATGGGCCAAACCTGCCGCGATAGTTGCTAGAGACGAGCGACTGCCGGTTTTCGATAGGGGATGCGTTTCGGGCATGAATGCCCGGTGCCGATCGTGCAGGCTTGTCAGGTCAGGGAATCGCAGATTCCGAAGTCTGCTACGCCTCCGATCCGGGACTGCGGGTCAGGTTCGATCTGAGCCCTTCATGCCCGGCCATACACATCGTCGAAGCGCACGATGTCGTCTTCGCCCAGATAACTTCCGGACTGCACCTCGATCAGTTCGAGCGGCACCTTGCCGGGATTGCGCAGGCGGTGCCTGCTGCCCAGCGGAATATACGTACTCTGGTTTTCGCCCAGCAGGAACACCTTGTCGTCGCAGGTGACTTCGGCGGTGCCTGAAACCACGATCCAGTGTTCGGCGCGATGGTGGTGCTTTTGCAGGCTGAGACTTGCGCCCGGCTTGACCTGGATGCGTTTGACCTGGAACCGCTCGCCCGTCTCCAGCGAATCGTAGTTGCCCCATGGACGATGGACCACGCGATGCAGCGAATGCTCGCTGCGACCGGAAGCCTTGAGTTCGTCCACGATTTTCTTGACGTCCTGCGCGGCGTCGCGATGCGCCACCAGCGTGGCATCCGGCGTGGTCACCACGATCAGATCGTCGACGCCGACCGTGGCAAGCAGGTGGCGGTCGTGCGAACGCAACAGCGAGTTGCGGGTGTCGACGCCGAGAGTGTCGCCCTCGCTTACGTTGCCATCGGCATCCTTGTCGCCGGTAAGCCAGAGCGCCGACCAGGAACCGATATCGCTCCAGCCGCAGCTGACCGGTACCACGGCAGCACGCCGGGTTTTTTCCATTACTGCATAGTCGATCGAGCGATCGGGAACCTTGCCGAAGGCGTCGCCATCGATTCGCACGAAATCGAGGTCGACGGATGCGCTGTCATGAGCGTCACGCACGGCGGACAACATGGCTGGATCGTGCGTGCCTAGCTCTTCCAGATAACGTGATGCCTTGAACAGGAACATGCCGGAGTTCCAGTCGTAGCCACCATCGGCGAGATACGACTCGGCCGTGACCAAGTCGGGCTTCTCGACGAACTGCTCCACTCGGAACCCGTCATCGCCGATGGCTTCTGCATGGCGGATGTAACCGAAACCGGTTTCCGGCCGATCCGGGCGGATGCCGAAGGTCACCAGCCAGTCCTGCTTTGCAAGCAACACCGCTTTCCTTACCGCTTCGATGAATGCCGGCGTGTCGCCGATGATATGGTCGGCCGGAAGCACCAACAGCAATGCGTCATCATCATGCTGGATCGCCTGCAGTGCGCCGAGCGCGATCGCCGGTGCCGTATTGCGCGCGAGAGGCTCCAGCACGATGGTCGCTCCTTTGACGCCGGCTTCGAGCAACTGTTCGGCGGCGAGAAACCGATGATCATCGCTGGCCACCACGATCGGCGGAGTCACGCCAGGCACCTGCCGCGTGCGCGCAATGGTTTGCTGGAACAGTGTGCCTTTGCCGGCCAGCGCCAGAAACTGCTTGGGCAGGTTTCGGCGCGATACCGGCCATAGCCGGGTTCCGCTGCCACCACTCAGGATGAGAGGAATCAACATGAGCTCAGTTTCCTGATGAAGCCAGCTGACGGATGACCTTCTCCAGGCCCTGTTTCCAGTCCGGCAACGGAAAATCAAAATGCCGTTGGAAACCGGCATTGTCGAGCAACGACCATGCCGGTCGTGCCGCTGGCGTCGGAAATTCGGCACTGCTGATGGAAATGACGGCCGGTGCTCTGGTGATCAATCCCTGCGCAAGCGCCTGTTCGAAAATGGCGCTGGCGAAGCCGTGCCACGTCGTGGCGCCGCCGGCAACAAGATGGTGTGTGCCTGACAGTTGACGACGGTGCGCGGAATCGGCGTGCTTCCATCGATCGAGTGCGGCGAGACTGGCTTCGACGATCAGCGTGGTATCGGTCGGCGCACCATGCTGGTCTGCCACGACGCGCAATTCATCGCGATCGGCACCGAGGCGCAGCATGGTTCGCAGAAAGTTATGGCTATGCGCGGCGTAAACCCATGCGGTACGGAATAGAAGGTGATCAGCACCGCTATCGCGCAGGGACTGCTCTCCGGCCAGCTTGGTTCGGCCGTAGGCTCCCAGCGGGCCGGTGGGCGCATTGACGGCATAGGGTTCCGCCTGTTGCCCGTCGAACACGTAGTCCGTCGAATAGTGAATCACCAGGGCACGGTGCTCCGCGGCCCAGTGTCCAATGCTGCCAACGGCATCGCGATTCACACGCAGGGCCAAACCCTCTTCCTGCTCCGCCTTGTCCACCGCTGTGTATGCCGCAGTGTTGATGACAACATCGGGCTGCACACGATCAAGGAGGGCATTCAGGCTTGCCGGTGCGGCGAGGTCAGCGACCTCACCACGCTTGCCTTCGGCAAGCTTGCCATCGCGACTGGCCAGCACTAGGTCTCCACGGGCAGCGAGACCTGCATGGTCGGCGAACGTGCGGCCAAGCTGGCCACTGGCTCCGAGCAAGAGAATTTTCACGGCAGATAGATCGGTAGGCGCTCGGGTGCGACATCTTTCAACAATGGTGCCTTGCCATCCTTTTCAGACAGCAGCGGCGCGCTTATCGGCCAGTCGATGCCGAGGTCTGCGTCGTTCCAGCGGATGCCGGCGTCCGCAGCGCGGTCGTACAGCGCGGTGCACTGGTAGCTGAAAGTGGCGAATTCGGAGAGCACGCAGAAACCATGCGCGAATCCTTCCGGCACCCAGAAATGACGATGGTTCTCCGCGGTGAGCATGACGCCAGCCGACTGGCCAAATGTGGGCGAGCCGCGGCGGATGTCCACCGCCACGTCGTATACCTCGCCTTCGAGCACGCTGACCAGCTTGCCCTGCGGATTCGGCCATTGATAGTGCAGGCCGCGCAACACGCCCTTGGTCGAGCGCGAGACGTTTGACTGGATGAAGTGGTGATCGATGCCGGCCTCGCGATACTTCGCCTGGTTGTAACTCTCGTAGAAGAAGCCACGGGTGTCGCCGAACACTTGGGGCTCGAGGATCAGCGCACCGGCCAATCCTGTCTCAATCACTTTCATCGTACTGGGCCTTGCTTGATCAATTGCTGCAGGTACTGGCCGTAGCCGGTCTTGGCCAGCGGCGCAGCGAGTTGCAGCAATTGTTCGGTATCGATCCAGCCGTTGATATAGGCGATCTCTTCCGGGCAACATACCTTGAGGCCCTGCCGGTTCTCGACCGTCTCGATGTAGTTGCCTGCTTCCATCAGCGAGTCGTGCGTCCCGGTGTCGAGCCAAGCGAAGCCACGGCCGAGCTGCTCCAGATGCAATGTATTGTCATCGAGGTAGCAGCAGTTGAGGTCTGTGATCTCGAGTTCGCCGCGTGACGAGGGCCTCAGAGCTGCCGCGTAATCACACACGCGACCGTCGTAGAAATACAGGCCGGTGACCGCGTAGTTCGACTTTGGCTGAGCCGGCTTTTCTTCCAGTCCGATCACCCGGCCGGCGCTGTCGAATTCGGCCACGCCATAACGCTCTGGATCCTTCACCCAATAGCCGAACACGGTGGCGCCGTGTTCGCGCGAGGCGGCGCGTTTGAGTCGCTCGGTCAGGCCGACGCCGTAGAAGATATTGTCACCAAGCACCAGGCAACTGGGCTTGCCGCCGACGAAATCACGGCCGATAGTGAAGGCCTGTGCCAATCCGTCCGGCGAAGGCTGCACGGCATACTGGATGTCGATACCCCATTGCGACCCATCGCCAAGCAGGCGCTGGAACATGTCCTGTTCGTGTGGCGTGTTGATCATCAGCACTTCGCGGATGCCGGCCAGCATCAGCGTGGCAAGCGGGTAATAGATCATCGGCTTGTCGTACACCGGCAGCAGCTGTTTGCTCACCGCACGAGTGATTGGATACAACCGGGTGCCGGAACCGCCAGCGAGGATGATGCCTTTTTGCGTACTCATGAACCAAGACGCTCCATGCGATAGCTGCCATCCAATACACGCTGGCTCCAGGACTGGTTGGCCAGATACCAGTTGACCGTCTGCGCAATGCCGGTCTCGAAGGTTTGCGACGGTCGCCAGCCCAGTTCGTTCTGCAGCTTGCTGGAATCAATGGCGTAACGGCGATCGTGTCCGGGTCGGTCCTTGACGAACGTGATCAGCGACTCGCGCTGGCGACCATCCGCCAATGGTTTGCGTGCATCGAGCAGCGTGCAGATCGTTTTCACCACCGTGATGTTTTCGCGCTCGGCGTTGCCGCCCACGTTATAGGTTTCACCGACGCGGCCAGCATCCAACACGCGACGTATCGCGCTGCAATGATCGCCTACAAATAGCCAGTCGCGGATATTCAGTCCGTCGCCGTACACCGGTAACGGCTCAGCCACCAGCGCCTTCTGGATGATCAGCGGGATGAGCTTCTCCGGAAACTGATATGGGCCATAGTTATTCGAGCAATTCGTGGTGAGAGTGGGCAAGCCGTAAGTGTGATGGAACGCGCGAACGAGATGGTCGGACGATGCTTTCGAAGCCGAGTACGGCGAGTTCGGCGCATACGGCGTCTGCTCCGTGAACTTGCCTTCAGCGCCAAGGGACCCGTAGACCTCGTCGGTCGAGACATGCAGGAAGCGGAATCCCTCGCGCGCAGAGCTATTCAGGCCGCGCCAGTAATCGCGGGCGCATTCGAGCAAGCCGAGTGTACCGACCACGTTGGTCTGGACGAATTCGGCTGGTCCGTCGATCGACCTGTCTACATGCGATTCGGCCGCGAAATTGATGATGGCATCGGGGGTATATTTTGCCAGCAACTCAGCTACGAGCGTGCGATCGCCGATATCGCCCTGCACGAAAACGTGGTGTTCGTTGCCTGATAGAGAGGCGAGCGTGTCCGGATTGCCGGCATAGGTCAGTTTGTCCAGATTGACCACGGTCAGGCCATCGGCAACCGCCTGCAAGACGAAATTGGCACCGATAAAACCGGCGCCACCGGTGACAAGAAGAGTTTTCATGGAACCTCGTTGACGTCCTTGAGGGGCGGCCATTGTGCCATGCCTACCAGCGACGTTTGGCCGTACAACGGCGATTCGCATAGCAAACAAGTCCGGGGATAACTGGCCATTAAGGCAAGCATGAGGCTTTCGCGGGTATCATCCCCGGCTAGTTCACGCTTGGGTCGCAGTACCCGGATCGACTCCACTCAGATGTCTGCCATGACAAGAAAAATGACCAAGACGCAGGGTTTGGGAACGCGGGCCATCCATGCCGGCCAGCACCCCGACCCGAGCACCGGCGCCATCATGACGCCGATCTATGCGACCTCCACCTACGTGCAGGAAAGCCCGGGCAAGCACAAGGGTTACGAGTATTCGCGTACGCAAAACCCCACGCGCATGGCCTATGAGCGCTGCGTGGCCGATCTGGAAGGCGGTGTCGCCGGTTTTGCTTTCGCCTCCGGTCTGGCGGCGGCGGCCACGGTGCTCGACTTGCTCGATTCCAGCAGCCACGTCATTGCGATGGACGATCTCTACGGGGGCACCTATCGCCTGTTCGAAAAGGTGCGGCGACGCTCAGCTGGGCTGGATTTCAGTTTCGTCGACTTGAACGACGTTAGCGCCATGAAGGCAGCCTTGAAGCCCAACACACGGATGATCTGGGCAGAAACTCCCACCAATCCGATGCTCAAACTGGTCGATCTGACCAAGGTTGCCGCATTTGCCAAGAAGCACGGCCTAATTCTGGTGGTAGACAACACCTTCTGTTCGCCGATGATCCAGCGTCCGCTGGAATTCGGTGCCAACCTTGTGTTGCATTCCGCCACTAAATACCTCAACGGCCATTCCGACATGGTCGGCGGCATTGTGGTTGCAGGCGATAAAGCGTTGTCCGAGCAGATGGCATTCCTGCAAAACTCCGTTGGCGCGGTTGCAGGTCCATTCGATTCGTTTCTTGGCATGCGCGGCCTGAAAACCCTGCATCTAAGAATGAAGGCGCACTGCGCCGGTGCTGTGGAGCTTGCACCCTGGCTGGAAGGGCATCCAGCCATCGAACGGGTCATCTATCCTGGGCTCAAGAGCCACCCGCAACATGTGCTGGCCAAGCGCCAGATGGATGGCTTCGGCGGCATCATCACGATCGAGGTGAAGGGTGGCCTGAAGAAGGCCCGGCGCATGTTGGAGCGTTGTGAATTGTTCGCGCTGGCTGAGTCGCTCGGTGGGGTCGAAAGCCTGATCGAACATCCGGCGATCATGACCCATGCCTCGGTGCCCGCAGTCAACCGCAAACGGCTGGGCATCAGCGACGGGCTGGTGCGATTGTCGGTCGGGGTGGAGGACATTGCAGACTTGCGTGACGAGTTGGCGACAGCCTTGGGCTGACGCACTCGATCAAACCTTGTCTGGATATATCCGGTCTTGACATCCGCCGTTACGGTCGTTATCTGAGTTTAAGGAGCATCATGATTTCAGCCTATCGGCTCGCCAACCCAGCTGTGCCTTATCTGGCATTGCAACGGCACTTTTCGCTGGTCATGCAGATGGCGCGGCGCGACGTGATCGGTCGCTATCGGGGATCGTTCATCGGTTTGCTGTGGTCGTTTTTCAATCCGTTATTGATGCTGGCGATCTACACCTTCGTCTTCAGCGTCATTTTCAAATCGCACTGGAATGTGCCGGGCGCCGAACACACCGCTTTCGCGGTGATCCTGTTCGCCGGACTCAATATCAACTCGATGTTTTCCGAATGCGCCAACAAGGCGCCGACTCTGATCATCGAAAACACGAACTTCGTGAAGAAAGTGGTGTTTCCGCTGGAAATCCTTTCCTGGAGCACGTTGGGCTCGGCGCTGTTCCACCTGATGGTGTCAACTGTGGTGCTGCTCGTCTTTGAGCTGATCGTGCAGGGCAGTGTGCCCTGGACCGCCGTACTGTTTCCGATCGTGGTGATCGTGTTCCTTCCGTTTGTCGTCGGCACCGTGTGGCTGCTTGCTTCCCTTGGCGTGTTTCTGCGCGACCTAAAGCAGGCCATTGGCGTCATTACATCGATCCTTCTGTTCCTGGCACCAGTGTTCTATCCAAAGGAACAAATTCCGGCAGCCTATCGCGAACTGCTCTATCTCAATCCGCTTACGGTCATCGTCGAGTCTTCGCAGAACGTGCTGGTCTGGGGCCGAATGCCACACTGGGGCGCATTGGGGCTTTATGCACTGGCGTCCTGCCTGTTTGCTTGGTTCGCGTTTGCCTGGTTCGAGCGTGCTCGCAAAGGGTTTGCTGATGTCCTCTGAGCAGCAGCCATTGATCAATTCGACCGAGACCTCACCGGATGCCATCATCGAGGTGAAAGGATTGACCAAGCGTTACGAGATCTATGCCGAACCACAGGACCGCCTGAAGCAGATGCTGCTGCCACGGTTTCAACGGATGATCGGTGCATCTCCCGTGCGGTATTTCAAGGATTTTTGGGCGCTCCGCGACGTAAGTTTCAATGTGCATCGCGGTGAGGCCATCGGCATCATCGGTCGCAATGGTTCGGGCAAGTCCACGCTATTGCAGATGATCTGCGGCATTCTGACGCCCACGGCGGGAACCGTCAGTTCGCCTGGCCGAATTGCCGCATTGCTCGAGCTTGGCGCCGGTTTCAATCCAGAGTTCACCGGCAAGGAAAATATCTTCCTGAGCGGGCTGGTCTACGGCATTCCGGAGAGCGTGCTGAGACAGCGCTATAAGGACATCGTGGACTTTGCCGAGATCGGCGATCACATCAACCAGCCAGTCAAGACCTATTCCAGCGGCATGTATGTGCGACTCGCCTTTGCAGTTGCTTCGTTTTCCGATCCCGAGATTCTGGTGATCGACGAGGCGCTGTCGGTGGGTGACGTGTATTTCCAGCGCAAGTGCTTTCGACGGATTGACGAATTGCGTGAGGCCGGATGCACGCTGTTGTTCGTTACACACTCGGTCGATACGCTTCTGCAACTTTGTGATCGCGGCATCGTGCTTGATTCAGGTCAGCTGGTATTCGATGGGCCCACCAAGCCGGCTGTAGCGGAGTATCTGCGGCGCGTCTTTGGCAGCCGTTCCAATGCCGTTGCGGAAAAGGCTCTGCCAGGAGCAGATGAAGGTGAGCAACCGGTACTGGCTGCGGAAGACGGCGATGATCGGCGCCAGGACGATTACCATTATCTGGTTGCCAGCGGTGAGCAGGAACTCTTCGATTCCCGCGCAGGTTACAACCGGAGCGAGGTGCGACTTGGCGATGGCGCGGCCACCCTGCTTGATTTCCTCATCAAGGGGCAGCGTGGAGAATCACCCATCGTACATTCGCGCGAATCGTTCGGCCTGATGCTGAAGTACGTATTCTCCGAACCAGCGGAGCGAGTGATGTTCGGTATGCAAGTTCGTACTCGCGAGGGACTGGTGGTTTACAGCGCCAACACGTTCACCGTTGAAAACCAGCTCTACAGCTATGCTGCTGGTGACATCGCGATCGTCGAATTCGATCTGCGAAACTCGTTGCTTCCTGGTCAGTATTTTCTCACCATCGGCGTTTCGCAATTCGATGAAAACGGCGTTGACATCGGCACACTCGATCGTCGCGTCGACTCGGTGATCCTCACCGTGCTCGGGGACAAGCGCCATGCCAATGGATTTGCCGACATGGAACTGGCGTCGAAGGTCACTCTCGCCCATGTGAGTGCTGCGCCATGACAGTGACGACACTGCCCGATCGTCTGCTAGTTTCTTCTCCCAACAACGGCGGCTTGATTCTGCTGGCTGATGGCAAGGTTACCCGCCTGACCACGACCGATGGTACGGGCCTCATCAGCTGGCCGGGAACCGTGCTGCGTGCTTTGCAGCCTAATGGCGCTAGTATGCTCGCGGCTTATCGGAATTCAGGTTTGCAGCTGATCCCATTGGCGACCGAGCCGTTGGATATCCACGACCTGCTGCATGCGGATGGCCGAATCTTCGTTGCGTGCACGCAAGTGAATGCTGTGCTTGAGTTGGACGAAGACTTCCGGGAAGTAGGGCGTTGGACATTTCCCGGCGAACCGGACTCGGTTCATTTGAATTGCCTCTGCATGCATCGGGGGCGACTGCTCGTATCGGTGTTCGGCAACTTCGCCGAGCATCGGGGTTACAAGGGCAATACGCTTGGCCGAGGCGAGGTGCGTGACGTGATGTCGGGCGAGACGGTCATTTCGGGCCTGTCGCAGCCGCATACGTTGCATCCGCTCGGCGATGATCTGATGTTGTGCAATTCCGAGTCGGGGGAGATTCTCGTCTATCGCGACGCCATTTGTGTTGGCCATATCGACATCGGTGGTTACGTGCGCGGGCTTACGATGGGCGGCGATCATTTCTACGCGGGGGTCAGCCGCTCGCGCAATGCCACTCTTGAGGACAGCCTTGCGGGCAACTTGGCCGAAGTGGTCGTCGTCGAACGATCCAGTCATAAGATCCGTGCCCGTGTTCCCGTGCCCGTCCGGGAAATCTACGACATACGTCTGCTTGACAGCGACGAACAGCTGGCCATGCTCGCCACGGCGTGCTGCGAAGAAATGGAGCGCACTCACGTCGCGCTGGATAACAAATATCAAGATGTTCGCAAGTTGCTCCAGAGTCAGACGGACGAATTGGAGAAGCACAATGCATGGGCTAGGACCCTTGATGCAAAGGTCGCACAAGAGCATGAAATGCGTGCGCAGTTGGTACTCGAACATGAACGCGCGGTGGACTGGGCAAAATCGCTGGACGGTCAGCTTCTGGAACTGAAAGGCCGCCATGAAGCCTTGCAGCTGGAGCATGAGCGCGTGGGGTCATGGGCGAAATCGATCGAAATCGCGCTGGCCCAACTGGAAAAGAATTACGGCGAACTTTCGGACAAATTCGAAAACCTGACGCAAGAGCTTGTCATCCAGCAGGAAAGCAACGTGTCGCTGCAAGGCACGCTATCGGAAAGGGACACGCTGATCTCGATGTTGCAGGAAAACCTGTCGCGGCTCGACAATCATGTCGAGCTTCTGGGCAGTAGCTATCACGCATTGCAGAGGCAGTACGATGTCGTGGTGCATTCGCGATCATGGAAGGTGACGAGGCCGCTACGCGCCATGGGACATCTGCTGCGCGGCGATTGGCAGGTGGTACGCAATGCGCTCCGCGCGCGCCGAAAAGCCCAGACGGCAGAGACTGTATTGGGCGACCAATTGAACGTCACCGCGGTCGGCGACGACAGCGGTTCCGGCACATCGTCAATCGTGCCGGCCGAGAACCTGGAAGGGTTGAGCTTTCCTTCGTACGCCGAGCCTCTCGTAAGCATCATCATCCCTGCTTACGGCAACCTCCCCATCACACTGGGATGCCTGCGGTCCATCGCGGCACACCTGCCGCAGGTGGCTTTCGAGGTCTTGGTTCTGGAGGATGCATCGGGCGATACCGATATCCTCCGGCTCTCGGACGTTCCCGGATTGCACTTCGAAGTGAATCCGCAAAATCTTGGCTTTGTGCGTTCGTGCAACCGAGCGTCAACGCTTGCCCGTGGGCAGTATCTCTACTTTCTCAACAATGATACCGAGGTCACCGAAGGCTGGCTCGATGCCATGCTGGACGTGTTCGTTCGTTTTCCCGATTGCGGAATGGTGGGCTCGAAACTCGTGTATCCGGATGGCCGGCTGCAGGAGGCGGGTGGCATCGTGTGGAAAGACGCCAGTGCATGGAACTATGGCCGACTCGACGATCCCGGCCGCAGCATCTACAACTACATACGTGAGGTGGACTACTGTTCGGGCGCTTCGCTACTGATGCGCAGCGACCTGTTCCAGGCATTGGGGCGCTTCGATGAAATCTATGTGCCGGCCTATTGCGAGGACACGGATTTCGCGTTCAAGGTACGCAAACATGGGCTGAAGGTGTACTACCAGCCACGTTCCGTGGTGATCCACTACGAAGGCGTTTCGCACGGTACCGATGTGAATGCCGGCATCAAGTCGTATCAGGTGCGCAATCAGAAGAGATTTTTCGAGAAGTGGCAGTCTGACCTGGAGCGCGAGCATTTTCCGAATGCGCGCAACGTCATGCAGGCGCGCGGGCGTACGTGCTCGCGCCCGACTGTTCTGGTCATCGATCATTACATTCCGCAACCGGATCGTGATGCCGGATCGCGCACGATGTGGCAGTTCATGATGATGTTCAGGCGTCAGGGCCTGGACGTGAAGTTCTGGCCTGAAAATCTCTGGTACGACCCGATCTACACCGGTGCGTTGCAGCAGCAGGGCATCGAGGTGATCTACGGACCGGAGTACCACCGATCGTTCGATGCCTGGTTGGTCGAAAATGGTGCCGCCATCGACTGCGTGCTGCTGAGTCGCCCGCACGTCTCGGTCGATTTCGTGGACGCTATCCGTCATCGCACTTCGGCGACGATCCTCTACTACGGTCACGATATCCATCATCTGCGCATCGACGAGCAATTGAAGCATCATCCCAGCGCGGAGCTCCTGAAGGAACGCAAACGATTCCATGCGCTGGAGGAAAAGGTCTGGTCGAAAGTCGATGCGATCTACTACCCGGCGGACGGTGAAACGCAGATCGTGCGGAAGTGGCTCGGACAGCGCGGTATCGAGGCGCAGGCGCGTACCATCCCCGTGTATGCATACGACTCGTTTCTCGATGAGCCGGAAGCCAATCTCTTCGCGAAGAAAGACATCATCTTCGTGGCCGGGTTCGCCCACGAACCCAACGCGGATGCGGCGGCATGGCTGGTGCACGAGATCCTTCCGTTGATCGTCGAGCAGATGTCCGGATTGCGCCTTTATCTGGTTGGTTCCAACCCGACGGAAACTGTCCGCGCACTGGCTGGCGACAATGTGACGGTGACCGGCTTCGTCAGCGACGAAGAGTTGGCTTCGCGCTATTTGAATGCTCGTGTCGCCGTGGCGCCACTGCGTTTTGGCGGTGGCATGAAAGGCAAGGTCATTGAGTCGATGCGTTATGGTCTGCCCTGTGTGACGACAACCACGGGAGCGCAGGGATTGGCCGCTGCAGGCGAATTCCTGAGCGTGAGTGATGATCCGGCGGAGTTCGCCCGGCAGGTAATCGAGCTGTTGCTGCATGATGAGAAGTGGCTGAACGCCTCGAAGCAATCCCAAGCCTTCGTGCGCGAGCGCTTCTCCGAGGCCGCGCTGTGGGGCATTGTTTCGCAAGACATGAATCTGCGCACGGTTCCGCAATAACGCGGCACCATGAGTTCACTGAATAGCGAGTCATATCTATGAATGTATTGATTCTCGGGGCAACGGGATTTGTCGGAAGTTATCTCATGGAGCGAGCCCTCAAGGCTGGCCATGAGGTGGTCGGGACGCACTACAACGCAACCATCGATTCGCGCGACTGGTCGCAATACAGCGACAGACTGATGCATTGCGACATCCGTTACAGAGAACAGCTGGACTCCGTTCTCGAACGCAGCAAGCCCGATGTTGTCTACCTGCTCGCGGCACAGAGCTATCCCGCGTTGTCGTGGCGCGTACCCATCGAGACGCTCGAAACCAATGTAGTCGGCACCGCCAACGTTTATCAGGCCATCAAGGCCGCGAAACTCGATCCGGTTATCGTCGTGGCATGTTCCAGTGCAGAATACGGTGAGGTGGCGGCGCACGAGGTTCCGGTCAAGGAGAGTCATGCACTCCGGCCATTGCATCCTTACGGGGTAAGCAAGGTGGCTACCGAGATGCTGGCGATCCAGTACTGGCTCAACGACGGCCTGCGTTCGGTATGCGCACGGATCTTCAACACGACCGGGCCGCGTAAAACCGGCGATGTCTGTGCGGACTTCACCCAGCGCATGGCGCGTATCGAGGCGGGGCTGGTTCCGCCCATACTCAAGGTCGGCAACCTCCAGACGCATCGCGCGATCACCGACGTGCGTGACCTGGCCAACGCTCTCGAGCTGCTTGCGGAAAAAGGCGTGGCAGGCGAGGTCTACAACATCAGCGGCGCACGTACGTACCAGATGCAGGATGTGGTCGATTTGGTGCGCAAGCACGCGGTGGTAGAAATATCCGTCGAAACGGATCCGGCTTTGTTGCGTCCCAGCGACGAGGCAGTCATTTTCGGCGATTCGACCAGACTCATTGAAGCAACCGGCTGGAAGCAGCAGATCCAGCTCGAGCAGACCATCGTCGACATGCTCGCCTATTGGCGTCTGCATCATCCAAGGAACGACGGAGCACCCGCATGAGTACGCGAGCGCGCGCTCCACTTCGCCTTGGATTGGCGGGAGGCGGTACGGACGTATCGCCCTATTGCGATGTCTATGGCGGCAACGTCATGAATGTCACCATCGATCGCTATGCCTACGCATTGATCGACGAACGAGATGACGGGCGAGTGGAGTTCCACGCGGTTGACGTGGAGCTGCGTGAAGAACTCGATGTCACGACCACGATCTCCACGGATGGACCGCTGCGATTGTTGAAAGGTGTCTATGCGCGAGTGGTGAAGGATTACCTCGGTGGAAAACAGCCAGCGCTCAGCATCCAGACGTTTTCCGATGCGCCGCCCGGCTCGGGCCTGGGCTCGTCGTCCACCATGGTCGTCGCGCTGGTGCAGGCATTCGTCGAGCACTTTTCATTGCCACTGGGCGAATACGAAGTCGCGCATCTGGCGTACAACATCGAGCGAAGCGACCTCGGTCTGGCGGGTGGCAAGCAGGATCAATACGCGGCGACCTTCGGCGGTTTCAATTTCATGGAGTTCTACGAATCGGATCGCGTCATCGTCAATCCGTTGCGCATCAAGGATTGGGTCTGGGCCGAACTCGAGGCGTCGATGGTGTTGTACTTCACCGGTGTCTCACGCGCATCGGCAGACATTATTGACCAGCAATCGCGCAACATCGGAGACAGGAATCAGGCTTCGATCGATGCCACGCACCGTCTCAAACAGGAGGCGATCCAGATGAAGGAATGCATTCTGAAGGGCGATTTGCGCAGACTGGCAACGACGCTGCAGGCAGGTTGGGAAGCCAAGAAAATCACCGCGACCAGCATCAGCAACACGCTGATCGAGGAAGTCGAGAAAGTCGCTTTTGCCAATGGCGCGTACGCCGCAAAAGTCTCGGGAGCGGGCGGTGGCGGATTCATGATTTTCCTGTGTTCCCCGAACCAGCGCATTCGCTTGACACGCGCCTTGCTTCAGCAAGGCGGCAGCATTCTGGATTTCCATTTCACCCAGCAGGGGGCGACATCATGGCAAGTCAGCTGACCGATTCGATCGGTCTCGAATTCACCAAATCCATCCAGCTATTACAGGACATGTCGGAAGATGTCGCGCTGCGCGAACAGATCCGCGAAGCAGTGAAAATGTCGGTGGATGCCCTGGGCCGCGGAAACAAGATTCTTTTCGCCGGCAACGGTGGCAGCGCGGCCGACGCGCAGCACTGGGCAGGCGAGCTGGTCAGCCGTTTCAATTTCGACCGGCCGGGCCTGGCAGGCATCGCGCTTACCACCGATACCAGCATCCTCACCGCGATCGGCAACGACTACGGCTACGACTATGCGTTTGCACGCCAGGTAGAAGCACTCGGCCGCGAAGGCGATGTCCTGTACGTCCTTTCGACATCGGGCAATTCGAAAAACATCCTGTGCGCCATCACCGCAGCGCGAACGGCAGGCATCCTCGTCGTGGGGTTTACGGGTCAGTCGGGCGGCCAGATGGGAGACCAATGCGATATCTGCTTCAAAATGCCTTCGTCCGAGACGCCGAAAGTCCAGGAAGGTCATGAATTTCTCGGCCATCTCCTGTGCGGGATGATCGAAGAGGAAATCTTTGGCAAATCGCACGGTGGACGCTGAAGCCAGCGAATAAATCACCGGGAACGGATAGTCGTTGCGAATGGACTCTGAAGCTGGTTCGGCGCCCGCAGCACCTTTCCGGACTTTGCACAGTTGCGCTTTCACCTTGCACTTTATGAGCGAAAGAAATGCGCAGATTTGCGATCGCGCAGCTGTAGCTGGTTGAACAGGAATATTTCGATATGAGCAGCAGCGATGAGGCCGTCATTCTGGCCGGGGGCTTTGGGACTCGCCTGCAAAGCGTCGTAAGCGATGTGCCCAAGCCGTTGGCGCCCATTCGCGGGCGCCCGTTTGTGAGTTGGCTACTAGATGCGATGGCAGACCAAGGTATGCGCAAAGTTGTTCTTGCGACAGGGCATCTGGGTGATCTGATTGTCGCCGCGTTAGGTACGCAATGGCGTGGTATGACCTTGGCGTACTCGCACGAACGGGAACCGCTGGGTACGGGCGGTGCTATCGCGCAGGCCGCACGACAGATTCAGGGCGACGCTTTCTTTGTAATCAATGGCGACACCTGGTTGGAACTGGACTACCGCGCTTTCGATAAAACGATGAGAGAGGTCAAAGCCCCGCTCGGCATGGCCCTTGCCAGCGTGGCTGATACGTCTCGCTACGGCGCAGTCAATGTCGAGCAAGGTTTTGTTGAAAGCTTCGTCGAAAAGGGTCGCAGCGGATCCGGCTACATCAATGCAGGCGTCTACCGCCTCGAACGCAAGCTGTTGCCCGATTTTCCGAGCAAGCCCAACTTCTCCTTCGAGACCGAGGTACTATTGCCAGCGGCATCTCGCAAGGTTCTGGCGGCTTATACACAGACCCGAGACTTCCTCGACATCGGTGTTCCGGACGACTATCTGCGGGCCCAGGAAAACATGCCAATGCCTTTTTCGCATGAACGCTAAAAGACGGGCCCTGTTTCTTGATCGAGACGGAGTGATCAACGTCGACCACGGCTACGTCTATACGCCAGAATGTACGGAGTTCATCGACGGCATCTTCGACGTGTGCCGTATGGCGAAGGACTACGACTATCTGGTAGTGGTGATAACCAACCAAGCGGGAATTGCTCGGGGATATTACAGCGAACGTGATTTTCTCATCTACATGGAATGGATGGCTGAGCAGTTCCTCAACAATCACGCAAAAATCGATGCCGTTTATTTTTGTCCGCATCATCCATCGGAAGGCAAGGGCGCCTACCTACAAGAGTGTGACTGTCGCAAGCCGGCGCCCGGCATGATCCTCCAGGCCCAGTGCGAGTTGAATATAGATCTCGCTTCGTCTGTGCTCATCGGCGACAAAGCCTCGGATCTTCAGGCTGGTAAGTCCGCCGGAGTCGGGTCCTGTCTGCTTGTCGACAGCAATATGCTGCCGACACGCAAAATCATTGAGAGTTACCTTGTCCAGCCAAATTGAGGAATTGAAATCATGGCTTTAAATAATAAGTGGACGCTGCTCGTCGTTATAGCCTTGGTATCCGGATGCAGCAAAGAGGGCGGCTACCCTCCCCCCAACGCGGCGCAAGCCGCCTCTGTTAAAGATGCAACATTGGCAAATCTAAAAATCGACGCCTGGGGCCCGCAAGGTACAAAGGCCGGAGCGACATTCAATGCGCAATCCGATGGAACCGCCGCTATTTGGATGAAGGTTAATCAGTCCCTCGAAGGTAGCGAGTCAACGATCATGATGGATGGAATGGCGCTACATAGCGCTATTTCTGGAAGCCAGATTACCGCGGGTGTTCCGGCTAGTTTTTATGCAAGAGCGGGCAGCCGCGAACTGCACGTTGTCGAAAAGAAAGGCGCAAACTCTGTACAGAGCAACAGTGTCAATTTTGTAGTGCAGTGAGCGGAAAATATAGCACGCTGTCCTCAATATAAAACCGCCATGGATATTCTGGTTTGAAGCCAAAACGCCTTACGATTGCCGATGGGCTCGAAAGCAGGAAAGACAATTTTCTGCTGCTCAGAATTATTGCTGCGTTGCTGGTAATTTACGGTCATAGCTTTCCGCTATTTCCCGGTTCCGGCGAGCGAGAAATTTTTGTCGACCAGTGGAATTGGGGAATTTATAGCGGCGACATAGCGATAGACATTTTTTTTGTTGTCAGCGGCTTCATGGTTAGCGGAAGTTACATGCGTCGCGCGGGATTGTTTGAATTCCTCAAGGCGAGAATTCTACGGATAGTTCCCGCCTTGCTGGTTTGCCTGGTGATAAGCGCTTACATGATCGGGCCACTCGTCACGACACTGAATTATCGCGATTATTTTAGTTCACCTGATGTGCTGTCGTATGTTTGGAAAAACTTGCTGTTTTCTTCCGACATGAGATTTACGTTGCCGGGAGTCTTTGAGCGCAACGCATATAAAGCAACGGTGAATGGTAGTCTGTGGACATTGCCGGCCGAATTTCGCATGTATGTTTTTGTAGCCATTATCGGAGCGGTAGGCTTTCTGCAATCTCGACGCACGCTGACGTTCGTGCTTGCAGTTTTGTCGATAATCGGGTTCATGAACCCGGGATTGCTGCCCCTACATCCGATGTGGGTTCGTTTGGCCGGCTTTTTTGCAGTGGGTGTCCTTGTGCAGATGTACCGGGAAAAGATCGTGGTTGGTCATGAACCCATGTTCGCGCTGGCATTCATGGCATATCTATTTCGCGGGACGCAGCTTTATCCCTACGCTCTTGCCATAGTGATCATCTATTTCTGTTTCTGGTTTGCCTACCGGCTCAGGCTTGTATCCATCGAACGTTACGGTGATCCATCTTATGGCGCCTATCTTTGGGGATGGCCACTCCTGCAGTTGCTTGCTTGGCGCTTCCCAGGCATGACGCCGCATATGGCTTTCGCCCTGGCCGGCGTTGGGGCATTGATACTTGGATACATTTCGTGGCATTTCGTGGAGCGGCAAGCCCTACGGTTGAAATTCATCAGGGTAATTTTAGTTTCAAATCGTGCTTAATTCATGAGGCGATTGAGTTTATGTCAGGGTCGAGCGACGACAATTATTAGCAATATCTTGGTAGATCGATAATCTTGCAACCGTAGAATTCACAATGCTAAACGTTGTCCCTTATCGCCAGGACGGTATTGAATGATTATTGCAGAAGGAAAAAAATCCGGGCTCCAATCTTTGCTACTCGTATCTATGGGCTTGTTGCTTAGCTTGTTCGCCCCATTTGAGCTTGTTATGGAGGGGCCATTTAGTTGGGCCGTGCGACAGCTTGGCGCTTGGCAGGGCGCGATTGAATTGGCCGTCTTGGCCCTATCAGTTGGATGCGTCGCTTACTATTTGAGCGGCTGGAAGCGTTCGTTGTTGCTTGCCGCCCTGTGCATTGTGTATTCGCGACGGCAGGGTGTGGATTTCGCCATTCTTGCATCTTTGATTTACTTCGAAGGAATCGTGAGCTTGGGTGTCCTGTTATATCGCAAGCTCATGAAGGCCGACTGCAATACTGTAGAAGGTCACGTGATAGCCATAGCTATCGGTTTACTGACGTGGTCATGTATCCAATGGACCATATCGGCGCTGGGGCTGGGCTCTTTACGCGGCTTGGAATACTCCGCCGCGATTATTCTTGGCGGTGGGTTACTCCTGGAAAGACGCCTGCCATTGCTTGCATTTACTTCCAAAAAGCTCAGAAATCGCAGTTTGGCGACAGCGTTATCGACTTCTTTCACATGTACTGTCATCTTGATGCTATTCGCCAAATCAGGCGTCTCTGCCGATTTTGATTCAATGTGGTACGGGATGAGAGGGGACCGTCTGTTAGTAGCATCGGGTTCCGTCTTTCGCAGCCTTGGCTTGGTTTCTCCTATCCACTATGCACCTCAGGCCTATGAACTCATTCTGGTGCCACTATCGGCGCTGCACAGCATTCCGGGGATTTTTGGATTTGCGATATGGTGCGTAGCTGCACTAGGGTTCTGCTTATATGCTATTGGCGAACGCCTTGGCTGGAAACCGACGCTGATTTTAATAATGCTGGCGGTAGCTTTGTCCACGCCGGCACTCCTCAATATCGCGATAACTGCCAAGGGTGACGTGCTTGCTGCGTTCTGGATTTTCTTCGGTATATACGGCTTAATCAGCCACCGCCAATCTGGAGATTGGCGGTGGCTGATGTTGGCGCTTGCAGCTGCGATAGCGGCGATTTGTTACCGTATGTCCACCGTTATCTATGCTTCGACATTGGCTCTCGTTGCGCTTGTCTATTTGGGAAGGTCAATACTTCGTGCGAGGCCATCGGGAGTCATCGCGCCGGTCAAGGTCGGCATTTGGCTCTGGATCGCCATGGCGTCGATTACGTTATTCATCTTCGTCACGATACGCACCTATTTGCTGGCCGGCATACCGTTCATTGAACCCGGCATTCTTGTAAAGATTACCGAGGCAATGGGCTTCGTGCGCAAGTTTCCGGCTGGGAATGCACCGCCTCAGGCCGTTAAATTCAACACTAAAATCGTTGAAATAGTATTCGATTTGATTTTCAGGCCGGGAAAGATGTCCCACATTGTAATAGGGTGGACCGGTGCGGCGTGGGCGTTCTTTATCTTTGTCGGACTGCTGCTGAATAAATTCAAATTGGATGCATTTCGAGAACTACGTATTTTCTGGCTCTTTGCAGCAATCTGGGGCACGATCCTCTTGCTTGTATATTTTCCAGATCGCGGCGGCGACGGAAATTATTTTATAGTCTCGGTTATATCTCTATTGATCCTGGGTCTGGGGTTGACGGGAAATTATTTAATGCAGGGAGGTTTACTCGGCCGAAGTTTGCGATCGGTTGTAGCTTTATTTGTCGTCAGCTCCATACTTGTGGCGCTGGTGACCGGATCCTGGGGGCCGGGAACGCGCGGTTTCGACCTAAAATTCAACAGGCCGATAGAGGATCTCCGTGCCAGGACTAAATCGGAATTGACTTACAATGGAATGATGCCAATCAGCGACTTTCTCCGCAAATTGCCGCGGGATACGCGTGTCATCAGTGTGGTTCCCATTCCCATGAGGGGTAAAATTCCGGAGAGCTGGCTACCTGGAAGAAATGAGTCCCTGGCGGCAATCGCGATATTCATGCCGAGTTTCACTCGATCAGTAGAGTCATTCGAAGATTTTCTGGTGCGAGATCAGATTCAATACGTGATGCTGCCGACAGAAAATACCGTGCGCGACCCCGGTACGCTTATCTTGATGGCTAGGGAGGCGATCAGTGACCGAAAGGCGAAGAATCGGGCGACGATCGTTGTTGCAGGTGATCGCTTTTCTCTCTGGCAATTGCACCAGTAGTTCCGATAAATGATTTTGGGTGTAGTTACTGGTTTTTTGGGCTCTAATGAGCGTCGAGCATGCTGTCTAAGCAACAGACTTAAAGTCATTGCGAAATTCGCCAAGCCTCTAAAAACGCAGTAATCGTTGTGGCCTTTTAGGACATGGAAGACGTCAAAATCGTTCACGACCAAAAGATTGCTGTCGGAGGTGTTGTTCGATTGAATCGAGGTGCTGTTAAAGAAGGTGTTTATCCGCATGCTGCAGTAGCGCGGAATATCCTGCAGATTTTTTTACGGTTGCAGCAAACTCAATTAGTCGACTCAGTTTGACGGCTGGCAGTCCATCAAAATTTGCAAAGCGGATTTGCAAAGCGTTGTAGTGCTTTTGAGCCGGTATCGTAGCGCCCATAGCCCGGTACAACAGCAAATAATTATGAAGGCAGGATGTTCTATGGTGCTATTTATTTGATGCCATGCATCACGTACTGGGCGCCAAACGGAATCCAGCCCATGCTTCGCTCAAGAGGACGTAAAAAAGAAAGCAGGCGTGGAAAAAATACAATGTACTGATAGCCAACCTGACGAAATTCGGCCAGCCTCGCCAAGTCGAGTAATTCGGAACGTGGCAATAGGATTGCATCTTCATCAAACGGACAGTCTCGCACCGTCTTTAAAGTCAATGGATTGAGCATATTGTGCTCGAACACGAAGACGTGGCCATCTGGTCTCAGCACTCGCTTGATTTCGTTCATCCAATGCGTGCGCTCGGGTGGAGGTATGTGGTGAAAGACACAGGCCGCCATGACGACGTCGAAGCTGTTGTCCTCATGCGGCAGGCGTGCGCCTTCAATGGTACGAAACGTGGCTTCATTGGCATGGTTACTGGTGGCGATTCGAATGCTTTCGCCAGACAGATCGACGCCGCTCAATAATGCGGCAGGAAATGCCTCATGCAGGTGCGCAATGGTATTGCCGACACCGCAACCGAAATCGAGTACGGAGAGCGGCTTAGAGCGAACGGCGTCTCCCAGCCATGCAGCCATGTAGCGGGTCTTATAGGCAGCGAAAAATGAGGGATCTTCGCCGCTGGCTCGTATGCTGGCTTGATGGAGATCCGTGTATTCCTCAGCATACTTATCAAATTCGGGTTTGATTTGTTTGTTCATGTTGAGTCCGCCGGGACAAGGGCATTGTTCAATTTACGCGGAGAATGGTCCGCGATGCGAAAAATGTCGCTGGTATTGTGAGTATGGAAACCGCCAGTGGCGCCAATCGTGGCGATATATGTGCAGCTTCGACCAGAATTTTGAGCAGGACCAGACCTAGAAGAAATTGCAGAAGATACACAAGGGGGTATCGAAGCGCAGAGCGCCAACGCAAGGGCTGTTTGAAAACGTAGAGTGCGCTGAATACATACGATACGCCGATACCGACGACGTACGATGCCAAGTAGGCCACTTCGTATCGACACCAAAGCAGAAATATCAGATAGCTACCGTAGCCAACGGCGACGTTCAAGACGCCGCCGATCAGAAATCGCAGTAACTCTCCGACCCAAACGTGATTCATTACGGGGTGGCGCAGTTTGGAAAGGACTATTCTCAAGGCATGCATGAAGTCGCCGCTCAGTCAACGACGTTTGTCTGACAATCGACGACATATACAGGTCGCCTAAACGTGGCTCCCATCAACCTCCCCACGTACT
Source organism: Rhodanobacter sp. (assembly GCA_036398675.1). GTDB lineage: Bacteria > Pseudomonadota > Gammaproteobacteria > Xanthomonadales > Rhodanobacteraceae > Rhodanobacter. Next base: position 40,424 of record DASWOQ010000034.1, on the reverse strand, counting down.
CGCCGACTACGCCAAGGATCAACAGCTGGATGCCGCAGGCAAACAACACTACAGACATGAGCGATGCGTAGCCTGGATTGACGATGCTACCGCTTAGCCGACCGTAGATGACGTATAGCAGATACAGAAAGTTGATCGCCGCCAGAGCTGCTCCGCTGAACGTGGCGATTCGCAATGGCAGGTATGAAAAAGTGACGAAAATATTCGCCGCGTGGGAAACCAGCTTGCGCATGGTGTAAGTGCTCTCGCCATGTTGCCGCTGTTCGTGAGGCACCCTGATGCTGCGAGTTGACGACGTCATCCATGAAAGCATGCCGTCAATATAGGGACGATTGAGGCCGAAACGGTCGAGCTGCTTGGCCAAAGGCGCATGGATTGCGCGGAACGAGCAATAATCTTCATTGAGATCGGGAAATGCGCGTTTGAGCATGCGACGCATCAACTCCGAGCTCATATTGCGATAGGCGGCATGTGTTCGTTTTTCAAACACGCCATAGACCAGAGGATGATCCTCGTCGCCGGCAGCGAGCAAATCCGGAACGGACTCGGGTGGATGTTCCAGGTCGTCATCCATGGTGACAATCCATTCGCCACGCGCGTGTGCGATGCCACAGATGGTGGCCGCGTGTTGACCGAAATTTCGACCCAGGCGCAACCCGCGTACCTGAGAATATTTCGCTGCGATGGAGCAAATGGCTGCCCAAGCCTCGTTCTGCCCTCGATCGTCGACCAGGATGACCTCGTAGCTGAGCCCCGCCGATCGAAGTGTCTGGTCGAGTCGCCGACATAATTCTGGCAATGCCGCGCTGCCACCATAGACGGGCACAACAACGGAAACGCTGGGGACTTTCAGCGACTCTTCATTGCTCAACGTGTTGTTCATGTTCTATCTGCCGGACTAAGCAAGGTATCGTCGGGGCCGCCTTTAATGCGGGGGCCATAATATTTATGAATGACGCGTTCGATGTAACCAACGCCGAGGTCGATGCCCAATTTTTTGCCGAGGCTTTCAGCTTGGGCAGTATCGATAATCATCGGTGTCCCTTTCAAAACGTACGAGCAATTTGCGGTTTTTCCGAGCGCGCGCTCAAATATTTCCACGATTTCGGGCATCAGTTTCGAGTGTGTGGATGCGATGGAAACGACGGTGGGTTCGGGCGGCAGGTCGATCGCCAGCCGCACACCGATCGTGGCTACATCGTCGACATCAATGAGGTTGCGTTCCGCAGAGCTCCAAACCTTAAAGTGCTGTCCGGACAGGATGTGATCCCGCAGAAAATTGGTCAGCGTATGTGGGTTATTCGTCTTGCCCACTACTTGTGGAAGGCGGAGCACCAGCCCATGTGATGCGGAAAGCACGAGCGCCTCCATCGCGCGTTTGTGCTGCATGTAAGGCGTGAGGTCCGACGCTGCATCGGTAATGCCGCAACTGCTGAAATAGATGAATCGCCGAGCTTCGGTGTCGAGTCGCTCGCGCAAAAGTGCTTCTTCACGGGCGAATTCTCCAAGGTGCGTTTCGAACGAATTCGACACCCCGGACGCAAAGACGACTACATCAGAGTGCTTTTCGAGGTACGGCGCGAAGGCGCGCGCCAGCAGTCCTTTGCCGATAATCATGAATAACTCCAGCTAGCGGCAGCGCTCACTAGCCATATCCAGAGGCTGCTCATGATGATGCCTGAAAGAGATGAGGGGACGGCGCGTACTTGAGGTTTTGTCTTCACGACATGAGAAAACAAAAAGTTGCGCGAAACAGATGCATCTGTGGCGAAGCTCGTCGTCAAAGCCAGCATTTTAGCAGCGTTTCAGCGACCCAAGTGGCCACTCCAGATTTCTTTGGCGAAGGGTATCGCAAGATATGCTGTCGCGCCGACATCTTCGATTGAGGGATACCTGATGTCACGACACCGTTGACGCAACCTGTACTTGAAAGAGGCCACGACCACACTCTATCAGCCATAAATGGCGGTCCGCTTACCGCGTGAACGCTCGATGTGCCCATCCCGCTATTGCGTCGCCGCTAACCTTGGTATTTTCTTAAATTTGGCATGGTCGAGACCGAACCGCGACCTTGACCGAAACAGTGCAGAGAGCCCCTATCGGGGTGGTTTCTATTTGGACAGATCACTGAACATGTTAGGCTTAAGATAGTAGTTGTTACGCCGATCAAATGTTTCCATTCGAGAATGGATTGTCTGGTGCCTAGGTGCTGGCACGTACGTGTAAGACCATTACAAAGCCAAGACTTGCCGCGAGTGTCACGAGCCCCGGGGGAGGGCAGGTTTCATCGGCTGTCTGATCTGCAGGGGATAAAGAATGGCTAGGGTGAATTCGAAGCAGTATGTCGGTTTGAGGCATGGAGCCGCGAAATGCATGCTTCTCATTGCGTCTTGCATGGTGCTTGCCGCATTGGTGTGGACCATGGATCGCGCATCATTGCAGGTCGCGTTGTCAACGTATGCCGGAAGCTACGGTTTCTTCGTCAACGCCATACCTTTCGTGCTGATTTTTTTGCTGTTGCTCGTGTTGGTCAATCGCCTCACAGTGGCTATGTCAGTGACGCTGCTTTTGGCTTTGGCACTGTATGCAGCCAACTTTCTCAAGCTGAAATTCCTGTCTACACCAGTGGCTTTCAGTGACTTGTATCTGCTTCGCGACATGCACCTGTCGACGATTCGCCTGTTGTCCAATTATGTGAAGGTTTGGTGCTTGTTGTTGGCTGCATTGCTTTTGATGGCCTTGGCCCTAGCGTCGTGGCGATTCGAATGGGCCTTTTTTAGGAGAAGAAGTTGGGTGCGGCTATTGACAGGTGCGGCAGCATTATATTCCGCAGTCACTTTTGTCACCGCTTCGTCATGGACGTCACGAATCTACGACCCCATCGCCATTCGGCTGGTGCCATGGTCTCCGGTGCTGACCATCTTGCACGGAGGTTTGGCGAGCTCCATCGAATATTCGAATCTGGATTACGCAAAGGCACTCAATGTTCCGGTGGACAACAACGCAGTGAAGGCGTTCGTGGACATGCCTTCCGTTGCCTCCAGTGCCGGCGCGACTGCGTCGTCAGACGCAATAGCGGACCACGTTCACCCCGATATCGTCATCATTCAAAGTGAATCCTTTTTCGATCCGTCCATCCTGAAGGACATCGCCGATACCACAACATCTCTTCCAAATTTGCATCGAGCAATGGATCAGGGAGCCGGAGGTACGATGAAGGCTCCGACTTTCGGCGGCGGCACCTTGCGTACTGAGTTTGAAGTATTGACCGGCATTCCGATGGAGGCTTATCCGGAAATCGACTTTCCCTATCTTCAGATCAATAAGGACCACATTCCGAGTCTCGTTGGTGTCCTTCACGACGCGGGTTATGCGGCATACGCGGTTCATGGCAATGACGGGAACTTCTGGAATCGAGCGAAGGCCTTTCATGCCATGGGCTTCGATCGATTCCTGACCGCGGCGGATTTTCCGGAAAACGCCAGTCACGAGGGTTGGTTCCTGTCCGATAGTGCCATGACGGACCAGATCATCGGTCTTCTGGATAAAGCAAGATCGCCGACGGTCGTTTTCGCCGTCAGCATTGAAGGTCACGGGCCTTACGGCATCGTGCCGGTGGGCGACAAGGCAAGACGCGACAGCATTCAGGCACCGGAAAAATGGCCTGCAGGCGCGGTCAACGATTACAAGAATTACATGTATCACATCGAGAATGCGGATCAGCAACTCGGTCGGCTTTGGGCTTATCTGCAGACCCGGCGACGCCCCTATGTACTTGCCTTTTATGGCGACCATCTGCCAGGCCTCGACAGGGTTTATCAGGCCAGTGGTTTCGACGACACACTTACCGGCCCTGAAGAATCCGTGCCTTGGCTCATTCTCACCAGCCAGGGTGTCGAGATGCCTCGAAAGCATATTGATGCGTGGATGCTGGGAGGCGAAATTCTGAAAGCGGCGGGGGTGAACAAGCCTTTGTACTATCAGCTTGTCAGCAAGGCCGAAGGCATCATGCAAAACCGGGACAGCGCGAGCAAGGGAGCGGCCATGCAAGGAGTCGATTCGATATCACGGCTCTATCTGACCGGCCAACTCGACAAGGATATCGATGAAATCACAGCCGCCGAGAAACGCCGATGATTCGCCCCGTACGTAACGTATTTGTTCGGTGGCTGGGCCAGCTCCGCGTGCTCGTGCCGATTGTGGCATTGCTTATTCTGGGATTGCTGAGCGGCCACCGGTTTTTTTTCAGATCTTCCCTGACAATAACTCCAGCGAATTTCTCCGAATGCGACGGTGGAAGTACTGTGGTCCACGTAGTCTGGAAAGTGGGGAGAATGTATCCGCGTCCCATCAGCATCTATGTAGATAGCTTGGGAAGTACTCCCAAACTTTGGTACACCGGAGATCTGCAAGGAGAGCAGGATACCGGTTCATGGATGAGGGACGGAGCTACCGTGATATTGACGGACGCGAACGGTAGGGAAATCGCCAAGCGCACGCTCGAGTCGACGGATTGTCCAGGAGCAGGAGCGCCTGTGGCAAGCGCGACGGCACCGAGACCTGCATCGGCGGATTGATCTGAATGCAATAGCCAAGGCTTGCTTAGCCTTGGCGCAGCATCGGTGCCCGTATTATCGAGGAACGGCTACAACGCCTGTTCGAGTTCCGGAATCAGCTTGAACAAATCGCCGACCAGACCGAGGTCGGCGATTTCGAAGATCGGTGCTTCGGCATCCTTGTTGATCGCGACGATGGTGCCGGCGTCCTTGATGCCGGTGAGATGTTGAATGGCGCCGGAGATTCCGATCGCCATGTACAGCTCGGGCGCGATGATCTTGCCGGTCTGGCCGACCTGCAGTTCATTGGGCACATAACCGGCATCGACCGCTGCGCGCGACGCACCCACGGCAGCGCCGATCTTGTCGGCCAGCTTGTAGATGATGTCGAAGTTCTCTTTCGAGCCGACCCCGCGTCCGCCGGAAACCACCTTTCCCGCGCTCTGCAAGTCGGGACGATCGCTGTTGCCCTGGCGCAGTTCGATGAAGCGAGTGTGCGTCGGCAGTACGACGTCGAGCGACAACGCTTCGATGGTCGCGCTCTGCGAACCGCTGCCAGCAGCGGGCCATGATGCGGTGCGAATGGTCGCGACCACCGCGTGGTCGGGATGCGCTTCGACCGTGATGATGGCATTGCCGGCGTAGATCGGACGCGTGAATGTATGCGCAGCCTCCACGGTCATCACGTCGCTGACTTGTGCCACGCCCAACAGCGCGGCGACGCGCGGCGCGACGTCCTTGCCGAAGGTGGTGGATGGGAAAAATACGTGGCTGTAACCGGCGGTGGCCTTGGCAATCTGCGGCGCCAGGACAGCGGCCAGAGGATGCGCGTTTTCGGATCGGGCAATGGTGAGCACCTTGCTCACGCCTTCGATCTTCGACGCGTCGGTGGCGATGGCGTCGACGCTGTCGGCAAGAATCAGCACATCGATGTTGTCGGGTTTGACCGCTGCAGCTGCGCTTACGGCGCGCGCGGTGGAGGAGTTGAGTTTGCCGTCCAGATGTTCGGCGACGACCAGAATCTTGCTCATGCTTATTCTCCCGTGCGGCTGCTCAAAGCAGACCTTTCTGCTTCAGCGCAGCGACCAGTTCGGCTGCATCCTTGACCATCACACCCTTGCTGCGTTTTGCCGGCGCGGCATAGTTGGTGGTCTTGAGATGATCGTGTGCTTCGACGTTCAACGATGCCAGCTCGATGCTGTCGATCGGCTTGGACTTCGCCTTCATAATGTCCGGCAGCTTGATGAAGCGCGGCTCGTTCAAGCGAAGATCGGTGGTGATCACCGCCGGCAGTTCCGCTTCGATCACTTCGAGGCCAGCATCGACTTCGCGTGTGACGGTGGCCTTGCCATCGGCGATCTCGACCTTGCCCGCAAACGTTGCCTGCGGACGATCCCACAGCGCAGCCAGCATCTGGCCGGTCTGATTCGCATCGTCGTCGATCGCCTGCTTGCCGAGAATCACCAGGCCCGGCTGTTCTTTCTCGATCAGCTTGAGGAAAACGCGCGCAGCAGTCAGCGGCTGCACAGCCTCGGCGGTCACTACATGGATCGCGCGGTTGGCGCCCATCGCCAGGCCGTTGCGTAAATGCGCAGTGAGATCGGCCGGGCCGATGCCCACCACGATCACTTCTTCGGCGACGCCTTTTTCACGCAGGCGCAGTGCTTCTTCCAGCGCGATGTCGTCGAACGGATTGGCGGAAAGTTTCACGCCGTCGGTCACTACGCCGCTGCCATCGGGCTTCACCTGGATGCGCACGTTGTAATCTACGACACGCTTGTAGCCGACTAGAATTTTCATCTGCACTATCCTGCTTCGTTGCCACTTCGACGCGGCGCCAAGCCGCCATTGTAGCGGGCGACGAACATTCGTTTGAAGCGCGGCTGGAATGGCGCGGGATCAGCCCAGGGCAGCCTTCAACGTTTCGCGGGCTGTTTCGAACGAGAAATATCGTTGCACGTGCGCCATGCTCGCCGTCGAGATGCGGTTCCAAAGCAGTTCGTCGTCGTAAAGACGCAGGATGGCCGCTGCAAACGCATCTGCGTCATCAGCGACCAGTACGTTGTCGCCGTCGCGCAGGCGCATGCCCTCGGCTGCGATGGAGGTGACCACGACGGGAAGTCCGTAGCTCATCGCCGTATTCACCTTGCCCTTCACTCCGGCACCGTATCGCAGTGGCGCCAGCGCGATGCGAGTGCTGTGCATCCACCCGGAAAGATCCTCGACGCGGCCGTGCACGACAACGCCATTGCCCTGAAATTGTTGCCTGGCAGCGTCCGGCATGTCACCGATGAGATGCAGCGAAATCTCCGGCCGTTGCGCGCGTACCTTGGGATAGATGTCCGTCACAAGCCATCGCACGGCGTCTTCGTTAGGCGGATGACCGAAACCTCCAACGAACACCAGACCTCCGCGGTGTTGAAAATCCGGACCGCGTTTCTGCACCGCATGCATGTTTGGAAGCAACAGCACATTTGCTTGCGGAAGTTCGCGCGCAAGCAGTTCCTGCTCCGCTGTGCTGACGACGAAGGTGGCGTCGCTCGCGCGCATCACTGCGAACTCCCGCTTGCGCGTCGCGGCTGCCTGTCGCGCCAGTGCGGCGCTGCCTGTGTGTTCTGCCGCGCGCTGCTCGCGCAGGAAATGCAGATCGGTGGTGTCGAACAACAGTTTCGCTTTCGGCGCCAGGCGACGGATCAGCGAAAGATTCGAGTCGGCCACGTAGTAGCGACACAGCATTACTGCATTCAGCGTGTCTCCCTCGCGCGCCAGCCAACTCGCGAGCGATGGCGACCAGGGCTTGCATAGCGTCTGCACACCAACACGACCCAGCGTGCGTATTTCATCAGGCGTGGCCTGGCGATTGTCGGCCATGAACGTCACGCGCCAACCCATGCCGTGGAGCAACTGCATGATGTTGTACAGCTGCATCGAACCCGCATCGCGGGTTGGCTCGGGCGTGAGCGCGTCCATGATCAGGATATGTCGGCGGCCATGGTGAATGGCTCGTTCGACTGGCGTGCGCGGTGCAGGCTGTCGTTGCAGCGCTTCGGGCCACTTGTTCACGAATTTGGCGCGGTTGGCAATCTGGTATTGCTTGACGCCCACGAATGGATCGGTACCCGAACTGATGCCTTCGCAGTGGACGATAAGACTGGCCGGTTCGTAGATCACGCGTTGCCCGGAGTTTCGTACTGCGAAGGCCAAGTCCATGTCCTCGCAATAAGCGGGGGCGTAGCGTGTATCGAATCCGCCGATCCGTTCGAACAACGAGGACTTGATCATCAGCGAGGCACCGGAAACGTAGTCCACGTTGCGGCGGAAAAGGTAGCGCGGATCTTCACAGTTCTCGAACCGGCCGACGTTCCATGCTTGGGCATCGGCATAGACCAGCCCGCCGGCTTCCTGAAGGCGACCGTCCGGATAGACCAGCCTGCTTCCCACGATGCCACATCGCGGCTCCTCGACAAAAGTCTGTACGAGTCGGTCGAGCCATCCGGGCGTAACCTGGGTGTCGTTGTTAAGAAACAGCAGGTAGCGACCGCGTGCGGCGACAGCTCCTGCGTTGCTGCTGCCGACGAAGCCTAAGTTGACCTCATTGCGCAACAGTCTCAGGCCTTCGACCCGTACAAGCACGTTGGCCGTGTCGTCGGGTGACGCGTCGTCGACCACGATGACTTCTAGCGATACATCTGTCGGATGACTGGCGATGGAACGAAGGCAGGCGATGGTCCAGGCGAGTTTTCCGTGGACGGGGATGATGACCGAGACATCGGGCGCTTCGCTGTTCGGAAGCGTAAACGGATGGAAAGGTGCATCGAGAGTTACCAGGCCCCAATTCGCTTCTTCGGCCGGGAGCACACGGAATTCTTGGGATATACGCGCAATCGTGCTACGTAATCCACGTTGTGCCACGCTGCCAGCAATGCGTTGCAGCAGGTAATGGAAACGTTTCAGGCGCCATGTCAGCGTGCTAATCGGCATTCGATTCTCGAAGTATCGGGTACGGAGCCTCGCATGGGCACGCCTTTGCTTGGATGACTACCTGTATTCATCGCGTTGCGGTGTTCAAAGATTCTGATAATTCGGTCCCGAGCCACCTTCCGGCGTGACCCAGGTGATGATTTCGTACGGGTCCTTGATGTCGCAGGTCTTGCAGTGGACGCAGTTGGCGGCGTTGATCTGCAAGCGCTTGCCTTCGCCGTCGGCGACGATCTCGTAGACGTTGGCGGGGCAGAAACGGGTGCAGGGGTTGTCGTATTCGGTGGTGCAGCGGTCGATGCAGATCGAGGTGTCGGCCACATGCAGGTGGATCGGCTGGTCTTCGTCGTGCTCGGTGGCGGCGAAGTAGACGCCAGCAAGCCGGTCGCGCGGCGCCAGCGTGCGCTGCAGGTAGTCGCGTTTGGGTTCTTCATGGGCACCGAGCTTGTGCAGCGAGGACCAGTCGGCCTTGTTCTTCAGCGTCCACGGCGAGAGGCCGGCGGTGGCGGTTTCCCAGGTGGCGTTGAGCAGACCGAACCACAAGCCTTTCTTGAAGGCGGGCTTGATGTTGCGTACCTTCTTCAATTCGGCCACGACATCGGAGCTGCGCAGGGTTGCGTCGAAACCGCTGGAGATGAGGCCGTTTGCGGCGAGATGCTCGGCCGCGAGCATGCCGCTCCTGATCGCCTGGTGCGTGCCCTTGACCTTCGGTACGTTGAGCAGGCCCGCGGTGTCGCCGATCAGCAACGCGCCGGGCATGTCGGTTTTCGGCAGCGACTGGTAGCCGCCGGTGACGATCGCGCGCGCACCGGCGGAGAGGATCGTGCCGCCGTCCAGCAGCGGCTTGATCATCGGGTGATTCTTCCATTGCTGGAAGGCTTCCCACGGTTTGTATTCGGGGTCGCTGTAGTCCAGGCCGCTGATGTAGCCGAGCGCGATGCGATCCTTGTCCAGGTGATAGAGAAAGCTGCCGCCGTAGGTGTGGGTGTCGGCCGGCCAGCCGAAGCTGTGCACGATCCTGCCCGGCGTCACGCGGCCGGCCGGCACCTGCCAGAGCTCCTTGATGCCGATTGAGTAGCCCTGCGGATCGCTGTCCTTGTCCAGCGCGAAGCGCTTGATCAACTGTTTGGTCAGGCTGCCGCGTGCGCCTTCGGCCAGCACGGTGATCTTGGCCTTGATGTCGATGCCCTCGGTGTAGCCGGGCTTGTGCGTGCCGTCTTTCGCCACGCCCATGTCGCCGATGCGCACGCCGGCGACGGAGCCGTCTTCGCTATATATGGTGTTGGCAGCGGCGAAGCCGGGGAACACGTCCACGCCCAGCGCCTCGGCCTGCGGCGCCAGCCATGCGCACATCGCGCCGAGTGACACGATGAAGTTGCCGTGGTTGCGCATGCCCGGTGGCACCGGCAGCTTGCGACCGCCATCCTTGTTCAGTAGCCAGAATTCGTCCTCGCCGGCCGGGACGCAGATTGGCGGCGGGTTGTCGCGCCAGCCGGGCAGCAGTGCATCGAGCGGCTGCGGTTCGATCACCGCGCCGGAGAGAATCTGCGCGCCGATGGTCGAGGCCTTCTCGATCACGCACACGCTCACATCGGACTTGAGCTGCTTGAGCCGGATCGCGAACGAAAGCCCGGCCGGGCCGGCGCCGACGACGACGACGTCGTATTCCATGGTTTCGCGTTCGCTCATGGCGGACTCCATCGTGCGGGTGGGGCGTTTGCGCGCACGCACGAAGCGCCGCGGATCAGAGGGGCATTGTCCGGTTTCGCGCATCGCGCGGCAACGCGTGCTGCGCCACCGCTTGCAATAAGGTCACGCGGCACGGTGATAATCGGGCAAATATCCAAGGGAGTGCCCATGAATTCGATGCCGCCGATCGCCGATCAGGACCTGCGCCGCGCGTCGCTGTGCCAGTTGCTGCATTGGCTGGCGCTGGGGCGCGTGCAGCCGCAGGCGCTGACCGACGCGTACCAGCGGGCGATTGAGCGGCTCAATCCCGAACTCAACGCGTACATCGATTTGCGCTCGGGCCTGATGCAGGAACAGGCGCACATGGCCGATCGGCGCCGCCGTGACGGGGTGATCGGCCGCCTCGACGGCATTCCGCTGGCGCTGGAAGATAATTTCGACATGGCCGGCTGGCCGACGCGCGCCGGCCTGCCGGGCCGGCGTCACCCAGTGAAGGACGATGCACACGTGGTTGCACGCTTGCGCGCCTCGGGTGCGGTGCTGGTCGGCAAGACCAATATGGACGAGGGCGCGCTGGGCGCGTCCACCGACAATCCGCATTTCGGCGCCACCCACAATCCGCTGCGCCATGGATACAGCGCGGGCGGATCGTCCGGTGGTGTAGCGGCGGCGGTGGCGGCCGGACTCGCGGTGGCGGCGGTGGGTTCGGACAGTCTCGGCTCGATCCGCATTCCGGCGAGCTATTGCGGCATCTATGCGCTGAAGCCGACCCACGGTGAAATCTCCGCGCGCGGGCTGGTGCCGGCGGCACGGCGCCTCGACGCGGTCGGGCTGCTGGCGCGCAGCGCGGACGATCTCACCGTGCTGCTGCAGGTGCTGGCCGGTTACGACGCCGACGATGCGCGTTCGCGCCGCCGGCGGGTCGCCTTCGCGCTGCCGGACTGGGAGCCGGGCAACCTGCGCACCGGCCTGCTGCCGGATCTGGCGGCGGTTGGCGTTCAACCGGATGTCATCGATGTGTTCGAGGCTGCGCTCGCGAAGTTGCCGCATGCGCTCAATGACCGGCGCAAGGTGGATTTCGACGACTGGGACTTCAGTCGTACCCGACGGGCCGGCCTGCTGCTGATGGAATCGGAGATGCTCGGCACGTTTGCCGACGATCTCGCCGATACCGAACGGCCGGTGTCGGCGCGCTTCCGCCGCATGCTCGATTTCGCCGCCGGCAAGAGTGCCGCCGACTACGCGGCGGCCGATCGCGTGCTCGATGCCGCCACGCTGAAAATGCGCCGGTTGTTTGCGCAGGTGGATGTGCTGGTCCTGCCGACCACGCCGCAGGGCGCGTTTCCGATCGGCGGGCCGGAGCCGGATTCGGTCGCCGATCTCACCAGTTTCGCCAGCCTCGCCGGTTGTCCGGCGGTGAGCCTGCCGATGGGCACCTTGCCGAGCGGCTTGCCGGTCGGCCTGCAGATGGTCGGTGCGCGCGGTTCGGATCTGCGCCTGCTGGAACTGGCGTCGGTGTGCGCCGCATCGCTGGATGTGGAGCCGATGTATCCGGTGCTCGCCTGAGCGTCGCGTATCATGGGCGACCATTGCAACGTCTGTTGACGCCGCGAGTCGCCGTCGCAGGAACCACCTCCGAATGCCGCACATGACACCATCTTCCATTACATCGCGTTCCCACCTCGACGATCTCGAAGCCGAGAGCATCTTCATCTTTCGCGAAGTGGCCGCCTCCTTCCGTCACCCGGTGATGCTGTACTCGATCGGCAAGGATTCGTCGGTGCTGCTGCATCTGCTGCGCAAGGCGTTCCATCCGGCACCGCCGCCGATGCCGTTGCTGCACGTCGATACCACCTGGAAGTTCCGCGAGATGATTGCGTTCCGCGAGCAGGTGGCGGCAGCGGGTGACGTGCAGGTGCTGGTGCATATCAACCAGGACGGCGTGCGCCAGGGCATTTCGCCGTTGATCCACGGCGCCACCGTGCATACCGACGTGATGAAAACGGCCGCGCTGAAGCAGGCGCTGGACCAGTACGGTTTCGATGCGGCGATCGGTGGCGCGCGCCGCGACGAGGAGAAGTCGCGTGCCAAGGAACGCATCTTCTCCTTCCGCAATGCGCAGCATCGCTGGGATCCGCGGAACCAGCGTCCGGAGTTCTGGCATACCTACAACACACATGTCCGCAAGGGTGAAAGCGTGCGGATCTTTCCGCTTTCCAACTGGACCGAGCTGGACGTGTGGCTGTACATCCAGCGGGAGGGCATTCCAGTCGTGCCGCTGTACTTCGCACGGCAGCGTCCGGTGGTCGCGCGCGATGGCGCGCTGATCATGGTCGACGACGATCGCTTCAGCCTGCGCGATGGCGAAACGGTGCAGATGCGCGAAGTGCGCTTCCGCACGCTGGGCTGCTATCCGCTTACCGGCGCGGTGGAATCCTCCGCCGACACGCTCGACAAGGTCATCGGGGAAATGGCCAGCTCGCGCAGCTCGGAGCGGCAGGGCCGGGTGATCGATCAGGATCCCTCCGCCTCGATGGAGCGCAAGAAGCAGGAGGGCTACTTCTGATGGCGCCTGCATCCGGAAAGCTGACAGGCGTACCCTCGAAGGGGCTGTTGCGATTCATCACCTGCGGCAGTGTGGATGACGGCAAGAGCACGTTACTCGGCCGCCTTCTGTATGACGCGGGTGTCGTGCCCGACGACCAGTTGGCCGCGCTGGCCGGCGACAGCCGCCGGCTGCATGCCGATGCCGGCGATGCGCTCGACTTCTCGCTGCTGACCGACGGGCTGGATGCGGAGCGCGAACAGGGCATCACCATCGACGTCGCGTATCGCTATTTCCATACTGCGCGGCGCAGCTTCATCGTTGCCGACTGTCCCGGGCACGAGCAGTACACGCGCAACATGGCCACCGGGGCGTCGAATGCCGAGCTGGCCGTGGTGCTGGTCGATGCGCGCAAGGGCCTGTTGCCGCAGACGCGTCGGCACAGCTATATCTGCGGGCTGCTCGGCATTCGGCAGGTGGTGCTGGCGATCAACAAGATGGATCTGGTCGATCACGACCAGGCGATCTACGATGCCATCGCCGCGCAGTATCTCGAGCTTGCGCCGGAACTGGGCATCTCGCAGGTGCATTGCCTGCCGGTGGTGGCCGTGACCGGCGACAACGTGGGGGTGCGTTCGCCGCGCATGCCGTGGTACCGGGGGCCGTCGCTGCTGGAGCTGCTGGAGTCGATCGATGCAACGCCGGCGCGCGCCGAGGATTTCCGTATGCCGGTGCAATGGGTCAACCGGCCCGATCACTCGTTCCGCGGCTATGCCGGCACGATCTGCGGCGGCAGAGTGGCGCGCGGTGACGAGATCCTCGTCCAGCCGGGCGTGCAGCGTGCCTGCATCGAACGGATCGTTTCCGCCGATGGCGACATGGAAAGCGCGATTGCCGGCCAGGCGATAACCCTTTGCCTGGATCGCGACATCGACGTGAGCCGCGGCGATGTCATCACCGATGCGCTGCGCCCGGCACCGGTTGCCGACCAGTTCACCTGCCATCTGCTGTGGATGGGCGATGCCGCGCTGCTGCCCAATCGCACCTACTGGCTGAAAATCGGCACGCGCACGGTCAATGCCCGCGTGATGTCGATCAAGCACAAGGTCGACGTCAACAGCCAGGCGAAGCTCGCGGCGCGGCACCTGGAACTCAACGAGGTGGGTTACTGCACCCTGGGCCTCGATGCGCCGATCGCATTCGAGTCCTATGCGACCAACCGGACCCTGGGCGGCTTCATCCTGATCGACCGCGAAAGCCACGCCACTGTGGCCTGCGGCATGCTGGATTTCGCGCTGGGCCGTTCCGACAACGTGCACTGGCAGCACCTGGATATCGACAAGAGGGTACGCGGCGCCAGCAAGGGGCAGCGCCCGTTGTGCCTGTGGTTCACGGGTCTGTCCGGCGCAGGCAAATCCACCATCGCGAACCTGGTCGAACGCCGCCTGCACGTGCTGGGCTATCACACCTATCTGCTCGACGGCGACAACGTGCGCCACGGCATCAACAAGAACCTCGGCTTCACGCCGGAGGATCGCGTGGAGAACATCCGGCGCATCGCCGAGGTCGCGCGCTTGATGGTGGACGCCGGGTTGATCGTGCTGGTCAGCGCGATCTCGCCGTATGAGAGCGAGCGGCGAGCGGCGCGGGAGTTGTTCGATCCGGGCGAGTTCATCGAAGTATTCGTCGATGCCTCGATCGAAGAATGCGAAAGCCGTGACCCCAAAGGCCTCTATCGCAAGGCCCGTGCCGGCCTGATCCGCAACTTCACCGGCATCGATGCGCCCTATGAGCGGCCCCGTGCGCCCGATATCCACCTGACGACGACCGGACGCCCTGCCGAGCAACTGGCCGAACAGGTCAGCGACCAGATCATCGCGAAACTCGATGGTGGTCGCGCTGCGGAATAGTCGCTGCCGCCTTGTCCGGTTCGACGAACGTGAAGCGCCGCTTGGATTGACCCTGGTCCGCGGCGATAATGCGGGCCTTATTTCCCAAGGCAGTACCGAGATGACCGACAAGACCGTGCTCAATGCCACCCATCGCGCGCTCGGCGCACGCATGGTCGACTTCGGTGGTTGGGACATGCCGATCAGCTACGGCTCGCAGATCGACGAACACCATTCGGTGCGCAACGACGCCGGCATGTTCGACGTGTCACACATGACGGTCATCGACCTGCATGGTTCCCGTACCCGCGAATTCCTGAGACACCTGCTGGCCAACAGCGTCGACAAGCTCAAGGCGACCGGCAAGGCGCTCTACTCGTGCATGCTGAACGAGCAGGGTGGAGTGGTCGATGACCTCATCGTCTATTTCTTCGACGAAGCGCATTTCCGCCTGGTAGTGAATGCGGCCACGCGCGCAAAGGATCTGGCATGGATCGAGCGGCAGGCGGTGGCGTTCGACGTGCAGGTCATCGAAAGGCCCGAGTTCGCGATGATCGCCGTGCAGGGCCCTGCCGCGCGCGCGAAGGTGCTCGGCCTGCTCCACGACGCCGATCGTCCGCGCATCGAGAAGCTCGGCAAGTTCGCGGCAGCGGCAGCGCAAGGCCCCCACGGCATGCCGTTGTTCATTGCGCGCACCGGCTACACCGGAGAAGACGGTTTTGAAATCATCGTGCCGGACGAACACGCTGTCGCCCTATGGGAGGCGCTCGCCGGCGCAGGTGTCGCTCCTGCCGGCCTGGGCGCGCGCGACACGTTGCGGCTGGAGGCTGGCATGAACCTCTATGGCCAGGACATGGATGACGATGTCTCGCCGTGGGAGGCCAATCTCGGCTGGACGGTCGCGCTGGATGCCGGGCGGGCCTTCATCGGGCGCGAGGCTCTCGAGGCGCAGAAGGCCGCTGGCGTGAAGCGCGTGATGGTCGGGTTGGTGCTCGACGACAAGGGTGTATTGCGTCATGGCCAGAAAGTGCTGACGGCAAACGGCGAAGGTGAAATCCTTTCCGGCAGCTTCTCGCCGACCCTCAACAAGGCGGTGGCATTCGCGCGCATTCCGGTCGGAGAGCCAGGCGATATACGTGTCGACATCCGTGGTCGCGAGGTTCCCGTGCGGCTGGTGAAATACCCGTTCGTACGCGACGGCAAGCCCTGCGAAGGCATTTGAACGACCTGGCGGGGACGCGACTGCCCGCGATACGTTTTGCGCCACGGCGGTTGCGGCTAGAATCACCGATCGCAAGCTGACTAAACCAACTACTGGACCCGATCATGAGCGAGATTCCTGGCGATCTGAAATTCCTCAAGTCCCACGAGTGGGCCCGCGTCGAAGACGATGGCCTGGTCCGCGTGGGCATCTCCGACCATGCGCAGGAGCAACTGGGCGATCTGGTCTACGTCGAGCTGCCTGAAGTCGGCTCGGCCGTGAAGGCCGGCGCCGGTGCGGCGGTGGTTGAATCGGTGAAGGCGGCTTCGGACATCTATGCGCCGGTCTCCGGCGAGGTCGTGGAGGTCAACGAGCTGCTCAACGACAAGCCCGAGACCATCAACGAGGATGCCTTCGGCGAAGGCTGGATCTTCCTGGTGCGCCCGAGCGATCGCGCGGAACTCGACGAGTTGCTCGACGCGAACGACTATGAGGAACTGGTCGAAAACGAAGACCACTGATCCCTTCGTGGAGATCCATCCGCAGACGGCCGCCAAGTGCGGCCGTCTGCATATCCGCGGTGGCCGATCGCACGCAGCGGTCTGCCGGTTCGCATCCGCTCGCTCCCGCGAATGAGGTTCGCAGTTGCCGATGGTTTTTCGGAGTGGTCGCGTGTTGAGGGTGGCGTTGGGGAAGATCGTCGCGTGGTTGAATGCCGATCCTTGCGCGCATCGTCGCGAACGGCCGGAACGATGATGATTGAATCTTTCATTCGATCATTGCGATGTTTGCTTGATGGTTTCGTTTCGTCATCTAGGCGGGGCGATTGGCATAGGGAAAGTCGGTTCGCTTCGATGGCTTCAATGACTGGAGTTGGACGCGTGCCGGAAATTTTTCGGATTTTTCCGATGACCTTCCGATCCCTTCAGTGGCCTTGTGTTCATGTCCGGAACGCGCCTTTCGAGTTGCCGAATTTCGCGGCTCATTTGACGGCTGGAAAAAAGAAGAAATGTGGCTTCAACAAGCCAGGATGCGAAAAACCGTTGCCCTGCAAGGGTTTCAAGGCTTTCATGCATTTTTCATTAAATATCATATGGACGTATGGATGTCCAAATGAATTTATGGTCTATGCCCGCCATGCGTTGCTGCTGCGGGCTTTGGGGCGATTCGTGGTCGGTACGACCGGTCGGTTGTCTGTCTGAAATCAATTGACACCGGAAATCTTCAGGGATAGCTTTCGCAGCAGATCACGGGGAATGTGCGTTATGGCGACAGCAAAATTCATCAAGCCGTACGTCGAACACGGTGAAAAAGCGAATGCAGTACGCAAGATCACCGTTTCGATTCCGCTGCATGTTTTGCGGCGGCTTTCTGATTTGCGCACGCACCGTCAAGTGAACAATCTACGGCACGCTACCAACAGCGACTTGTTGGTCGAAGCGTTCCTGCACGCTTTTACTGGGCAACCACTGCCAACTGATGAGGAGCTGAGACGAACTATGGCCACTGCCAAGAAATCCGCTGCAAAGAAACCGGCCGCCAAGAAGGCCGCCAAGAAGTCCACTGTGAAGAAGGTCGCCGCCAAGAAGACGGTTGCCAAGAAAGCCGTGAAGAAGGCTGCGCCGAAGAAGGCCGCCGTCAAGAAAACCGCGAAGAAAGCTGCGGTGAAGAAGGTCGCGAAGAAGGCTGCGCCGAAGAAGGCCGCCGCCAAGAAAGCTGCACCGGCCAAGGTGGTGAAAGCCACCAAGACCTCCAAAGCCAAGAAGTAAGCAGCACGTCGCACACTAATAAGATAGGTAACTCGACTTCTCTCCCCGCGGTGCCCAGCGCGGGGAGAGCACTTCGAAAGATTCGTCCCGGCCTGGCCGGGATGCTTCGTTTCAGGGGTTGCGAAATCCTGCGCGGCCACATTATCGCCGCCGCCGTTCGGTTGCATTACCCCCATTCTTCGAGCAAGCTCCTTCGCACGTCCACCTGACGGGCGATTTGCCGTGCTCCGCCATTGGAGTTACCTTTCGCTCATCCGCGCCGCGGCGAGTCCGGGGGACTCGCCGCTCCTGGATGGATAGGGGGAAAAAGCGCGGGTATCTGTCGACACTCAGCGAGAGACCATGGATACCCGAAAAAGAACTGCCACGCGTCGGCATGCGCGTGGGGCCATCAGGCCTTTAGCCATTGCCATCATCGCCATCATTGCCTTGCTCGCCGCCGGTGCCTGGTTCCTGATCATCAAGCCGCATCAGGATCTGGTCATGGAAGATGCGGGCGGTCATCCGTCCACACCGGTATCCGCCGCGGAACGCGCCGCGCCGCCGCCGCCGGCGAACGTGGCGGGCATGGACATCAATCAGTTGCTGGGCGAAGCGCGCAAGGCGATCAACGATCAGCGCTACCTTGCGCCAGCCGGCAACAATGCCTTTGAGTTCTACCTGCGGGTGCTCGAGAAGCAGCCCGGCAACCCGGTGGCTGCCGACGCATTGCGCGAGACGTTTCCGTTTGCGGCTACTTCGGCGGAACAGGCGGTCAACTCGCGCGACTTCAACGAGGCGCAGCGCCAGATCGATCTGCTCGCAAAAGCCGATCCGGCCAACTTCACGTTGACCATTCTTCGCTCCAAGCTGGATGCCCAGCGCAAGTTGCTGGACAAGCAGCAACAGCAAGTGATCGACGAACAGAAGGCGCAGCAACTGGCCGCGCAGAAGGCTGCCGCCGACAAGCTGGCAGCCGACAAGCAACTGGAGGAACAGCAGAGGACGAGGATCGCCGAACAACAAAGGGCCCAGCAGGCACGGGCTGCGGCACCGCCGCCTCCACCCGCCGTCGCTGCGCAGGCGACGCCATCCGAGACTTCGGCAGCGAGTGCTGGCGGCGGGCAGACCAGCGATGCGGTGTTGCTGAAGGCCGTGCCGGCCAGGTTCCCGACGGCGGCCATGCGCGCACGTCAGGAAGGCTGGGTGACGGTGTCGTTCACCGTAGGCACCGATGGCCGCACTGGCGACGTGAAGGTCTTGGAATCGCAGCCTCGCCGGGTCTTCGATCGTGCCGCGATGGATGCGGTGGAGAAATACCGGTTCACGCCGGCGATGAAGGACGGTGTCGCCGTTTCAAGCACGAAGCAGCAGCGGATCGAGTTCAAGCTCTAGCCGTTGCAATACGCGAAAAGAAAGAGGGGCGCATGGAAACATGCGCCCCTCTTTCTTTTCGCGATGGACGTGTGCCTTGTCCGTCGAGGTTCAGCGATGACGGGCTGCGCGATGCTTGCGTGGTTTCTGCTTCGGTTTTTTCCCGTGCTTCGGTGCGGCGGCATGTGGCGCCGCGCTTTCGATACCGGCCCAGTCCACGTGCGGCAGGCCGAGCAAGCCGTCGAACACCATCGGCATCAGTCCGCTGGGAACCGGCCCGGTGGAATTCCACAGCGTGACCACGCCGACGTGGTACTTCGGAAAGAAGCCGATCATGGTGCGATAACCGGCCACGGCACCGGCGTGGTAGATCAGCGTTTCGCCGCCGTATTCATACACGCGCCAGCCCATCGCGTAGTGCGCCGCGGTCAGTCGCGCGCTGCGCCACGGCGTGGCGCGCAATTCCGTCGGGGTGGCGACGCCCGGGGTATGCACGATATCCAGCATCGCTGGAGGCAGCACGTCCGGACGTCCGCCCATCTGTGCGATCAGCCACTTCTCCATGTCGTGCAGACTGGCGTTGACGCCCGCGGCGGGCGCCACGCGGTAGTACGTTTCGCTGGGTTCGAACGGTATCCAGCCACGGGCGGAAGGGTGATGCGGGCGTGCCCAGCTCTTGCTCGATTCCAGCCCCGCGCGACCGTAGCTGGCGGTGGCCATGCCCAGCGGATAGAAGATGCGCTTGTCGACCAGCCGGTAGAAGAAGTCGCCGGTACGCGCCAGCACTACATCGCCGATCATGCCGAACGCGACGTTCTGGTAGCCGTAGCACTGGCCGACGCCGCACACCATGTCGACTTCGTCCAGCTTGCGCACCAGTTCCTCGTAGGGGATGTCGTCTTCGAGCATGTTGTCGTAGGTGTTCTTCGGCAGTCCGAGGCGCTGGCCCATGATGTCGGCCACCGTGGCCTGCTGGGCTGCCTGCATGTCCTTCAGCTTGAAGTAGGGCAGCACGTCGATCAGCCGGGTATCCCAACCCAGCTTGCCGTCATCCACCAGCAGGCCGGTCAGCGCAGTGGCGAACGCCTTGGACAACGATGCGAGCCGGAATACCGTATCCGGCGTGACCGGCTGCTTGGTCGCGGCATTGGCATAACCGACAGTGCGCTCGAAGGCGACCTTATCGTCGATCACCACGGCGGTGGCCAGGCCGGCCACGGCATGCCGTTCGCCCAGCCTGTCCAGCCATTGCTGGTAATCGGCAAGAGTGTTCTTCACGCGTGCCTGGGGTAACGACTGGGGTTTGCCATGCGCAGTGGCGGAGGCTTGTTGCGCGGCGCCGGCTGCGTGTGCGCAAAACGCCGGACAGGCAAGCCCGAACGCGCCCGCGATCAGCAAGAAAAACTTGGGAAACTGCATGGTACTCTGGCTTGGTTCCGGCGTGGGGAAGCGCCGTTGGGTGGAGGATAAAGCGATGGGTCTGATCATTGTTCTGGTTGTTGTCGTTCTGATTGTCTTGTACTTCGTGGCGATCTACAACGCATTGGTGACGTCGCGCAACGGCTACAAGAACGCCTTTGCGCAGATCGATGTCCAGCTCACCCGGCGCCACGACCTGATTCCGAATCTCGTCGAGACCGCCAAGGGCTACCTCGCCCATGAACGCGGAACCCTCGAAGCGGTCGTACAGGCCCGCAACGCGGCGGTCAGCGGGCTGGCCGGCGCCAAGGCCAATCCCGGCGACCCGGCCGCGATGCAGCAACTTTCGGGCAGCGAAAATGCTTTGACACAAAGTCTGGGTCGTTTGTTCGCGCTTAGCGAGGCTTATCCGGACCTGAAGGCCAACCAGACCATGATGCAGCTCTCCGAAGAGCTGACCTCCACGGAAAACCGGGTCGCGTTCGCGCGCCAGGCCTATAACGACTCCGTGCTGACCTACAACAACAAGCGCGAAGTGTTTCCGGCCTCGTTCGTGGCCAACAGCTTCGGCTTCGTCGCGGCCGAGCCGCTGAAGGTCGAGGATCCGGCCGTGCGTGACGCGCCGAAGGTCTCCTTCACCTGATCATCGGTGCCGCCGCGGCGCAGGCTGCGGCGGCCGTTCCGCAGGAGACCTGATGGATTTCTTTGCGCAACAGGCGCGCGTGCGCGGCAGCAGCCGACGACTGGTCGTGCTGTTCGTGCTGGCGGTGGTCGCCATCGTTGCCGCCATCGATGCGGTGGTGTGGATCGCCATGGGGCAGCGCCCGGTGGAGGGCGAGCCGGCGGCGTCGAATGTTTCGCTGCTGCTCACCAGCACGGTCGTGGTCCTGGCGGGCATCGGGCTGAGTTCGCTGTTCCGCATCATGAGTCTCTCCGGCGGCGGCAAGAACGTTGCCGAAAGCGTCGGTGCGGTGGTGGTGCCGACGGACACGCGCGATCCACAGCTGCGACAGCTGCGCAATGTGATCGAGGAAGTGGCGATCGCGGCCGGAGTGCCCGTTCCGGATATCTACCTGATGGAGGACGAGCCCGGCATCAATGCGTTCGCCGCCGGCTACTCGGCATCGGATGCGGCGGTATGCGTGACACGTGGCTGCCTGGACAACCTCAATCGCGACGAACTGCAAGGCGTGATCGCGCACGAGTTCAGCCACGTGCTGAACGGCGACATGCGCCTCAACATCCGCCTGATGGGTTTGCTGTTCGGCATCTTGGTGCTGGCCATCGTCGGGCGCAAGGTCATCTGGTTCGGTGGCGGTCGCAGCAGCCGGCGCGATGGCGGCGGCGGACAGGTATGGATGATCGGCCTGGCACTGATCGTGGTGGGTTATATCGGGTATTTCTTCGGGCGGCTGATCCAGGCGGCGGTGGCGCGTTCGCGCGAATCGCTGGCCGATGCCTCGGCCGTGCAGTTCACCCGGCAGACCGACGGCATCGCCGGCGCACTGAAGAAGATTGCGGTGCTGGGCGAAGGCTCCGAGCTGCAGGTGGCCAATAAGCAGGAAGTGGCGCACATGCTGTTCGGCGAGGCCGGCAAGTTCAACGCGCTGTTCGCTACGCATCCGCCGCTGGTGGACCGCATCCGTGCGCTTGAGCCCGGTTTTCGCGAGGAGGAACTCACGCAGTTTGCGGAATCCTTGCAGAGAGCCGCCGACCGACAGGCGCAAGCACCGGAAGCTGCCGCCGGCAAGCCGAGAAGCCCGCTGGATATTCCGGGCATCTCGATGCCGCCCGCCTTGCCGAGCGTGCTGGTGGGTGCAGCGGTGGCGACCGCAGGTGCGGGCGGTGCGCCGGACTTCCGGCAAGCCGCTGCATGGCGCGACAGCCTGCCGGATGGCCTGATCGCTGCCGTGCAGCAACCGGAATCGGCGCTTTCGACCGTGCTGGCGCTGGCGATGTCCGCCGAGACGACGCTGCAGGCCACGCAGCGCCGGCTGATCGCCGATGCCTTCGGCGACGACCTGCAGCGAAGTGCGATCGCGGCCTTCGGCGATGTCGAAACGCTGTCGCTGGCGCTGCGCCTGCCGTTGGCTGCGCTGGCTTTTCCCGCATTGAAGCAATTGTCCGAAGGCCGCCAGCAGACCTTGCTGGACACGTTGGACGCGCTGGTTCGCGTGGACGGTCGCGTCGATCTGGACGAGTACTGCCTGACGCGCTTGCTGCGCGTTCAACTGCTGGAAGCGCAACGCCCGAAGCGGACACCGATGGAAGGGCTGAAGAAACTGCCGGCCTGTCGCGACAGCGTGGTCCTGGTCTGCGCCGTCGTCGCGGCGAACGGCAGTAGCGACGAAGCGGCGTCGCGTCGCGCGTGGTTGCTGGCCATGCAGCAGGCATTTCCCGGCGAGGCGATGAACTGGCAACCGCCGCCGCAGGCATGGCAGGTGCCGTTCGAACGGGCACTGGACGATCTCGACCGCCTGATGCCAGCGGCCAAGGACGTGGTGATCCAGAGCCTGGTCAGCGCGATCAGGGCGGACGGCGTCGTCAGCGCCGACGAAGCGGCATTGCTGCGTGTGATCTGCGCCAGCTTGCACTGTCCACTGCCGGCATAGCGGCGGCACGCTTGCACTCGCCGGCACCGATCGCGAACGTCATGCGCCCAAGATCAGGGCGCTGGCCCGTTCCGCAATCATGATGGTTGGCGCGTTGGTGTTGCCGGTCGGCAGATCCGGCATCACCGACGCATCGGCCACGCGCAGTCCTTCGACGCCACGCACGCGAAGCTCGCTGTCGACCACCGAGCGGTCGTCCCTGCCCATCCGGCAGGTGCCGACCGGGTGATAGATCGTCTCGGCCTTGCGCCGGATGAACTCGGCGTATTCGGCATCGGTATCGAGCTTGCGCTCGGGAAACACACGCTCGCCGCGGTAATCGTCGAATGCGGGTTGATTGAGGATCGCGCGCGACAATCGCGCCGCTTCGATCATGCGCCGCAGGTCATTTCCTTCCGGGTCGCTCAGGTAACCGGCGTGGATCGCGATCGGCTGCGCGGGATCGGCCGAGCGCAGTCGTAGCTGGCCACGGCTGCGGGGATGCAGATAGCACGCGTGCAAGGTGTAGCCATGGCCCGGAAGACGATGATGGCCATGATCGTCCAGCAGCGCGGGCACGAAATGAAACTGCAGGTCGCAACGCGCGTCCTCGGCCAGCCGGCTGCGGACGAAGCCACCGGCCTCGGCGATGTTGGAACTGCCCGGCCCGTCGTGACGCAGCAGCCAGCGCAAACCGGTGGTCAGTTCGTTGAGATGGTCGTAGGTCACCTTGCGGGTGCTGCCGTCCAGCGTGCAGATGTCGAGATGATCCTGCAGGTTGGCGCCGACGCCGGATAGGTCGGCGATCACCGGGATGTCGTGCTCGCGCAGGTGATCGGCGGGGCCGAGGCCGGACAGCATCAGCAACTGCGGCGTGTTGATCGCGCCCGCCGCGAGGATGACTTCCCCGGCTTCGATTCGCTCGGAGCCGTGACGACCGCGGCGCAACTGCACGCCTACGGCACGACCGTGTTCGACAAGCACGCGTTCGACCAGTGCATGCGTACGCACGTGCAGGTTCGGCCGGTCGCGCGCGGGTTTCAGGTAGGCCGTCGCGGCCGAGCAGCGGCGGCCGTCGCGCTGGGTGACCTGGTAAAGCCCGAAACCGGATTGCCGCGCTCCATTGAAATCCTCGTTGCGATCGAAGCCGGCGCTGGCGGCCGCATCGATCAGGGCCGACGACAGCACGTTGTGATGGCGCAGGTCGGATACGCCCAGCGGACCGCCAACGCCGTGCAGCGCATCGGCGCCGCGCGTGTTGTCCTCGCTGCGCAGGAACCAAGGCAGCACTTGCGGCCACGACCAGCGCGGGTCGCCGCATGCTTGCGCCCATCCGTCGTAGTCGTCCGGCACGCCGCGCACGTAGCACATGGCGTTGATCGAACTGGAGCCACCGAGCGTCTTGCCGCGCGGCCACCACAGGCGCCGGTGATGCAGTTGCGGCTCGGGCTCGGTGTAGTAGTTCCAGTTGAGCCGCCGGTTGTTCGCCAGCCGCGCGATGCCGGCCGGCATATGGATCAGCGGATTGGAATCGGTCGCGCCCGCTTCCAGCAACAGCACCCGCATACCCGGCTGCGCGCTGAGCCGGTTGGCAAGCACGCAGCCGGCCGAACCTGCGCCGACGATCACGAAGTCGTAGTCGTTCATCGCATCTCCGTGAATCGCTCGATGGCCACGGACGCATGGTAGGCTTGCCGCGCCCCATACCCCGGATATGTCCGTGAGTCTGCCTCGTCCAACCCCAGCGGAACAAGGCACGGCGCCGCTGTTGTCCGCGCTGGCGTTTTTTTTCGTGATGGCGGCCTACTACATCATCCGCCCTGTACGCGACCAGCTCAGCGGGGCGGTCGGTTCGACCACGCTGCCGCTGTTCTATCTGGCGACCTTCAGCGTGATGCTGCTGCTCACGCCCGTGTTCGGCTTGTTGGCGGCCCGCTTCCCGCGCCGCAAGTTGCTGGGCTGGAGCTACAGTTTTTTCATCGTATGCCTGTTCGTGTTCGTGCCGGCGTTCATGGCGCAGGATCGGATCGGCGCACGCACGTTGGGCGTGATTTTCTTCGTCTGGGTCAGCGTGTTCAATCTGTTCGTGGTGTCGCTGTTCTGGAGCTTCATGGCCGACATCTTCTCGAGCGGCCAGGCGCGGCGGGTATTTTCGCTGATCGCACTCGGCGGCATGGCCGGGGCGATCTTCGGGCCGTTGGTGACCAAGCTGCTGGTGCAACTGATCGGCGTGGCGCTGCTGCTGGTGGTGTCGGCGCTGGCGTTGACGTTGGCGCTGCTGCTGGTGCTGCAGCTTTCCGCACAGCACGACCGGCAGGCGGGCAGCCACGGTGACGAGGCGATCGGTGGCTCGCTGTGGGCCGGCATCAAGGAGCTGTGGTCGCGCCCGTTCCTGCGTTACATGGCCTTGCTGATGCTGTTCGGCGATGGCATCGGCACACTGGCCTATGCGCTGGTGGCCGACTACGCCAAGGCGCATTTCACCAGCACGGTCGCGCGCACGTCGTTCTACAACGACCTGGATCTGGCCACCAACCTGCTTGGCGCGGTGCTGCAGTTGAGCGTGACGCCGTGGTTGCTGGTGCGTCGCGGCGCCGGCTGGGGACTGGTCATCCCGTCGCTGGTGAATCTGGCCTTGCTGGCCGGAGTGGCGTTGATCGGTGGCGGCAGCGTCCCGTTCTTCGGCCACAGCGTGCCGTTGCTGCTGGCGGTGATGCTGGTGATCACGCGCGGCTTCGCCTACGGCATGACCAAGCCCGCGGTGGACGCGCTTTATACGCGGGTGCCGCGCGAGACGCGCTACAAGGGCAAGAATTTCGTCGAGACCGCGGTCTGGCGCTTTGGCGATGTGGTGGTGACCAGCGCCGTGAGCGGCCTGCGCATGCTGGGCTGGGGTATCAGCGGGCTGGCCCTGCTGGGTGCAGGCGTTGCCGCGCTGGCGGCGGTGGTGTCCCGGCGCGCCGGCTGGTCACCCGACCTGGCGCCGGACGAGCCTGTGCGAACCGGCGGTGTCGATGCGCCGCCAGCCTGATGGCCATGTGTGCCGTGTTCAACTGGTGATGTAGCGCTGCAGATGTTCGATCTGTTCGGCCTGCGCGTCGATCACCGCCTTGACTAGGTCGCCGATCGAGATCACCCCGACGACCCGCTGTCCTTCCACTACCGGCAGATGCCGGATACGGCGGTCGGTGCACAGGCGCATGCAGTCGAACACGTCGGTATCCGGCCCGACCGTCAACGGTTCGCTGCTCATGATGTCGGATACCGCAGTCTGTGCCGACAAGCGGCCTTGCAGGATGACCTTGCGCGCGTAGTCGCGTTCGGAGACGACGCCGACCAGTTTGTCGCCACGCATCACCAGCAGCGCGCCGATGCCGTGTTCGGCCATGTGCTTGATCGCTTCGAGGACCGGCGCGTCTGGCCCGATGGAGAAGATGTTGCTGCCCTTGCCTTCCAGCAAATGTCTGACCTGACTCATGCTTGGGTCTCCCACCGGCCGCGGGCGGGCCGGGTTGCAGCGAGTCTAGCGCCGACGTATCTGAATCGTGTAGCCAAGTCGTGAAACGGATTCGCCAACCGCCCAAAGCGTGCGCTGCTTCCCTTCAGCTCAGTGCGGCTGGCGTGCCGGTGCTCGACCTTGAACATAACCCGGACCGCCGAGCCGGTTCATCTGCTGCTGGATCCAGTTGGCGCGGCTCATGACGTATGCGCTGGGGCGATCCGCGTGCAGGCGCCGCGGGCTGGGCAGCACCGCGGCCAGGCGCGCCGCTTCGGCGGGGCCAAGCCGGTTTGGTGATACGTGGAAGTAGGCGTCGCTCGCGGCACCCACGCCATAGACGCCGTCGCCCAGCTCGGCGAAATTCATGTACACCTCGAGGATGCGCTGCTTGGGCCAGGTGAATTCGATCAGCACCGTGAAATATGCCTCGAGCCCCTTGCGGATGAAGCTGCGCCCGTTCCACAGGAACAGGTTCTTGGCCGTCTGCTGGCTGATCGTGCTGGCGCCGCGCAAACGCTTGCCGTCGTCGGCCGCATCCATCGCGTCCTGGATGGAGTCGAAATCGAAGCCGTGATGGTAGGGAAATTTCTGGTCTTCGCCGGCGACCATCGCCAGTGGCACCCACGGCGACACGTCGTTCCATGGCACCCAGTGGTGGCGCAAGCGGAAGTTCGGTTCGCCATGAACCAGCGCGCCCAGCCGGCGTTCGAGCATCACCGCCGATGTCCATGGCGGCACGAAGCGCAGCACTAGCACCACCAGCCAGCTCAGCAGCAGCCACGCCAATGCGAGGATCAACAGGGTGCGCAGCAGCCGAATGGACCGGGGATGGCGGTGCAGGCTTTTCATGACCGTGCGCGAAGAGGCATCGGGGCAGTATAAGGCGTTGTCCCGCCCCGACCGCGCCCCCATCTGTGACGCCTGACCTCAAGAGATCGCCCATTGTGGAACCACTGATTGTCGACGACACCATGCATCGTTTCCTGCTCGAGCGCGCAGGCGTGCGTGGTGTGCTGGTGCGGCTCGGCCCGGCGTGGCGCGAGGTGGCCGGCCGCGCCGAGTATCCGCCGGCGCTGCGCGCCTTGCTCGGCGAGGCGCTTGCCGCCAGCGCGATGCTGACCGGCAACATCAAGCTCGATGGCGCCCTGTCGATCGAGTTGAAGAGCACCGGTGCACTGCGTCTGTTGTTCGCCGAGTGCAACGACCAGGGTCGGCTGCGCGGACTGGCGCGCTGGGACGATCCGCTGCCGCAGCCGTTGGCGTTGGACACGCTGCCTGGCGCAATCATGGCGATCACCATCGGCAATATCGAGCGCGGCCAGCGTTACCAGGGCCTGGTCGACCTGCAGCATGCGGGGCTGGCCGACGCGCTGGAAAACTACTTCGTCCAGTCCGAGCAGTTGCCCGCGCGCATCCTGCTGGCCACCGATGGCGAGCATGCGGTCGGCCTGATGCTGCAGAAGATCCCCGACGAAGGCGGTAGCGACGTCGTACCCGATGAGGATGCATGGAACCGCATCGTGCACCTGACCGCCACGCTGGGCGCACCGGAACTGCTGGCGACCGCGCCGGAACAGCTGATCCACCGGCTGTACCACGAGGAATCCGCGCGGATGTCCGACCCGCGCCCGCTGGCCTTCGGCTGCAGTTGCAGCCGCGAGCGGGTGACGGCGATGCTGCGTTCGCTGGGTCGCGACGAGGTCGAGGCGGCACTCGCGTCACGCCATGACGAGATCGAAGTGATCTGCGAATTCTGTGCGCAGCGTTACTACTTCGACCGCATCGATGCCGAGCATCTGCTCAGCGCCAGCGCCGCGCTGGATATGCCGGATACCGAACAGTGAAGTTGCGAGATGCCGTGGTTCGCTTGATCCCGAACGGATCGAACGAACGGCTTCACCAAGACTGGGCCAGCAGCAGCGGTCGATCCGCACGCAGCCAGGTTTCGGCCGGCTGCGGCGTGGCGAACAGGAAGCCCTGGCCGTAGCGGCAGCCGACCCGCAGCAACGCCTGGCGTTGCGACTCTTCCTCGATGCCTTCGGCGATCACTTTCATCTGCAGCGAATCGGCCAGGACCTGGATGGCCCGGACCAGCGCCAATCCTTGGGTTTCCTCGTCGCCGACAGGCAGTTCGGTGATGAAGGAGCGGTCGATCTTCAATGTCTCGAACGGATATTGATGCAGGTAGCTGAGTGAGGAATAGCCGGTGCCGAAATCGTCGAGCGCGATGCCGACGCCGTGGCTGCGCAGATTCTTGAGCATCCGCTTCACCTGGGTCGGGTTTTCCAGCAGCGCGCGCTCGGTGACCTCGATGCGGATGCTGCTGGTCGGCACGTGGTATTGATCGAACAGCGCGAGCAGCCGCTGATCGAGATCCGCGGAGCGGAAGTGGCGTCCCGATACGTTGATGCTGATGAAGCCATCCGTGCCGATCAACTGCACGGCCTGCGCGCAGACCTGCTCGAAGATCTGCCAGTCGATCGCCTCTGCGCAGCCGCACTCCTCGGCAATCAGCAGGAAATCGTTGGGCGACAGCAAGCCGCGTTCCGGATGATGCCAGCGCAGTAATGCTTCGTAGCCGGCCACGCGGCCATTGGCCAGCTCGGCGATCGGCTGGTAGAACGGCTCGAATTCGTTTCGGCTCAGCGCATGGCGCAGGTCGCTTTCCATGTCCAGCAGCGACAGCGCCTCGCGGCGCAGGCGATCGTCGAACATCGCCGCGCGGTGGCGCCCGCCGTCTTTCGCGTTGTACATCGCGGCATCGGCATCGCGCAGCAGTTCTTCCGGCTGGCGGTAGTGCGGGCTGGACAGCGCGATGCCGATCGAGGCGGAGGTGAATATCTCCTTGGTGCCAAGCCGGAATGGCGTCTGCAATTCGATGATGATGCGTTCGGCGATCTGCGCAGCCTTGCCGTTTTCGATGATGCCTTCCAGCAATACCGCGAATTCGTCGCCGCCCAGGCGCGCGACGACGTCGCGGGTTTTCAGGCATGCACGGATGCGTCCGCCCACCTGGAACAGCAGGTCGTCGCCCACCAGGTGCCCGACCGAATCGTTGATGACCTTGAAGCGGTCCAGGTCGATGAACAGCACCGCGAACCGATCGTTCGGGTTTTGCATATAGCGCTGCATCGCCTGTTCGAGCCGCTGCAACAGCAGCGTGCGGTTGGGCAGGCCGGTCAGCGAATCGTGCAGGGTTTCGTATTTGAGCCGGCGCTCCACGCGTTCACGTTCGGCGATCTGTTCGCGCAGGTCGCGATTGGCCAGCGCCAGCGCGCGGGTCCGCTCGGTGACGCGACGTTCGAGCCCTGCGTAAGCTTGCTTCAGCGACGATGCCGCGTGCTTGTGTTGCAACGCGTTGGCGATGTGGTAGCTGACGAAGGTAAGCAGTTCCTGGTCACGCTCGTTGTAGGTATGCTCTTCGGAGTAGCTCTGCATGGCCAGCACGCCCATCGACTTTCCGTTCCACATCAGCGGTACGCCGAGCCAGCACACCGAGCGCGCGCCGAAGTGGCTAATTTCGCCGAGCTCGGCCAGGCGCTCGATTTCCTTCGGGTCGGCCAGCAGTGGTTTGGCGGTGCGCAGTACGTACTCGGTCGCACCGCGTCCATGGACGCGTGGCGGTCGCACGCTGTCGACCTCGTCCACGGAATAGGGGAAAGTAAGGTACCCGCTGTCGTCATCGACCAGTGCGATGTAGAAATTGCGTGCGTAGAGCAGGCCGCTGATGACCTGGTGCATCGCCGCGTAGAACTTTTCCAGACTCTCGGTGGTATTGGCCAGTTCGGCAATCCGGAACAGCGCAGCCTGCAGGCGTTCGCCACGCTGGCGCTGCAGAACCTGCTGGCGCAGCACGCGATTGGCTTCGCGCAATGCGGTGGTGCGATCGGCGACGCGGCGCCCCAGTTCGATATGCGCCTCCCGCCGTTCGAGCGCGGTCTGCACATGCTGGGCGACGTAGTTCAGCAGTTCGAGATCGTGCCGGGAGTAGTGCGTATCGGCGCGATAGCTTTGCATCACGATGCCGCCCATGACCTGCCCGCCACTCTGCAGCGGTACGCCGAGCCAGTGTTCGCAACGTGGGCCCATCAGCACGAAATGTTCGCCGAACTGCTGCTGCAATTCTTCGAGCGATCCCATCAGCGGGCGTCCTTCCTGCAGCAGGTTCCAGGTCATGCTGTGCAGCATCTCCTGCAACGGAATGGCCCGGTCCGGTAGCGGGGGGGCGGTATCGGCGATGTCGACGTAATAAGGAAAGCGAATGGTGTCGGTGGCCTTGTCGTACAGCACGATGTAGAAGTTTTCCGCATACATCAGGCTGCTGACGATGGAATGCAGCGAACGCATCATCTCGGGCATGTCCTGCTGCGCACCGGCCTGTTCGGCAATGGCGTACAGCGCGCGCTGCAGGCGCTCGGCGAGGGCCAGTCGCGAAATGGCCTCGTAGAGGCGGCTGGTTTCGGCCAGTTGGCGCAGGCGCGCATCCGCCAGTCGCCCGAGCCAGGAAAGCTGGCTCTGGATGTCGTCGGGCAGCGGCAGGTCGGCGCCTTCGAGCGTCAATGTCCGCGGGCCTTGGGGATTTTCCGCCAGATCGAGGCAGCCGGCCGGGGGAAGGGCGGGTTGTTCGTCCTTGCGTCTCCAGCGAAGCTGCCCGGAGATGCCGAAATGACCAAGCATGAGTTTGCAGATATCCACGACGCCGGAAGCGTCGGTCGCCTTGAACAATCGCTCGACCGCCTCGTGCAAGGTTGCAGGATTACCTGCAGCCAGCGGTGTCTGGGACGAACGGATCGTGGGAGGGGCGCTCATCGGCTGCGGTTTGTTCCGACCATGTCGGTGGAGTAGGCATCAAGCACCTTTATATCGTGTTACTTGGCCCGGTAGCCAGCATTCCCGGGGGGCGGGAACCAGTCGATGGTGGGCGGGGTCGAACTAGGTAGCCCTGGACAGTTGCAAGCCAACTTTTTGTGCGTCAAGTACAGGATTTCAGGGCTTTTTGGGGTGTTAGTAAAACGTAAAACGCGGTATGCTCGTGCCCCGGGCCTGCCACCTGAGAGTTGTTGACCAGATTCATGCGCCGTCTATCCATTCTGTCGATGCTGTTCCTGTTGCCGCTCGCCGCGGCCGGACAGTCCGTGGGCAGCGACAATGCCCTGGCTCAGCATCTGCTGAACCGGGCGCCGGACCAGATGACCGAGATCGAGCCGGGCGTGGTGGTGCCGTTGTGGCGTGGCGCCGATGGGCGCCTGCTGGCACTCAAGGCGGATCAAGGTTCGGAGACCGATGCGCAGCGCAACAATGCGCCGTTGTCGTTCCGCGCGGTCGATGCGTCCAGTGTGGTGACAACCGGCCTGCAGTACGGGCTGGCCCCGAATCTGCAGGCACACGCCGAAGTCAGCGAGCACTCTTGGGTCAACCAGCCATCGCGGGTCATCAGCAGCGAAGTGGGTGCCACATACGATCTCGGTCGCTATTCGCTTGGTTTGAGCGTCGCCACCAACAGCACGCCCGACAACAACAACGTACCGTTGCCGCGAGTGCTTCCAGGAGCGGCGCCGGGTGTCGACGGGCTGACCAGTTTCGACAGCAGCTCGCAGCTGAATGCACGCGGCCGCTTGTCGTTCGGGCCCAAGAGCGGCATCGATCTGGGTGCCAGCGTCGGTCGCATCCACCTGCTTCCGGGCAATCTGCTCGGCATCAACACGATGGATCAGAAAGCACTGAGCTTCGGTGTGGATCACGGCCCGTTGAGCGGCACGCTGGTCGGGCGCACGATGCAGCCCCAGGCCGGCGGTGGCATCCCCGGCGGTTACAACCCGGATCGCCGCTGGAACAGTATCGACCTGGGCGTCACCTGGCGTCTGCCGTGGCGCGGTTCGCTGAGCGTCGGTGCGCAGAACCTGTGGTCTTCCGGTACACCGGCGAACACGCCGGTCGGCCCCGAGCCGGATCAGTCGCGTACGCCTTACGTGCAGTATCACCAGGATCTCTGATCCCGCTATCTGGCGACTACTCGGCGAGTCTCGGATTAGTCAGTCCCGGCCCGATTGCGGAGGCGCCTACCTCTGAGGCATCGTGTTTCCGGGCCACCGATGGCGATGCTGGCCGCGGCGTTCAGTCCCGCTTGCGAATGCGCAGGTCACCGCTGAAGGTTTCCACGTTGATCTGACCGTTGCCGTCGCCGGCACGGGTGTCCAGGCTGCTACCGGGGCCGTGCTCGGGCTTCTGTGGCGTGCCGAAATCGCTGCGCAGATCGCCGCTGAAGCTGCTGGCGTGGATGGCGCCGGACACGTTCGCCGGCAACTGCAACTGCACGTCGCCGCTCATGCTGTCGATGCCGATGCTGCCGTGCGCGGCGAGTCCGCCCGACAGTTGCACTTCACCGGACACAGTGCTGAGTGTGAGCTTCTGCCATGGGCCACCGCTGGCCTGGATGCGCCCGGATACGGTCTGTAGCTTCACGTCGCTGCCCAGAACGGGAGCGAGGATGTCGCCGCTCACGGTCTGCAGGTCAGCCTGTTCGGCGTGGCCGGCCAGTTCGACGTTGCCGCTGACGCTTTCGACTTTCAGCGAAGGTGTACGCGCATTGATGCGTGCCCTGCCGCTGACGGTGTTGACCTCGATGTCGCCGCCGTCGAAACCGTCCACGACCAGCGGCGCGCTCACCACGCCGATGTCCAGCGAGGCACCCTTGGGCACGTGGAGATCCAGCGTGCTCGGCGCCATGCGGCTGTCGCCACCCCAGTTGAACCAGCCGCCGGATCCGCCTTCGGGTTCCACCTTGATCGACAGGTCGTCGTTGCCGCCGGTGATCGCCAGCGGCTTGGTGCCGTTGCCGAGGTGGCCGGTCACTTCCACTTCGTTGCGATCCCAGGCGGAGACGCTCACCGTGCCCGCGACGTTGCTGATGCTCACATGGACGTTGGCCGTCGCGTCGTGGCGAAGCTGGATCGGCGTGTCGGCGAGCGCCTGGCCGATGCACAGACAGAGCAGCAATGGGGCGTAGCGTAGATTCTTCATGATCGTTCCTGACGTGGATAACTCAACCGGGTTCGCGGGTCAGTTGGCGCAATTGTGTTTGCTGCAGTTCGGTACGGGCCAGGATCCGCTGTAAGCCGGACGAGCCGGGTGCCTGCTGGATAGCTTGCTGGAGTTCCATGCGGGCGGCGTCCAGTTCGATGGCGGCCCCTGCGAGTCGTGGATCGGACGGCTTCCATTTCGCCGACGGCGACGGTGCGTTGGCCACCGTGACGGCGGCCGGAACCTGCCGCAGATGCCAGCTGATCCCGCCCACGATGAGCAGCGAGGCGGCGAGGCCGGCGGCGATCAGCCAGCGGTGCGGTACCTTCGCTGTGCGCGTCGGGTTAGACGTGTTCGTCGAGGCGTGCGGCGGTTCGGCGTCCTCCAGCGCGGCGTCGATGGACGCCCAGATATCGCGCTGTGGCGTCACCGGCTGGCGCAGCTCGCGCATTTGACGGCGCCATTCGAATTCGTTCATGCGTTTTCTCCCAATACCTTGCGCATCAATCCGCGGGCGCGGTGTAGCTGCGCTTTCGACGTGCCGATGGCCATACCCAACTCGGCACCGATCTCTTCGTGTTTCCAGCCTTCGATGTCATGCAGCACCAGCACGGCGCGCGCGCGCGGAGGCAGCAGCGCAACCGCGCGTTCCAGTTCCTCGCGTTCGGCGGCGCAGAAGGGCGTGTCGCCATGTTCCGGCAGGTGATCCTCATCGAGCATGCTGACCGGATCCGCGCCACGGGCGCGTATATCCATCAATGCCAGATTCACCGCCAGCCGGTAGAGCCAGGTGCCGAACGTGCTTTCATGGCGAAAGCCGGGTAGTTTCTGCCACGCACGGATGAACGCATCCTGGGTCAGGTCTTCGGCACGCGCGTGGTCGTAACCGGCTAGGCGGAACACCGCGCCGTGCACCCGCCCCACGTGCAGATGGTAAAGCCGCTGGAACGCACCGCGATCGCCGGCGGCCGCGGCGCGCACGTCGTCGCTGTCGTTGGCTCCCGCTGTGGCAGGCGACATGGTGTTTCCGATGGCAGGGCAGGCGACAATCATCTTGCCAGCTTGGATGCATCGCCGCGCGAAAGGGTTTGCACGAACGCCAGCGTCATCATGGCGCCGGCTCTCCGGTCAGCGCGCCGCCACCTCGCGTTGCGGCTGCTCCGTCATGGCGTCGAGGGCCATGACGACCCGTTGCTGTTCCGCATGCAGGCGCTCCGGCAGTCGTGGCACAAAGGTATCCAGATACTCGCCGATGGCGGCCATT
Organism: Rhodanobacter sp.; assembly: GCA_036398675.1. Lineage (GTDB taxonomy): Bacteria > Pseudomonadota > Gammaproteobacteria > Xanthomonadales > Rhodanobacteraceae > Rhodanobacter. Next base: position 5,651 of record DASWOQ010000034.1, on the reverse strand, counting down.
TCGGTCTGCCAGTGGACGTGATCGACGGCAAGCAACTGATCAAGTGCGGCGCGATCAAGCTCAAGTCCGGCCAGCCGGAGATCGTCCGCGGCCGGCAGGATGCCTTGACTTGTTAGCTTCGCAAAAACTTGCACGTTGACATCGCCTTCAGAGGAATAGCATTGTTCCTCGAAGCTTGGGTGCAACGCCGGGTGAAGGGGAACATCGATGCGTACCTGGCAAGGGATCTGCCTGTCTGCAGTGATGTTGATAACGTTCTCCAGTGCGTGCCACGCGCAATCGGTCACCCCGGAGGATGAGTACAAGAAACTCATCAAGATCGACCAGGACATCCAGCCCCTGGGTGCCAATCCATTTGGCGAAAACATCAGTCTCTATGACGGCACGCTGTCGTTCGAGCAGACCGACATCAGCTTGTTGGGCAATGGACCGACGATCACGCTGTCCAGGTCACTCAGCACGACTGACCCAGCGACAGACGGTCTGGATGTGGGACGTCCCTTCGCGGATTGGGATCTGGATATCCCACGCATCGAGACCGCGACCGCAGACCAGAAGAACGACCTGGGATGGCAGGTAGCCAGCGGCTCAACAGCAGGACGTTGCAGCCAGTTCGGTCCGCCACCACCAGTCAGCCCGCTCCAAGGTGGTGATACGTGGGGGTCGGATCAGTGGTGGTATGGCTATCACCTGATTGTTCCCGGTGCGGGCAGTCAGGAATTGTTGCCTCGTGACACCACTAAAAATTTGCTCACGCCCACCATGAGCGGCCAGAGCTTCCCGATTGTCACCAAGCAAAACTGGATGATCCGCTGCGGCGTGACGGCGGACGACGGTAACGAAGGTTTCCTGGCGATCGCACCGGATGGTACGCAATATACGTTTGCCCATCTGATCTATCGCCATATGACATCCATGGGGTCGCCGCTCGGCACCGGGCCGATGCAGGCATTGAACGGCGTACATCCGCTAGTCGCACCGTTCAACATCCTCACTCGTCGTGAGGCGTTGATGCTGGTGACCCAAGTCCAGGATCGCTTCGGCAATGCCGTGAGTTATCACTACGACAGCAGCGGGCGCCTGGGCAGCATCAGTGCCAGCGACGGACGTTTGGTAAGCGTGCAATACGTTTCCTCCACCAGTCCGCTGATCAGCGCGGCTACCGTTAGTTCGGCGAGCGCTGGCACGCGCACCTGGAATTACAGCTACGCCAACCCGAATTTCCCCACCCTGACCGGGGTGACCTTGCCCGATGGCAGCGCCTGGTCTTTGAGCATGGATGCGTTTCAAGAGGGAAGCGCGGAGGTCATTTCCAAAAATGGGAACTGCCAATCCAACACCATCGCCTCGATGTATGGAACTTCACTGACTGGCTCGATCACCCATCCTTCCGGACTGGTGGGAACCTTCACCACCCAGCCCATGGTGCACGGACGATCCTATGTGCCCAAGCACTGCTATGGCGATGTAAGTAGCAACGATCAGGAGGCTTATTCCACGTTTCCGCAGGTGTACTACCAGCAATCCATCATCAGCAAGACCTTCACGGGTGCCGGTTTTCCGTCGCAGACTTGGGCCTATACGTATTCGCCTCTTAATAGAAGCTGGAATACCGACAGCTGCGCAAGCGACGGCAGTTGTTCCGGCGTCGTTTATACCGATGTCATCGATCCAGACGGTCACGACACTCGAACCACCTTCAGCAACCGGTTCGATGCGTCCGAAGGATTGTTGTTGCGTACGGATTACTTCACTACTGCCAACACGAGCCCGATCCTGCGCGCGGAGATCAATACTTACGCCAATCCCGTGGGTGGGCCGTGGCCTGCGTCCTATGTCTTCGACCTGCAAGATCGTGACAACTGGTTGCAAACCGAGGAAGTGTCGCCACTGAGTCAACGCGTGACCACGCAGAGTGGTGATACCTATACTTGGCAAGCAGAGTCGTTCAACGCCTACGCGCAACCGACCGATGTGAAGCGTTATAGCTCGATCACCGGTCAGACGACAGGGATTGAAGAAACCACCAGCTACCTCAACGACCCCAACCTGTGGGTGCTGGGCCTGCCCCAGCAGGTGGCCAACGTGGCCACCGGCGAGGTGGAATCGGCCAACACCTATGCCACGAATGACACCTTACTGACGCGTTCGGCGTTCGGCGAGTTGTTGATGAACTACACCTTCAACAGTGCCGGCCAACTGGCGAGCTTCACCGACGGCAACAGCCACACCACCTCCTTGAGCAACTACAAGCGCGGCATCCCGCAGACCATCGGCTATCCGGGCGGCACCAGCGAGACCCTCGTGGTCAACGACTTCGGCCAGATCGCCAGCCTCACCGATCAGGCGGGGCACACGACGGGCTACAGCTACGACCCGGTCGGCCGGATCACCGGCATCAGCTATCCGACCGGCGACGAAGTCGCGTGGGCACCGGAGAGCTTCACCTACAACTTCGTCACCGGCGCCGAGCGCGGCGTCGCCGCCAACCACTGGAAGCGCACCACGACCACGGGCGGCGCGACGGCGGTGACCTACTTCGACGCCATGCTGCGTCCGGTCCTGAGTGACAGCGACATCGGCAGCACGGTACAGGCCAGCACGCTGACCACCTATGACTCGAAAGGCCAGAAGGTCTTCAGCGCCTATCCGAGCGCCACCGCGCTGACCTTCTCGCAGTCCCCCACCGTCGCCGGCAGCACTACGACCTATGATGCGCTTGGCCGTGTCACCCAGGTGCAGCAGACCTCCGAGCTGGGCACGCTGACCAGCAGCACCAGCTACGGTGCGGGCGCCTCTCAGGTGGTGATTGATCCGAAGGGCAACGTCACCACCACGCATTACCAAGTGTTCGATGAGCCTAGCTACGACAACGTGATCCGAGTTGATGCGCCTGGTGGCATCACCCAGACCATCACGCGCGACGTCTACGGTAGTCCGACGGCGATTACGCAGTCCGGGCTGTATGGCACCGAGAACGACAGTGTCACCAAGACAATGGTCTACGACATCTATCACCGTCTGTGCCGCACGACCGAGCCGGAGAGTGGTGACACCGTGATGGCCTACGACGGTGCGAACAACATCCGGTTCAGTGTGTCAGGGTTTACGGTTCCGCCCGGTTCCAGCGCGTGCGGCAAGGAGACGGTTCCCACTACCGCGCAGACCACGTTTACCTACGATGCGATGAACCGCGTCAAGACCATTCTGCCTCCGGCGGGCACGCAGAGCACCAGCTATGGCTACGATGTGGTGGGTCGTCAAACCAGCGCGGTCTCCGGCACCAGCACCTGGACCGGCACCTACAACTTCCGTGGCATGTTGACCGGCGAGAGCCTGCAACTGGTCGGCCAGAATCCTTGGGCGATCGGTTATGCCCACGACGCCAACGGCAGCACCAGCAGTGTGCATTACCCGGATGGCGAGAGCGTCAGCTACGCGCCCGACGCGCTGGGTCGTCCGACCCAGGCCGGCAGCTACGCCAGTGGCGTCGGCTACTTCCCCAACGGTCAGGTGGCGGGCTTCGTCTACGGCAATGGCAGCAGCTACGTGGCCGAGCAGAACGCCCGTCAGTTGCTGAGCAACTTCAGCTATGGGCCGGGATCCACGCTGCAGCTGAGCGAAGACCTTGCTTACGACAAGAACGCCAATATCACGACGGTGACCGATCTGGCGGGCGGTCCGCGCAGCAAGGCGTTCGGCTACGACGCACTCAACCGGCTGACCAGTGCAGCGGCGGCCGGCCTGTGGGGCAGTCAGGCCTATACCTACGACGCGCTCAACAACCTGCGCACGCTGCAGACCGGAAGCCAGGTCTCTACTTACAACTACGGCACCAGCAACCTGCTGAACAGCATCACCAGCGGGACTGCCACGCTGACCAGCTACACCTACGATCCGCGCGGCAATGTCGCCACCAAGAACAGCACGAACCTGCTGTTCGACCAGAAGAACCAGCTCACCCAGATCCCCGGCGCCGACAGCTATGCCTACGACGCGGCGGGCCGACGGGTCAGCAAGACGGTCGGTGGGATCACCATATATTACTTCTACAACCAGGCCGGTCAGCTGATGTATCAGTGGGCACCGGGCAGTGCACAGAGCACCGACTTCATCTACCTGGGCACCAAGATGGTTGCCCGCGACGTGTCCACGCAACTGGGCGCGCCCGCCACGATCGGCTTCGATACTAATCCGAACAATGGCAGCTTCACCGTCAGCTGGGGTAGCGTGGCGGCGGCTACCAGCTACATCTTGCAGGAGCAAGTCGGTGGTGGTGCGTGGACCACGGTCTACAGCGGCAGCGCGACCAGCGCGGCGCTGAGCGGCAAGTCCGGTGGCAGTTATATCTATCGGGCCGAAGGCTGCATCGGCACGACCTGCGGTGCCTTTACCAGCTCGGTCACAATGGGCGTGACCCCGACGTTGCCGACGGTCACGGTCCCGAGCGGCACGATCAATGGCACTTACACCGTGAGCTGGACGGCGCCGGCCACCGCGAGCGCCTATACGGTGCAGGAGCGCCTCAACGGCGGGGCATGGGCCACCATCGCCAGCACCACGCCAGCGACGTCGATCAGCCGTCCCGGCACCACCAGTGGCAGCTACACCTATCAGGTCGCCGCCTATAACACCTACGGCACACGCGGTGCGGCCACATCCAGCGCGGTTACCGTCGATACCACCTACGGCGTGGTGCCAGCGACGCCGGCCACCTTCACCGTCCCGGCGACCAGTGGCACCGGCAGTGCCACGCTGAGCTGGAGCGCGGCGACGCTGGCCACACGCTACGTGGTGCAGCAGAGCAGCAACGGCGGCACGAGCTGGACAGGCATCTACAACAGCACGGGCACCAGCACGGCCGTCACCGGACTGGCCGATGGCAGCTACGTCTATGAGGTGCAGGCATGCAATACCTATGGCTGCAGCCCTTGGCGTGCGGGTAGCGCCACGCTCGTCGTGGGGCACCTTCCCAATGCGCCGGCGAGCATCACGGTGCCAGCGACCAGCACGGGCAGTGTCACCGTAAGTTGGCCCGCTGCGACCTATGCGACGGACTACAACCTGCAACAACGTCTGGGCACCGGGGCATGGAGCACGGTGTACACCGGGACGGCACTGAGCAAGGTGCAAAGCCTGGCCAGTGGCAGTTACAGCTTCCAGGTGCAGGCGACCAACAGCCATGGCAGCAGTGCGTATGTGGTCAGTGGCACGGTGGTGGTGACTGTTCCGCCGGCGACGGCTCCGACATTGACGGTCCCCGCCACCAATAGCACGGGCAGTTACACGGTGAGCTGGAGTGCAGTAACAGCGGCGACCAGCTACACGCTGCAGGAGCAGGTCAATGGCGGTGCGTGGACCACGATCCAGGCGACCAGTGCCACCAGCAAGGCAATCAGCGGTAAGGGCAACGGCAGTTACGGCTATCGGGCGCAGGCCTGCAACATGGGTGGCTGTGGGGCGTGGAGCAGCACCGGCACAGTGACCGTCGCGCTGATTCCGGCGGTGCCGACCGGGCTGACGATCACGCTGGTCAATCCGAACAAGGGTCTTGTAGATCTGAGCTGGCAGGCAGTGACCACCGCCACGAGCTATCAGCTGCAGATAACCAATCCCAATGGCACGGTCACCACGCCCTCCACCGGTACGGC
>DASWOQ010000033.1:0-4390 GCA_036398675.1 Rhodanobacter sp. | reverse complement strand
CTGGATCATCTACATCGTCATGGCCGTCGTGGCATTTACGATCCTTGGCGTGAAGACGCTGCTGGCACACTAGCCACCGGCACGTCCTTCAACGCGTGGTAGACGGGCAGGCCAAGCGACCTCGCCCGGCGCACATCGTCGTCGGCTCCCTTCGAATCGCCTTCGATCCGCCAGACCGCATCGCAGTGTTGCAGCAGTCTCTGCGCCACCGGGTAGAGAAATTCCTCGGCGACGGCATCTCCCTGCGTGATCGAACCTGCCTCGCGCGCCAGCGGCAGGGCGGCCCATTCGCCGATCATCGGCATGTGGCCCCGTCGGTACAGCGCCAGCGCCGAGCGCTCCAGCGACCGCAGGTTGCGGGCAAGCTTTTCCGGATCGCCATCGGTGCCGCTGCGGTACGGGCCGGCGATCAGCACGAGCATCGATGTCATCGCGGGGATTCCCCGGTGAACAGATGCAGCGCGGCGTACTGCAGAAGCATGATGGTCTTGGCATCGACGATGTCGCCGCGGTGGACCATCGCCATCGCTTCGGCAAACGGCAGCTCGACGACTTCGATGTCTTCGCCTTCGTCTTCGAGGCCGCCACCGTCGCCGATCCTGGAGGCCACGTCGTATTCGGCGACGAAGAAGAACAGCCGTTCGGTCACCGAACCCGGGCTCATGAACGCCTCGAAGATCTTGTGCACAGCACCGATGCGATAGCCGGTTTCCTCCTCGATCTCGGCGCGGATGCGCTGTTCCGGCGTGGCCTCGTCGAGCAGGCCGGCCGGCGCTTCGATCAGCATGCCGTCGTGTCCGTTGACGTAGGCGGGAAAACGGAACTGGCGGGTCAGCACCACGCGGTGCGTGGCACGCTGGTACAGCAGCACCGTGGCGCTGTTGCCACGGTCGTAGGTTTCGCGCTGCTGGCGCTGCCAGCGGCCATCGGCGCGACGGAAGTCGAACACCGTCTTCTTCAGCAGGTACCAGTCGTCGGACAGCACCCGGCTTTCGATCACACGCACCCGTCCGGCGGTTTCGTTCATGGCATCGGCCTTTCTGGACATCGGAGGGCCAAGACGCTATCGTGCATTATCGTGCAATGTCAATTAATTTCGTGCATAATCCATGTTGACGACCCATCGAAAGAAATCCATCCTGGCCACGCTCAGAAGCGACGGCATGGTGGTCGCCAAGGCGCTCAGCGAGTCCTTCGGCGTGTCCGAGGACACCATCCGCCGCGACCTGCGCGAGCTTGCCGCCGAAGGGCTGCTTCAGCGCGTGCATGGGGGTGCACTGCCTGCGTCGTCTGCCGTCGCCGACTTTGGTCGGCGGCAGCAGATCAGCACGGCCGCGAAATCCGCCATTGCGGGCAAGGCGGCCGGACTGATCCTGCCAGGACAAGTGGTGATCCTCGACGGCGGCACCACCTGCGTGCAGCTGGCGCGCCAGCTGCCGATGACGCTCAGGGCCACGGTAGTCACGCACAGCCCCAGCGTGGCGGTCGAGCTGGCCGACCATGAAGGCATCGAGGTCGTGCTGATCGGTGGCCGGCTGTTCAGGCATTCCATGGTGGCGGTCGGCGCGGCGGCGATCGAAGCCATCGCGCATATCCGGGCCGACGTGTATTTCATGGGCGTCACCGGCGTGCACCCCACCGCGGGATTGAGCACCGGCGATCTCGAGGAGGCTTACGTCAAGCGCGCGCTGGCGGGCAGAGCGGCGGAAGTGGTGGTGCTCGCCTCTGCGGAGAAGATAAATGCGGCCTCAGCCTATGTCATCGGGGCGGCCACGACGGCCAACACCATCGTGGTGGAGCGGAAAACTTCCAGAGCCTCGACTGCAGCTTTGGCTGCACTGGGTATCTCCATTGTGCGTGCCTAGCTCAACCGGCTGGGAATGGAGCTGGCGGACGAAGGCTACGAACTTGGTCGCCGCGCCGCGTTTCGAACATCAACGCGTACCACACCAGTCCCGCACTGCCTCTGCAAACACCAAACAATCCGCAGACCGTTTATACAGCGGTGCCGGCTAGATGCGGATGACGTCAGGTTCGCTCTGGTCGCCGATGATGCCGTGATCCATCAGGCTATCGCGGTGGATTGTGGTCATGTAGTCGCTGGCAGCTTCCCTAGCGTATACAAGCGGTAGTATTTCGATACGAGATGTAGTGTACACATGGGCACAAGCAAATATCTCGATGTGATGCAGAGTAGCTGGGATACAAGCCCGTAGTTCCCGGTGATGCCGTCGCCGCCGAAAAACGAAAAGAACCAGTAGGCGGTCAGCGTCGCCAGTACGATGAAGTCGTTTCCAGAGCCGCCGGCCATCCTTTCATGGCACATCGGGAACATTTTGAAGAAGAAGTGGTAGACGATGAAGAGCGAGGGTATGCCAACGAATGGGAGAAGCACCCATGTCGACAGGCCAAATCCCTGGGCGGCAAACGCGATGTCGGCATGCGTAGTGATGGCCCTGAGAGGCACATAGCCCCAGACGTTGGCGGCACACATCAGCGAGAGCCAGTAGGCGAAGGATGTCCCGAGCCGGGTTGTCCGGATGGCGGTGTGCCTGGTCAGGCCGTATACGATGAAGTAAAGCAGGCCATTGCCGAGAAAGGGGCCCGAGAGGGCGATGATTGCGGCATCCATGCCGTGGCCACTGGCAAATATCGGTGGGTAATTGACATTGTCGCCCACGTCATCAAGGAAGATGACGTTGTAGAGCGTCGCGTGCCCGTAGTCGATTCCGAATGGATCATTCATCCATCCCAGGCACCATGCCATCAGCGAATGAGAGTATTCGTGCGTCAGGTAGGCAATTGCATGGGTGATCAATAACAGGACGAACGAGATGACGATGAAACGAATATTTTCTCCGGTTATCTTCTCGGTCATTTCCTGATTCCGATTGTTTTATCGTCTTGATTCGCACGGAAACATGCGAGCGCGGATCAGTTGCCACCCAGACTGATCTTCCAAGTCAGCACCGCCTGCGCGAACACCAGGCAATCCTCGAACCGGTTGTACAGCGGCGCGGGCGAGATACGGATGACGTCAGGTTCGCGCCAGTCGCCGATGATGCCGTGGTCCATCAGGTAGGCGAACAGCGCACGGCCGCGCTCGCGGCCGCCGATCACGCGAATGGAAAGTTGCGCGCCGCGGCGTTGCGGATCGGCAGGCGTCACCACTTGCAGTATGTCGGCCAGTTGCGTCTGCACCAGCCACTCCAGGTAGCCAGTGAGCTGCAGCGATTTCTCGCGCAGCGCGCTCATGCCGGCGCGGCGGAAGATTTCCAGCGATACGCGCAACGGCGCGAGCGCGAGGATCGGCGGATTGGAGAGCTGCCAGCCATCGGCACCCGGGGTGGGCACGAACTCGGGACCCATCTGGAACCGCGTGGCCTTGTCGTGGCCCCACCAGCCGGCGAAGCGTGGCAGCACCGCGGTGGCGTGACGTTCGTGCACGAACGCGCCGCCGACCGCACCGGGACCGCTGTTGAGGTATTTGTAGCTGCACCAGATCGCGAAATCCGCGCCGCTGTCGTGAAGTTGCAGCGGCAGGTTGCCGACCGCGTGGGCGAGGTCGAAGCCGACCACGCAACCATGCCGGTGCCCCAGTTCGGTGATCGCCTTGAGGTCGAAGGCCTGGCCGTTGCGGTATTGCACGCCGGGCAGCATCACCAGCGCGATGCGCGAGCCGTGTTCGGCGAGCGCGCGCTCGATCGCCGCGAGCGAGATGAGTCCGTTGGGTTCGTCGGCTTCCAGTTCGATCAGCGCGGTGGCCGGATCGAAGCCGTGGAAACGCATCTGCGATTCCACCGCGTAGCGATCGGTGGGGAACGCGCCGGCTTCGATCAGGATCGCCGGCCGCTCTTTCGTCGGGCGGTAGAAGCTCACCATCATCAGGTGCAGGTTCACGCCCAGTGTGTTCATCGCTACCACTTCGGACGGCTGCGCGCCGACCACCGTGGCGAGGTCGTCGCGTACGAACTCGTGGTAATCCATCCACGGCAGGCGGCCCTTGAAGTGGCCTTCCACGCCGAGCTCGCCCCAGTAGTCGAGTTCCGCGTTGACCGCATCGCGCACGGCGCGCGGTTGCAGTCCGAGCGAATTGCCGCAGAAGTACGTGGCATCGCGCCCTTCGTGCGGCGGGATCATGAACTCGTCGCGGAACGCGCGCAGCGGATCGGCGGCATCGCGGGTGCGCGCCCAGTCGAGGGTGGCTTCCAAGCTTGCAGGCATCGGGCGATCTCTTCGGTGTGTTGGCTCTTCCCTCTGCTCGCAGGGGGAGGTTGGGAGGAGGTTGTTCGGTCTTGCGGAAGGGGCCAGAGCAACCCCACCCCAGCCCTCCCCTGCGAGCAGGGGAGGGGGTAACAGGTAGCGGCCTATTTCAGCCGCGCGGCGATGG
>DASWOQ010000032.1:0-1963 GCA_036398675.1 Rhodanobacter sp. | reverse complement strand
CATCTGCTGCGCGGTGAGCCAGGCTAGCGCTTCGGGCTGTTGTGGTACGTAAGCGACACGTGCCTTGGTGTCATCGTCGAGTTTCAGTGCCGGCGCGCCAAAGACACGTGCTTCACCGCCCAGTGGTCGCAGCAGGCCGAGCATGGCGCGGATCAATGTGGACTTGCCGGCACCGTTGCGACCGATCAGTCCGAGCACGCTGCCGGGTTCCAGCGTCAGGTCGACGCCAGTGAGTACGTTGCTGCCTTCGTAGCAATGGACCAGATCGCTCACCGCCAGCGGTGCAATGGTGGATTCGACGATTCTCTCGACAACGGCATTCATGGATGCTTCTCCGTGAAGGATGACCGTTCGCGGTCACTGGGAATATGGGTTGGATCGATCGCCGGCTCGGCCGGCAGCGGCAGCAGCAAGGCGCGCAGGTCGAGCAGCGCGTGCAAAAACATCGGTAGCAGCAGACTGCCGCTTGCGAGGTACAGCCACACCATCACCGCACCGATCAGTCCGGTCACAAGCATGCCGCCCGCGCCCTGGTAGAAATGGGCCCAGCCAAACGCCACGGCGAGTACGATGATGGTCGGCAGCAGTGGCAGCAGTGGCCACACACAGCGCAATGCGGCGACACCAAAGCCACGCCAGATCAGCTCCTCGGTCACGCCCGCGGTGATCGCCAATACGGCGAAGCTGCGGCGTTCCGTGCCACCGCGCGGCAGCATGCGTAGCACTTTGTCGCCGCCGGCAATCGGCTGCTGGCGGAGTGTGTTGTCAGCGCTTTTCTGCCGGCGCGCCAGCAGCAGACCGAATAGCGCGCCGGCCAGCAGCGCCGCGGCAATTCCGGCGATGAATCCGATCGGCACACTTCCCAACGCGTGCGGCAAACGGAGACCCAGCGATGCCAGGCTCCAGTGGTTGGCCCAGGCCACCACCAAGGTGAGGCACGCGAGCAGCCATGCCTGCCAGGTCCAGCTTCGATAGAAGTACAACCGTGCCCGATCGCGTCCAGCGTCCAGCGCCGCAAGCATGCGTCGATGCGACCGGCGGCCGAGCAACGGCTCGCCCAGTAGCAGCCACGCCACCAGCAAGGCGCTGGCGATTCCGGCCATCATCTCAGTGCTCCCCCAGCAGTTTGCCCAGGCGTCGCAGCACCGATGCCGGAGGCAATTCGAGTTCCTGCGTTTGTCGCGTCAGTGCCTGCAGCGACGGCTCCAGCAAGGCCAGGCGCTGGCTTTCGTTCTGCACGGCCTTGCGCGTGGCGCCGACCACCATGCCCTTGCCGCGCTGGCGCTCGAGCAGGCCCTCGGCCTCGGCGATGCCGTAGGCGCGCGACACCGTCATCGGGTTGATGGCGTGAAACCCGGCTACCTCACGCACGGATGGCAGCAGCTCGCCGGTACTGATCTGGCCGCTGGCGATCATGCGGCGCAGTTGCTCGACGATCTGCCGGTAGATCGGCTCAGCCGAGGCGGGCTGGATGGTAAGTGAGGATGCGTCCATGTGTATCAGTACATCAATACACTTGAGCGGTGTCAAGCATGACCTGTGGCAGGCATGAAAAAACCGCCGGCGCGAACGCCGGCGGTTCGTTAGAGAGTCACTATGCGATCAGTTCGACGCTGGGAGGTATCGACTGAACCAGGCCAATGCGCGTGTCAGCACGTCACGTTCGTGCGCCGGATCGACAAAGTGATGCCCTTCGTTCGGATAAACCACCAGCGACGTGGTCGCGCCCTGGGCACGCAATGCATGCCACATCTCGAACGATTGCGGTGCGGGGCATTCGGCATCGCGGTCGCCGACGACGATCAGCATCGGCGCCTTCACGTTCTTGATGAAATTGATCGCCGAACTCTTCGCATACACCGCCGGGTCGTCGTACACCGTGGCGCCGAAGAACGGCGGCATCCACTGGTCGATCAGGTTCTCGCCGTAATAGCTCTGCCAGTTGGAGATGCCGGCGCCGGCG
>DASWOQ010000031.1:0-9598 GCA_036398675.1 Rhodanobacter sp. | reverse complement strand
GTGTATTTCCCGCGGCTGGATTTCTGCACCGACAACGGCGCGATGATCGCGCTGGCCGGCGCGATTCGGCTCGCCGGTGGCCAGCATCAGGATGCATCGGTGCAGGTCTACCCGCGCTGGGATCTGCAGACGCTGCCGGCGGCCTGACGACCGCTGTAGGAGCGCACCCTGTGCGCGAATGCTGTTGCCACGAAACGTTCAAGAGAGCATCGCGCACAGGGTGCGCTCCTACAGATGGCGCGGCGTCACCATTGCGTGCGGCCCGGCAGCAATCCCTTCAATTCCGCCTCGGTAAGGTTGCGCCACTGGCCGACTTTCAGATGGGCCAGTTTGACGTTGTCGATGCGCACGCGGCGCAATTGCGTCACGCGGTAGCCGAATGCCGCAGCCATCAGGCGGATCTGCCGGTTCAGGCCCTGGGTCAGCACGATCGAGAAACCGAACTTGGCGATGCGGCGGGTACGGCACGGCTGGGTCATCTGGCCGTGGATGCGCACACCCTTCGCCATGCCGGCCAGGAATTCATCGGTGACCGCCTTGTTGACGCCGACGAGGTATTCCTTCTCGTGGCGATTCTCCGAGCGCAGGATCTCGTTGACGATGTCGCCGTTGCTGGTCAGCAGGATCAGCCCTTCGGAATCCTTGTCCAGCCGGCCGATCGGAAAGATGCGCTGCGGGTGATCGATGAAGTCGATGATGTTGCCGTCGACGTCCTTCTCGGTGGTGCAGGTGACGCCGACCGGTTTGTTCAGCGCGATGTATACGGCCTTCTTCGCGGCCGGCGTGGCGGCCAGCGCGCGCGGACGCACGACCTTGCCGTCGACACGTACCTCATCGCTATCCAGCGCCTTGGCGCCGGTCGTCACCACCTCGCCGTTGATGGTGACGCGGCCGGCGAGCAGCAGGTCATCCGCCTCGCGTCGCGAACACAGGCCGGATTCGCTGATGTATTTGTTGACGCGCATGTTTGAAACCAGGGCGAGGGACGAGTCGCGAGGGCATAAGAAGGAGCGTACGGCGGAGCGGGATTTCAGGCCAGCGGAGAGCGGATTTCTGCGCCCTTGCGACTCGTCCCTGCTTCAGGAACGCAGCCCGACGCCGCGCTTCAGCAACTGCAGCGCCACGATCGACAGGCCGACCACGAATCCGATCATCACCAGGAACGCCACGCCCACGTGCACGTCGCTGATGCCCAGCACGCCGAAACGGAACGCGTTGACCATGTACAGGATCGGATTGATCCGCGAGATCGCCTGCCACGGTTCGCCCAGCATGTTGACCGAATAGAACACGCCGCCCAGGTAGGTCAGCGGGGTCAGGATGAAGGTCGGCACCAGCGCGATGTCGTCGAACTTCTTCGCGTACACCGCGTTGACGAAGCCGGCCAGTGAAAAGATCGTGGCACCCAGCAGTACCGACAGGAACGTGATCAGCGGATGCACCAGATGCAGCGAAGTGAAGAACAGCGCGATCACCAGCACCAGCACGCCGACCACCATGCCGCGCGCCACCGCGCCGGTCACGTAGCCCAGCAGGATCACCCAGTTCGGCATCGGCGACACCAGCATCTCCTCCACCGCGCGGCTGAACTTGGCGCCGAAGAACGAGCTGGAGATGTTGGCGTAGCAGTTGTTGATCACGCTCATCATGACCAGGCCGGGCACGATGTACTGCATGTAGCTGAAGCCGCCCTGGATCGTGCCGATGCGACTGCCGATCAGCTTGCCGAAGATCACGAAATACAGCGTCATGGTGATCGCGGGCGGGATCAGCGTCTGCGTCCAGATGCGCACGATACGCGCGATTTCGCGACGCACGATGGTGTTGAGTGCAACGAGGTTGGCTGCGGCGTTGCTCATGCTGCCCGCTCCTCGCCGCTGCGGCCCGGTTCCTGCCGGCCATGCTCGACCAGTCGTACGAACAGCTCTTCCAGCCGGTTGGTCTTGTTGCGCATCGAGGTCACCATGATGCCGCTGGCGGAGAGCTCCGCGAACAGCGAGTTGAGGTCATGCGAGCGGGCCATTTCCGCTTCCAGCGTGTGGTCGTCGCGCCGGCGCAGGGTGACGCCGGGCAGGGTGGGCAGTTCGTCCGGCATGGCGGTGACGTCGAGCACGAAGGTTTCCACATCCAGTGTCGCCAACAGGCGTTTCATGCTGGTGTTCTCGACGATCACGCCGTGGTCGATGATCGCGATGTTGCGGCAGAGCGACTCGGCTTCCTCCAGATAGTGCGTGGTCAGGATCACCGTGGTGCCGGCGGCGTTGATGCCGCTGACGAACTGCCACATCGAACGGCGGATCTCGATGTCGACGCCCGCGGTGGGCTCGTCGAGGATCAGCAGCTTCGGCTCGTTCATCATTGCACGGGCGATCATCAGGCGGCGCTTCATGCCGCCGGAAAGGGTGCGCGCCTGCATGTGCGCCTTGTCCCACAGCCGCAGTTCCTTCAGGTATTTCTCCGCGCGTTCGGCGGCCAGCTTGCGCGGGATGCCGTAGAAGCCTGCCTCGTTGACGCAGATGTCGAACGGCTTCTCGAACTGGTTGAAGTTGAGTTCCTGCGGCACCAGGCCGATCAGCCGCATCGCCTCGCTGCGCTGCTTGTTGACCGATACGCCGAACACCTGCGCATCGCCGCCGGTGGAGTTCACCAGCGAGGAGAGAATGCCGATCAGGGTGGATTTGCCGGCGCCGTTGGGGCCGAGCAGGGCGAAGAAATCGCCCGGTTGCACGGTCAGGCTGATGCCCTTGAGGGCTTCGACGCCGTTGCTGTAAGTCTTGCGCAGGTTGTCGACAACGAGTGCGGGGGTGCTGGTCATGGAACGCGCCGGAATGAGGGGGTGCGGCAATGCGAAGCCGGTTGCAACGGCGCGCCGCGGGCCGGAAACCCCGGCGGGGACACGCGTTGCCGTTTGGCTGGCAGCTCGCAGCCACCTATTATAGCGGGCTTGACGCGATCATCCCGGCGCCCGCCGGCGCACTCACTGTTTCCGTACGCACCGTTTCAGAGAAGTTCATGGCCGACCACTTCCAGCTACGCCTCGTCGAGAGCCGCATGCTCGCCCCCACCGTGCGTCATCTCGTGTTCGAGCGCGTGGACGGCCAGCCGCTGGCATTCCAGCCGGGCCAGTTCCTGCAGGTGCATTTCCACTACGACGACGGCACCGCGACCAAGCGCAGCTATTCGGTGGCGACCATTGGCGATGGGTCGTCACCGGTGCAGCGCATCGAGATCGCGGTGAGCTATGTGGAAGGCGGCGCGGCCACCAAGCTGCTCGGCGAACTGCCGCATGGCGGCGTCATTGATGCGAGCGGACCCTACGGCCGTTTCTGCCTGCAGGAAGCCGACGTGCATCCGCGCTACCTGCTGCTCGCCACCGGCACCGGCGTCACGCCATATCGCGCGATGCTGCCGCAGTTCGAGAAACTGCTGGCCAAGGGCGGCCGTGAAGTGGTGCTGCTGTACGGTGCGCGCAGCGAAAGCGAACTGCTGTACGGCGAGGAGTTCGAGGCGTTTGCGCAGCAGCATCCGGGTTTCCTGTTCCACGGCTGCCTGAGCCGCGAGCCGCGGGCCAACCCGCGTTCCACCGATCGCAGCGGTCACGTGCAGAACGTGCTGGCCGAGCTGGGCCCGCACGCCGACCGCGACATCGCCTATCTGTGCGGCAACCCGAACATGGTCGATGCCGCCTTCGCCACGCTGAAGGAGTTCGGCTTGCCGGTGCCGCAGATCAGGCGCGAGAAGTACATATCCTCGCGTTGACGCAGAGTCCTTGAATGGCTTCGTGGCGGGCGTTCATCGCATCCGTGCCGCGTGTTTCCAGTACAACCGCAACGGATGTTCTGAGCGGGTCGCCATCATGGCGAAAGGGCAACCCGAATCTTTGTTGTTGCACAAAATCGCCGCCAAATATGTCTGGTGGAAGCGACCCGACGAAGTCACGGCCATGCCCCAGCGTGTCATTGCGCAGACGATGAGCATGGGCGACTACGAGGGCCTGCTGCTTGCAGGCCGACTTGGCGATGACCGTCTGCGCCAGGTACTGCGATAGGCTGAAACCGGGCAGTTCAACGAACGTTCCTGGGCGTACTGGCATATCGTCTCGGCGTGGCGGAGCCTGGCATAGCGCGCGACTGTGCTGCAGAGTGGTCCCGATACGTTCGCTCTCAACGTGCCGAATGCGAAGCTGTCCGACGTTATCACCCACTGGGCATGGCGCAGGGCGGCACGCTTCTAATGGTCTCGCTGGACGATCTGATGGCAACCAAAGCTGGATATCGCGATCGATCAGTCATGTTCCAGGTCGCTTCACGCTGCCCTCAGGCTTGCGCACTATTTCGATCCGCCATGAAAACGCGATAGATATCCCAGTTTCTATGTGCACAGGCGCATAGAGTCGATCGCAATGTCTGGATTCATACCGATAGTACGTGGGTACCCCGTAGTCGCTATGGGTGCTGGGAGGTGCGATGTGGCCGGATCGGTCAGATGGTTGTGTTTAAGCGCCGTCGTTGTCGGAGTGTTGTGCATCCCGCGGGCGAGTGCCGCAAGCGATGCGGCAGGTGGGCGGATCACATTTACAGGGGCCATCGTCGAGCCGACCTGTGGTGTGAATGCCGAGCGTGTAACGAGGTGGGTCGCTGTTGCCTTGATGCCGGGCCTGTCTCATCTGGATACTTGCAGCAGGTCGAATGCAGTCGTCAGAGTTTCGCAGAGCTACACGGTATCCGCGGTCCAGTTATCGGATGCGGAGCCGGATCCTGTACTCAGGTATTTCAGTGATTACGTCAGAATGGGCCACGCCAATGCACCGAGCCCTACCTTGATCACACAGACCTACGAATGAGTACACGACGGGGTGTCTGGCATGCGTGATCGATGGGCAGGACGCGATAGCCACTGCCGCTTTTTCGAGACGTTTTACAGACCCATCCCGGGTTCCTGTTCCACGGCTGGCTCAGCCACGAGTCTCGCGTCGTTTCCCGTCTTGGTGGCCGCAGCAGCCAAGTGCGGAACACATGCAGGCCGAATCCCTTCAACGCCGCGAGCGCAGCGATTGAAGGACTCGGGTCTGTGGTGGTGCGGAGTCTGGGTATTTCGGATGACCTGCTCCGACGGGCGACGGATGCAGGCGATGAAGGTCGGCGTTATGGATAGCTGATTGTGAAGGTGGCTGTGGCTCTCACCGAGCCCGCGGTCACGCCGTTGGTGAGTGCGTAGTAGCGGGCGTAGTAAGTGAGGTTGTACGCGCCGGTCGGCGTGGTGCCGACGGTATCGGGCGTGCCGAAAGTGACGGCGGCGAAATTGCTGTCGACCAGTTGCACGCCCACGTGATTGGCCGTGCTGCCGGCATTGAGCGTGAGCACGCCGGTTATGCCGCTGGATGGCCTGTTGGTATCGAACTGGATGGCCATGGTCTGACCTGATGCTGCGGCGGTGCAGGTCAGTCCGATGTTGAACGCGGTGGCGCCGGCCGTGGCGCCAGTGGCGCTCAGCGAATTGTCCGACACCGTCGGCAGAGTCACCGCGATGTTGGTGGTGGTGACCGTGCAGGTCGGCGCCACGAACTTCACGCTATTGAGCAGGACGAAATCCTCCACGCGCAACGTGGAGTTGCGGCCCGTGTATTCCCAATAGCCGAGCGTGGCCGCGTTGAGTGTGGCCCCGGGGGCGATCGGACCAGTCTTGACCAGTTGGATTCCCGACTGCACCGATAGCGCATAGGTACCCGACGCGATCGTGTCGTGGCCCCACGGCAGCAGGTAGTAGCTGGAACTCGGGTGCAGGATGCGATAGCCCACGCCTGCCACGCCGGTCGGGAAGATCGTCGAGCTGCCGGCGGGCTGTGTGCCGACAAGGTTGGTCACGCCGATGCTCGTGGTGCCCGTGCAGTCGATCTCGGAAGTGGCCGGGCTGGGAGTGGCCGCCGGCGCGGTGGCCAGCACCGTGCCGACCGCCGCGTTCGGATCGATCGTGACGACCGCCGGCGACACCGTCATGTTGACCAGTTCCTTGTTGCCCGTCATCGTGCATGTCGCGGCCGCGGTGGACGGCAGGCACAGCGGAGCTATCAGCAAGGCCAGTACGACCAGCGAACGGATGGGGCTCATGGCGCTTCTCCAGGGGCGGCCGCCGGCGTGCAGGTGGCGTCGATCGTGTCCAGGCCTTCCACCTTCGCCTTCCTGTCGAACGGCTTGAGGTGGTAGGTGAAACCGCAGCTCATCGGCGAGTTGTCGTCGAGCTTCCACTGCACGTCGAGGCGACCCTGGTCGGTCGCGCTGCGCACCAGGGCACGGCCGCCCTGGCCGACCACACCGACCGGCTGGTGGTTGGCGTCGACGACATCGGCGCCGAACGGAATCGCCTTGCCGTCGGACTGTCGGATGCGCAGCAGTACGGTGCGGCCGTTTTCGGTCTTGAACTTGAGCATCACCACGGCGCCAGCGTGCGGTGCGACCTGGGCGCTGGTGGCATCCAGTTGCACGTCCAGCGGCAGGCCCTTCGGATCGATCTGCACAGTGTTGAGGCCGAACGGCGTCATGTAGGGCACCAGTGCGTAGCCGAAGCGGTCGATGCGGACGCCGGCCGCGTTGAGCACGCGGACACCGGCGGCATCCTTGGCCTCGACCACCGCCACGGTGTCGCCCATCGGCAGGCCGAAGGTGACGCCGCCGGGATGCGCGACCACGGCGCCGGAGATGCCCAGCGAGGCCTGCGAGTAGCCGCTGCCCGAACCGATGCTGCCGTCGACCTGCGCATACGGGCTGCGGTAGCCGGCATAGACCGAGCCGGCGTTGCCGCCGCTGCCGCTGTCACCCACGCCATTGTCGTGCGAAGCGGTGGCGCCGTAGTTGAACTGGTTGTCCACGCCCAGCGTGCCATTGAGCGAAGCCTGGTCCAGCGAATGACCGGTGTTGTCGTGGTTGAGGCTGGTGCTGAAGTTCGGCGCGTGCTCGCTGTCGCCAAGCGGCAGCGTGAAGCTGACGAACAGCTGGTTGTTCATGCGCGAGTATGCATCGCGCGTGCGCGTGGCCGAGATCGTGTAGCTCAGGCGATGGAACATATTGTTGTAGCCGGCCTGGAACTGCACATCGGTGCCGTTGCGGTTCCAATAGTCGATCGCCGAACCGGTGACGTAGATCGAGCCGCCGTGGTCGCCCAGGCGCTGGTTGAGGCTGATGTCGAAACGGCTGCGCTGGCGATCGAGCTGGTTGGTATAGGTAGTGAAGTTGCCCTGGTTGCCCTGCAGCGCGCGGATCTGGTCCGGGGTCAGCAGGTTCGACGTGGGGATTCCGTCGATCGTGGTCTGCGTGGTCGGATCGATGTAGCGATGACCGTTGGCGATGTCGCGCATCGTCATCGCATCGCGCAGGCCAAGGTAGCCGCTGGTGGAATAGCGGTAGGTGGCGAGCGTCAGCGAGGTGTCGGTATCCGGCAGTATCTTGCTGTAGCTCAGGCGCATGCTCTGCCCGTTTTGCGTCGACTGGCCGGGGATTTCCGTGCGCGCGTCGGTCAGATCCAACGCCAATGCACCGTAACGGGTGTTGAGTGCCGTGCCGAGCTGCAGCGCGTCGTAGCCGTTGGTGCCGACCACGCCGGCGTAGCCGGTGAACATGTTGCTGAGACCGCGCTGCATGGTCGCTTCCAGCAACGCCGGGTTGGCGTGGATCGACGCATCATGCAACTGGCCGGCGGCGACGGAGAAGCGCGTCACGCCTGGGCGCAGCAACTGCGGAACGCTGGCGTAAGGCACGGAGAACGTGCGGGCGCGGCCATCCGCCTCGGTAACGGTTACGACCAGATCACCGCCATAGCCGGTGGCATACAGATCGTTGATGGTGAAGGGGCCGGGCGCCACCGTGGTCTCATACAGCACGATGCCGTTCTGGCGGACAGTGACCTTGGCGCTGGTCTCGGCGACGCCGCGCACCGTCGGTGCGTAACCGCGCAACGAGTCGGGCAGCATGCGGTCGTCCGAAGCCAGCTGTGCGCCGCGGATGCTCACCGCGTCGAACAGCTCGCCGCTGGTGTAGGAGTCGCCGAGCGTAAGCTGGGCGCGCATCGACGGCACGTCGTGGCGCAAATAGGTATCGATGTTCTCCCAGCGCGTGGTCGAACGCACGCCGGCGCCGCCGGACTGCATCAGCATGGTGGAATCGTTGCGCAACTGCCAGCCGGCCAGGTTGAGCCCGGCGTTGAGGCCGAGGAAGGACGAGGTCTGGGTGACGCCGCCACTGCGGTTGCGGTAGCTGTTGAAGTTGTAGTTGAGCAGCCCGGCGTTGACGCCGCGGTCCCAGTTCTCCGGGCTCACGTAGCCGCGCGCGCGGGTGCCCAGCCAGGCCTGCGGGATACTGACGTCCAAGTGCAGGTTAGGCTGGTCGAACGTCGTGGTGGCAGCGGGGATCAGGTCGCCAATGGCCACGCAGCCGCCGTCAACTCCGGCTAGCCTGGCCTGCTGTTCGGCGCTCAGTTTTTGCGTCGGCAGCCCGAACTGCTCGAACAGCGCCCTGGTGATGCAGGCGACGGCCGATGCATTCGGCGAGGACGAGGCGAAACGCACGTCGGTGCGGCCCACCCAGGTATTGTTGACGAAGATGTCGGTGCGGTAGGTGCCCGGCATCACCACGTTGCCGTGTTCGAAGCGCGAGAGGTCGTTGGTGTTGTTGCCGGCACCCGGCAGCAGGCTGCGGTCGAAGCTTGCTGCATCCATGGCGCCGGATGCATCGGCGCCGGGTGCCGCCGCTGCAGCCGCATGGGTGGTGCCGTTGAGGCCAAACAGCGCACTGGCGATAGCCACGCACAGCAGCGCCCGGGCGGCAACGGCGGTGCCGTTGCGGTTCGGGCGGAGAGGATGGCTGGCGCTCGGATGGGTCACGGCGTCACCGTGCCTTTGTAATTGTCGCCCGCGCCGTAATCATTGATGGCCGTATAGGTGACCATGCTGCCGGTGGCCGGCTTCTGGCCGGCACCATGCAAGGGCAGGCGTAGATCGGACAGCGGAGCGACCATGCCGAGCTCAGCGCCAACCTTGTTGCCGCCGCTGGCGACGGACAGTTCGGAAATGGTCACGTGGTAAGGGGTCGGGTTGTGCGCCTGCAGCGCAAAGCCCTGGCCATCGGCCACGATCTTCCAGGTAAGCGCGCCCGGGGCCTTGAGCGGGTCGCCCTGCAGGCCGGCCGGACGGTAGAAAAGCTTGATGCGCGAACGCAAGGCGAGTTGCAGGATGTTTTGTCCTTGTGCCTGCGGCCCCGCGGGCCTGGGCGGCACTTCGAGCACGTTGAGCCAGAACAGCGACTCGCGGTCGACCGGCAGCTGCTCGTGGGTGAACACGATGCGCAGGCTCTGGTCCTTGTTCGGCTCCATGCGGAACAGCGGAGGGGTGATCAGGAACGGCACGTCGACCGAGTCGGGCGTGGAATGCACGTCGCCCTTGTCGATCCACGATTCCACCAGCACGGGGTGGTCGTTGGAATTGGTAAGGCGGACGGTGACTTCGCCATCTTTCGCGGGAAACACCACGCGGGTACCGCCGATCAGCACATTGGCCTGGGCTTGGGGAGCGCCGAGGCACAGGGCCAACAGGCCCGCGCCGATCGCGCAG